>NZ_BBOX01000200.1 GCF_001553455.1 Streptomyces hygroscopicus subsp. hygroscopicus
GCGGGTGACCACGCCGTGCCGGTCCAGGAGGGTGCGCGCCAGGGCGTGGGCACGGTGGGTGGGCTCGGGCTCGCGCTCCGGCAGCAGGGACCAGCGTCCGGCGACGGTGGGCGGGCCGTTGCGCGATGCCGTGGGCCAGCCGGTGCGGCCCGTAAGGCCGCCGTAGCGGCCCCGGGGGACCGTGCGCTTGGCGCGGTGGGCGGTGGAGCCCGCGGTGCGGCCCGAGCCCAGCAGGGAGCGGAGCGGGGCGAGGGTGTCGCCGGTGACCCGGCCGGACCAGACCAGGTCCCACAGGGCCTCGGCGAGCTGGGGGTCCTGGAACTCGTGCCCGGCGGCCCGTGCCTGCTCGGCGATCTGGCGGAAGAACAGCCCGTACCCCCCGGCCAGGGCGTCGAGGACGGCCTGGTGGAGGGGGCCCGCTTCCAGGGGGTGCGGGATGTGCAGCAGCAGCGGTGCGGTGTCGGCCAGGTGGAGGGTGACCCAGCCGTCCTTCCCGGGCAGCGCTCCCGCCCCGGCCCAGACGACCTCCCCGGAGGCGGTGAGCTCGTCGAGCATCGTGGGCGTGTAGTCGCTCACCCGGGACGGCAGGACCAGCTTCTCCAGGGCCGACGCCGGGACGGGCGCGCCCTGGAGCTGCTCGATCGCGCGCACCAGCCCGTCGATACCGCGCAGGCTGTGGGTGCCCAGATGCTGCCACTGCGGGAGGAAGGCGGCGAGCGCCGAGGGCGGCACGGGCTCCAGCTCATGGCGCAGCGCGGCCAGGGAACGGCGCCGCAGCCGCCGCAGCACGGCCGCGTCGCACCACTCCTGGCCCGTGTCCAGGGAAGAGGTTGCGCGAAGCGCATCGTCAGAAGGGTGGTGGCGGGTGACGGGCGGGCGGAACTCGCCCTGGACGACGCGGCCGCTCGCGGCGAGGCGGTGCAGGGCGCCCTCGGTGACGGCCGTGCCGAGGCCGAAGCGGGCGGCGGCCTGCGAGGAGGTGAAGGGGCCGTGGGTGCGGGCATGGCGGGCCAGCAGATCGCCGAGGGGGTCCTTGACCGGTTCGGTGAACGCCTCGGGGACACCGACCGGCAGCGCCGTGCCGAGCGCGTCCCGCAGCCGTCCCGCGTCCTCCACCGCCGCCCAGCGGTCCTCGCCCGCGATCCGGACCCGGATGGCCCGCCGGGCCCCGGCCAGCTCCTCGGCCCACCCCGGCTCGGCGCCGCGCTCGGCCAGCTCGGCGTCGGTGAGCGGGCCGAGCAGCCGCAGGACGTCGGCGACCCCCTCGGCGTCCTTGACCCGGCGGTCGTCGGTGAGCCACTGGAGCTCGCGCTCCAGCTCGGCCAGGACGTCGGCGTCCAGCAGCTCGCGCAGCTCGGCCTGGCCCAGGAGCTCGGCCAGCAGCCGGGAGTCGAGGGAGAGGGCGGCGGCGCGGCGCTCGGCGAGCGGGGAGTCGCCCTCGTACAGGAACTGCGCCACATAGCCGAAGAGCAGCGAGCGGGCGAAGGGGGACGGCTCGGGGGTGGTCACCTCCACCAGCCGGACCCGGCGGGCCTCGATGTCGCCCATCAGCTCGGTGAGGCCGGGGACGTCGAAGACGTCCTGGAGGCATTCGCGGACGGCCTCGAGGACGATCGGGAAGGAGCCGAACTCGCCGGCCACCTGGAGGAGCTGCGCGGCGCGCTGGCGCTGCTGCCACAGCGGGGTGCGTTTGCCGGGGTCGCGGCGGGGCAGCAGCAGGGCGCGGGCGGCGCATTCGCGGAACCGGGAGGCGAACAGCGCCGAACCGCCGACCTGGTCGGTGACGATCTGGCCGATCTCGCCCTTGTCGAACGCGACATCGGCCGCGCCCACGGGGGACTGCTCGCTGTCGTACTCCGCGCCCTGCCGCATCGGGTCCGCGTCGAGGAGGTCGAGACCCATCAGATCGGCGTCGGGCAGCCGCAGCACGATGCCGTCGTCGGCGTGCATGACCTGGGCGTCGATGCCGTACCGCTCGGAGAGGCGGGCCCCCAGGGCGAGCGCCCAGGGGGCGTGGACCTGCGCGCCGAAGGGGGAGTGGACCACCACGCGCCAGTCGCCCAGCTCGTCGCGGAACCGCTCGACCACGATCGTCCGGTCGTCGGGAACATGCCCACAGGCACGGCGCTGCTCGTCCAGGTAGCCGATGACGTTCTCGGCGGCCCAGGCGTCCAGGCCGGCGGCCAGCAGCCGCAGGCGGGCGTCCTCCGGCTTCAGGGCGCCGACCTCCCGCAGGAACGCGCCCAGGGCACGCCCCAGCTCCAGGGGGCGGCCGAGCTGGTCGCCCTTCCAGAAGGGGAGCCGGCCGGGGACCCCGGGGGCGGGGGAGACCAGGACCCGGTCCCGGGTGATGTCCTCGATCCGCCAGGAGGTGGTGCCCAGGGTGAACACATCGCCCACCCGGGACTCGTAGACCATCTCCTCGTCCAACTCGCCCACCCGGCGCCCGCCACCGCCCCGGGGGGAAGCGCTCCGCGCTGCCGCATCGGATCGGCCGCCGCCCCTCTCCGGTTCGGCGCCCGCCAGGAAGACACCGAAGAGCCCGCGGTCGGGGATGGTGCCGCCGGAGGTCACCGCGAGCCGCTGCGCCCCCGGGCGCCCCGTGACCGTATGGGCCACGCGGTCCCACACCAGACGCGGCCGCAGCTCCGCGAAGGCGTCGGAGGGGTAGCGGCCCGCGAGCATGTCGAGGACGGAGATGTACGCCGACTCCGGGAGCGAGGCGAACGGCGCGGCGCGGCGGATCAGGGCGAGGAGCTCGTCCACGTCCCAGGAGTCCATGGCGGTCATGGCGACCAGCTGCTGGGCGAGCACGTCCAGCGGGTTGGCGGGCACCCGCAGCGACTCGATCGCCCCCTCGCGCATCCGCTCGGTGACCACCGCGGCCTGCACCAGATCACCGCGGTACTTCGGGAAGACCACGCCGGTGGAGACCGCGCCCACCTGGTGGCCGGCCCGGCCCACCCGCTGCAGACCGGAGGCCACCGAGGGCGGTGACTCGACCTGGACGACCAGGTCCACCGCGCCCATGTCGATGCCGAGCTCGAGGCTGGAGGTGGCCACGACGGCGGGCAGACGGCCGGCCTTGAGGTCCTCCTCGACCAGCGCCCGCTGCTCCTTGGACACCGAGCCGTGGTGCGCGCGGGCCAGCAGCGGGGGCGCGCCCCGGGCCGCACCGGCCTCGGCCATCAGCTCGGCGGGGGAGTGGTCCTCGGGCAGGGTCTCTCCGGTGGCCCGCTCGTAGGCGATCTCGTTCAGCCGGTTGCACAGCCGCTCGGCCAGGCGGCGGGAGTTGGCGAAGACGATGGTGGAGCGGTGGGCCTGGATGAGATCGGCGATCCGCTCCTCCACATGGGGCCAGATCGACGGCCGCTCGCCCGGCTCCCCCTCCTGGGCGGGGGAGCCGCCCAGCTCGCCCAGGTCCTCCACGGGCACGACCACCGACAGGTCGAACTCCTTGCCGGACGGCGGCTGGACGATCTCCACCTTGCGCCGCGGCGAGAGGAACCGCGCCACCTCGTCCACCGGCCGCACGGTCGCGGACAGGCCGATGCGCCGGGCGGGGCGCTCGAGCAGCTCGTCGAGGCGCTCCAGGGACAGCGCGAGATGGGCGCCCCGCTTCGTCCCCGCGACGGCGTGGACCTCGTCGAGGATCACGGTCTCCACCCCGCGCAGCGCCTCCCGGGTGGCGGAGGTGAGCATCAGGAACAGCGACTCGGGGGTGGTGATGAGGATGTCCGGCGGCCGGGAGGCCAGGGCGCGGCGCTCGGCGGCCGGGGTGTCGCCCGAGCGGGTGCCCACCCGGATCTCCGGCTCGGGCAGGCCCAGCCGCACCGCCTCCTGGCGGATACCGGTCAGCGGGCTGCGCAGATTGCGCTCGACGTCCACCGCCAGGGCCTTGAGCGGGGAGACGTACAGCACCCGGCAGCGCTTCTTGGCCTCGGCGGGCGGCGGCTCACCGGCCAGCTTGTCCAGCGCCGCCAGGAAGGCGGCCAGGGTCTTGCCCGAACCGGTGGGCGCGACGACCAGGACGTCCGAGCCCTCGCCGATCGCCCGCCACGCGCCCTCCTGCGCGGCAGTGGGCGCGGTGAAGGCACCCGTGAACCATCCGCGGGTGGCCGGGGAGAATCCGTCGAGCGCCGAACCTGCCATGCCCTCCATCGTGCACCGGACCACTGACAATGGACGGAGTCGCAGGTCAGGGGTGGCCCGGCGGGCCGCACAATGGTGCCATGGCCAACCGGGAGAGAGCGCGGCACTGGCGGTACCCCGAGCTTCCGGGCGTCGATCTGCTGCGCGCCCGCTACATCGACAAGACCTTCGTGTGGCACACCCACGAGACCTTCGTGATCGCGGCGGTCACCGAGGGCATCGAGGAGTTCCACCACCGCGGCACCCTGGAGCGCACCGGGCCCGGCGGGATCGCGCTCATCAACCCGGAGGTGCCGCACACCGGACGGGCCGGGGCGCCCGGGGGGTGGGTGTACAGCGTGCTGTACCCGGCCCCCGAGCTGGTCGCCGGTATCGCCGCCGAGACGACCACCCTGCGCGGCACGGCCGGGTTCCGGGTCCCCAGCGTCGACGATCCGCAGGCCGCGCGGCTGGTCACCGCGGTGCACCGGGCCGCCGAGGAGGGCGACCCGCTCGCCGCCGACAGTCTGCTGCGCATCGCCCTCGCCCGGCTGTTGCGCGACCATGGCGGCCCGCTCCCCGAGCGCACGGCGCGCACCGCGGGTGCGCGAACGGCGGCGCGCGCCCGCGCGATCCTCCAGGAGCGCATGGCGGATCCGCCGTCCCTGGGACGGCTGGCGGCCGAGCTGGAGACCGGCCCGTTCGCCCTGCTGCGCGCCTTCCGCGCCCTCTACGGGATGCCGCCGCACACCTGGCTCACCGACGCCCGGGTCCGCCGGGCCCGGCAACTGCTGGACGCCGGGACCGCGCCCGCCCGGGTGGCGGTCGCCGTCGGCTTCACCGACCAGTCCCACCTGAACCGGCACTTCACCCGCATCGTGGGGGTGCCACCGGGCGCCTATCGACGCGAGCGCGCAAGAACGTACAAGACCGGGTCCGAAGCGCTCTCCTAACGTGCGGGGTGTGTCAGAACAGATAGAGATACGAACCGATCCCGCCGCGCCCCCGGCGGACTCGGCCGTCGTCCGCGACGCCCTGGGCGTCGGTGTCGCCGTGGGGCTCTCCGGCTTCGCCTTCGGGGTGACGTCGGCGGGCGCCGGGCTCGGCCTGCTGCAGACCTGCGCGCTCAGCCTGCTCGTCTTCACCGGGGCGTCGCAGTTCGCCCTCGTGGGCGCGCTGGCGGCGGGCGGCAACCCGTTCACCGCCGCCGCCGGGGCGTTCTTCCTCGGGGTCCGCAACGCCTTCTACGGCCTCCGGCTGTCCGGGCTCCTCGGGCTGCCGCGGGCGGTGCGTCCGCTGGCGGCCCAATGGGTCATCGACGAGACCTCGGCCGTCGCCCTCGCCCAGCCCGACCGGCGCACCGCGCGCCTGGGCTTCACCGTCACCGGGGTGACGCTGTACGTCCTGTGGAACCTGACCACGCTGATCGGCGCCCTGGGCGCGTCCGCGCTCGGCGACACCGACGCCTGGGGGCTGGACGCCGCCGGGCCCGCCGTCTTCCTCGCCCTGCTGGCCCCCATGCTCAGCGGCACCGTCGAACGGGCCGTGGCCGCCCTCGGGGTCTCGCTGGTGCTCCTCTCCCAGCCGGTGCTCCCCGCCGGGGTCCCGGTTCTGGTGGCGGCGCTCGCCGCTCCCGTCGTCCTGACGGTGCGCGGACGCATGGCGGGCGGCACGGAGCCGGGTGAGCGCCGATGACCACCTGGATCGCCATCGGCGTCACCGCGGCGGGCTGCTACCTGGTCAAGCTGCTGGGGCTCTCGGTGCCCGCCGGCGTCCTGGAGCGCCCGCTCGTCAGGCGCCTGGCCGCGCTGCTGCCCGTGGCCCTGCTCGCCGCCCTCACCGCCCAGCAGACCTTCGGCGACGGCCGGCACCTCGTCCTGGACGCGAGGGCGGCCGGGCTGGGCGCGGCGGCGCTCGCGCTGGTGCTCCGCGCCCCCTTCCTGGTGGTGGTCGCCGTGGCCGTCGCCGTCACCGCCGGTGTCCGGGCCCTCTGAGCACCACGGCGCCCGCGCCGGCCCGCCGGGCACGAGGAGTCGCGCGAAGACCATGACGACGGCGGTGAGCACGGACATCGCGGCGAACACCCAGCGCCGTCCGGCCGCCGAACCGAGCCAGGCGCCCGGCGGAGTCCCGGCCGGGAGCGCGACCGGGGCCCCGGTCATGGCGAGGGCCCGGCCCGCCGGTTCCGGCGCTCAGATCCGCCGTCCGTAGGCCCGCAGCGTCAGCAGCGCCTCGATGGTCGCCACCGACCGCCACTCCAGCGTTGCCCCCGGCGTCCATGAGCGCCGGTGCGGCGGCCAGCCGCCGTCCTCCTGCTGCGCGGCCACCAGAGAGTCCAGAGACCGCTCCACCTCGGCGTCGGTGAACCACCGGCGCGCCAGCGAGCCGGGGGTGCGGGCGATGTCGTGCACCTGGAGGGGGACGCCGGGGCCGTGCTCCGGCGGCTGGGGACGGTCCTCGACGCGCTCGGGGGCCGGTCCGGGCACGACCAGCCGCTCCTCCCGCACCCGGCGGCCCAGCCGCTCGGCCGCCGCCTCGGCGCGTGCCCGGTCCGGTGCCCCGTCCAGGAAGGCGACGGCCGCTCCGACCTGGTACGGACGCGTCACCGCGCCGCCCTCCGCCAGGGCCGCGACCGCCGCCCAGCAGAAGTCCGTGGCCCGGAACAGCCACGCGTGCCACACCTCGTTGCGGTGCAGCAGCCCCACGACCGGGCCGGTGGTCAGCAGATCACTGCGCGGACCGTCCGCCGACGGGACCCAGGGGGCCGCCGGATAGCCGCGCGGCGAGGGGTGGTGCGCGGGCAGCGCGCCGTCGGGCGTGGACACGGCCGTCAGATAGCGGCACAGGCGCTCCACCCGCTGCCCGCCGCAGCGCCCGATCCCGTCGAGCACCCGTAAGGCGTGCACGGCGTGCAGCGGCTGGCTCACCGGGCCGCGCAGATCCGGTTCCAGCGCATGGCCGTAGCCCCCGTCGGCGCCCAGGTACGCGGCCAGCGCGGTCTCGACCGCCTCGGCGCCGCCGCCCAGGAAGTGATACGCGAATCTGCGCTGCTCCAGCACGCGGGCGGTCAGCCAGACGAACCGCTCGGCGCGGGAGAGCGCGGAGGACTCGGCCGGCTGGGCCGGCCCGGCGGAGGGCGACGACGACGAGGAGGGGAGGCTTGCGGATCGGTCCATGGACAGACCGTAGGCCGGAAGGCACCCCCGGTAGGGGGCTCACGCCCGGGTGCACCCCGGGAGCGCGATACTGGGCACATGCGGTTGACGGACTTCTGGCAGCGAATGGCGGACCACTTCGGCGAGACCTACGCCGACTCCTTCGCACGCGATCATGTGATGTCGCAGCTCGGCGGCCGGACGGTGCACCAGGCGCTCGAGGACGGCTGGGAGGCCAAGGACGTCTGGCGCGGCGTCTGCGCCGCGATGGAGATCCCGGAGGGCAAGCGCTGAGCGGCCTTCCGGACGCACCGGGTTCCCGGGGTGGCCGGATCTCCTCGGCCGATGTACGCCACACTTGCCCAGTGGCCCCGACCGAAGAGACCCTTCCCTCCGACGCCGACGACACCCCGAGCGCCGCTCGGGCCTCCTCGGATTCCCCGCAACAGCCCGCGCGCATGCCGCGCTGGCTGCCGCGCGCCATGGTGCTCGCACTCGCGCTGGTGGCCTGTTACCGGCTTGCGAGCTGGGCCTTCGACCAGCTGACCGGCCTGCTGCTGAACATCCTGATCGCGTTCTTCCTCGCGCTCGCGATCGAACCGGCCGTGGACCGGATGGCCGCCCGCGGTATGCGCCGGGGGCTGGCCACCGGGCTGGTCTTTCTCGCCATCCTCATCGGCACCGCGGGCTTCTTCACCCTGCTCGGCTCGATGCTCGCGGACCAGATCATGACCATGGTCCAGGACTTCCCGCAGTACCTCGACAACGTGGTCAGCTGGATCAACGACACGTTCCACACACATCTGTCGCGTCTGGAGATCCAGGACAGCCTGCTGCACTCCGACTGGCTGCAGAGCTACGTCAAGAACAGCGCCGACAACGTCCTGGACGTCTCCGCGCAGGTGCTCGGCGGGTTGTTCAAGCTGCTGACGGTCACCCTGTTCGCCTTCTACTTCGCCGCCGACGGACCCCGGCTGCGCCGCGCCCTGTGCTCGGTGCTGCCGCCGACCCGGCAGGTGGAGGTGTTGCGCGCCTGGGAGATCGCGGTCGCCAAGACCGGCGGTTACATCTACTCCCGCGGGCTGATGGCCCTGATCTCCGGTATCGCCCACTACATCCTGCTGGAGGCCCTGGGCGTGCCCTACGCCCCGGCGCTGGCCGTCTGGGTGGGGCTGATCTCGCAGTTCATCCCGACCATCGGCACCTACCTGGCCGGGGCCCTGCCGATGCTGATCGCGTTCACCGTCGACCCCTGGTACGCGCTGTGGGTGCTGGTCTTCGTCGTGGTCTACCAGCAGTTCGAGAACTACCTGCTGCAGCCGAGGATCACCGCCAGGACGGTGGACATCCACCCGGCCGTCTCCTTCGGCTCGGTGATAGCGGGCACCGCGCTGCTGGGCGCGGTGGGCGCGCTGATCGCGATTCCGGCGACGGCGACGCTGCAGGCGTTCCTCGGCGCGTACATCAAGCGGTACGACGTGACCGACGATCTGCGGGTGCACGGGCGCACGCGGCGGCGCGGCGCGTCGGCCCTCGCGCGGATGCGCGCCGCGCTGGCGCGGCGCAGTTGACACGAAAATCGAACATCCATTCTCATGGAGGTCCGGCAAGTTATCCACAGGCCGAGGACGTCCGGGCCGCTTGTCAGTGGCAGGCGCTAGCGTCATGGACGTGAAGCGATCGACTCAAGCACACCGGGTGGGACCCATGGCAGGAACCGACCGCGAGAAGGCGCTCGACGCCGCGCTCGCACAGATTGAACGGCAATTCGGCAAGGGCGCCGTGATGCGCATGGGCGAGCGGCCGAACGAGCCGGTCGAGGTCATCCCCACCGGGTCGACCGCTCTCGACGTCGCCCTCGGCGTCGGCGGTCTGCCGCGTGGCCGGGTGGTCGAGGTCTACGGCCCCGAGTCCTCCGGTAAGACGACCCTGACCCTGCACGCGGTGGCCAACGCCCAGCGGACCGGCGGCACCGTCGCCTTCGTGGACGCCGAGCACGCCCTCGACCCGGACTACGCGCAGAAGCTGGGCGTGGACACCGACTCCCTGATCCTGTCCCAGCCGGACAACGGCGAGCAGGCGCTCGAGATCACCGACATGCTGATCCGCTCCGGCGCCCTGGACCTCATCGTCATCGACTCCGTCGCCGCGCTGGTGCCGCGTGCGGAGATCGAGGGCGAGATGGGCGACTCCCACGTCGGCCTCCAGGCCCGGCTGATGAGCCAGGCGCTCCGCAAGATCACCGGTGCGCTCAACCAGTCCAAGACCACCGCCATCTTCATCAACCAGCTCCGTGAGAAGGTCGGCGTGATGTTCGGCTCCCCGGAGACCACGACCGGTGGCCGGGCGCTGAAGTTTTACGCGTCGGTGCGGCTGGACATCCGCCGGATCGAGACGCTCAAGGACGGCACCGAGGCGGTCGGCAACCGCACCCGTGTCAAGGTCGTCAAGAACAAGGTCGCGCCGCCCTTCAAGCAGGCAGAGTTCGACATCCTGTACGGCCAGGGCATCAGCCGCGAGGGCGGCCTGATCGACATGGGCGTCGAGCACGGCTTCATCCGCAAGTCCGGTGCCTGGTACACCTACGAGGGCGATCAGCTCGGCCAGGGCAAGGAGAACGCGCGCAACTTCCTGAAGGACAACCCCGATCTCGCCAATGAGATCGAGAAGAAGATCAAGGAAAAGCTCGGCATCGGGGTGAAGCCCCAGGACCCGGCGGCCGCGGAGCCCACCGCGGACGCCGCCGGTGCCGCGGGCGTGACCGCCGCCGCACCGGCGAAGGCCGCGGCCGCCCCGGCGGCCAAGGCCGGGACGAAGACGGCCAAGACCGCCGCGGCCAAGAGCTGATCCATGACACGGCGGACCGAATGGCCGGGCGGCCCGGGCCGTCCGGAGTGCCCGGACCGTCCGGACAGCGGCGCCCCCTCCTTGTCGAGGGCCGAGCAGGGGCCGCCGCCCGGCCCGGAGGAGCAGGCGCGGGCGATCTGCCTGCGCCTGCTCACCGGGACCCCGCGCACCCGCCGGCAGCTCGCGGACGCGCTGCGCGCCCGGGGCATCCCCGATGACGCGGCGCAGGAGGTGCTGTCCCGGTTCGAGGACGTGGGGCTGATCGACGACGCGGCGTTCGCCGGGGCCTGGGTGGAATCCCGGCACCACAGCCGGGGGCTCGCCCGGCGGGCCCTCGCCCGTGAGCTGCGCACCAAGGGCGTGGACTCCGCCCTGATCGACGACGCGGTGGGGCAGCTCGACTCCGACCAGGAGGAGCGGACCGCACATGAGCTGGTCGAGCGCAAGCTGCGGGCCACCCGTGGCCTCGACCGGGAGAAGCGGATCCGCCGCCTCGCCGGGATGCTGGCCCGCAAGGGTTACTCCGAGGGGCTGGCGCTGCGGGTGGTGCGGCGCGCGCTGGAGGAGGAGGGAGAGGACCCGGAGCTGCTGGAGCATCATCTCCCCGACCTCTGAGACCCCGACGGCTCCGCCTCGGGCTCGGGGCTGCGACACGGCCCGCCCCGAGGGCAGTGACGGTCCTGATGGTCAGGGGGGAGAAGCGGTCGGCCCTGTCCCCACCGGCCGGTCACCCGTTCGGTCCGGAGCCGCCGGCTGGTCCGGCCGGTCCGCAGACATCGGCCACCCCGGTCGACCTGGACAGGCCGGTGACTCGGAAGAGCTTTGTCGACAGAGCGGTGTCCGGCTACGCGGCACCCGAGACCTGCGAGTGCCCGCTCACCGGGAGCCCCGCCGCGCGCCACGCCTGGAACCCGCCGATCAGATCGGTCGCCCGCGCCAGCCCCAGCCGGCGCAGCGAGACGGCCGCGAAGCTCGACGCGTATCCCTCGTTGCACACCACCACGACCCGCAGATCGTGATGGGTGGCCTCGGGCAGCCGGTGGTCGCACTGCGGATCGAGCCGCCACTCCAGCTCGTTCCGCTCGACGATCAGCGCCCCCGGGATGGTGCCGTCGCGCTCCCGCAGCGCCGCGTACCGAATGTCCACCAGCAGCGCTCCCTGGACCTGCGCCGCCGCGGCATCGAGGGGTTCCAGCCGGTCGAGTTCCTCGCGGGCCTCGGCCAGCAGCTCGTCCACGCTCCGCTTCGTCGTGCCCATCGCGTTACACCCACTCCTCGGGCCGCTCGACCTGCTCAAGCCGCAGCGTCTGACCGGTGCGGCTGTAACGCCGCATCAGTGGCAGCGGCGGGTAGTAGGCGTGCACCGACACCGCGTGCTCGGTGGCGGACGGGTTCAACACCTCATGGACATGATGCGGTCCGAAGGCCCGGCCCCGCCCGGCGGGCAGCCGCCGCTCGCGGTCCACACCGTCGGCCAGTTCCAGGGTCTTCCAGCCCTCGGTGGGAAGACGCGCGGCGAGGGACTGCTCGTCCAGTTCGCCCGCCGCGGTGACGAAGGCGCCGTGGGAGCCGCCGTGGTCGTGCCAGCCGGTGCCGGTGCCCGGAGGCCAGCCGATCAGCCAGGCTTCGCTGCCGCCCGGACCATCGAGGCGCAGCCAGGTGCGGGCCTCCGGGTCGAGCGGGAGGGAGGCGACGAGTTCGGTGGCGGCGGCGGTGCGGCGGGCGAAGTCGAGCAGCTCCGCGGCGGTGGGCGGGGCGGCCGCGCCGGATGCGGCGGGGTCCGCGATGAGGTCCGTGGAGGGGCGCGCCGGAGCGGGGGTGGAGGTGCGTACGTCGGGCACAGAGAACCGTCCTGAATGATCGCAAAAGGGGCGCGGTCGTGCCGCGCAGGGCAGAAGCGGATCAGCGGGACGGACGACAGACACAGCCCGCATAGCGGACCAGGTCCAGATGGACCCTCCGCCAGAAGCGAGGCAAGCACGTGTCGGTCACGTTGCGAAGTGAATCATGGGCCGGAAGGCGGGTCAACATCGGCTCGCCCCCCGATCACGCACGCCCGCAGGCGCGCCGTACGCCCGAGCGTGATCCCGGCGCGCTGCCTCGTCGGACTCGCCTCACCTCTCCGGCCCGCCGAACCCGCGCCACCGGCGCGCACCTCGCCGACCCGCCTTGCCGTCGCGCCCATCGTCGGCCTCGTGCCACCGCCGCGCGCTCGCTGACACCGCCTTGCCGTCGTACCTCGCCGACCCCGCCTTGCCGTCGTGCGCTCGCCGACCTCCTGTCACCGCCGCGCGCTCGCCTCCTCCGGTACGCCCCGCGCCGCGTTCCCGCCCCGGATCGCGTCCGCGTATGCGTACAGTGCGCTCGGTCGCACCCCGGACAGCGCCGCCGCCAGATGGCCGTCCGGCCGCACCAGCAGCACGGTGTGTGCCGGGGCTCCCGGGTACGCCTCGGCGACCAGCAGCTGGGTCGGCAGGGGCAGCGCCGCGACGGCCGCCGCCAGCCGTGGCATCAGCCCGGCGCGCATCCAGTGGCGGCGGTCCCACACCCCGGTGCCCGGGGCGACCAGCACCGCCAGCAGCTCCCGGCCGAGCCGCTCCCGCAGCCGGACGACCGAGCCGTCCGGAGCGGTCACCGGCACATCGGCGACCGGCGCCCCGGGCGCCGTGCCCACCGTGATCGAGCCCTCCGGGGGCGCCGCCGGGGTCAGCGGCGAACGGTCGTAGACCGGCGGCGCGCCCAGCGGACCGCGCCCCAGGTGGCCGTCGGTGAGCAGCGCGTCGTGCCCGCGCGCCCCGCCGGGCCGCACGGTGCGTCGTACCGCGCGCCAGCCGCCGGACGCCCGCACCAGCGGCAGCGCCTGGTCCGTCGTCCGCAGCCGGGCCCCGACGGCCCCGCGCCGCTCCGCCTGATAGCTGTCGAGCAGGGCTTCCGATGACCCGTGGTGCCAGGCCAGGGAGAGCTTCCAGGCGAGGTTGTCGACGTCCCGCAGCCCTTCCTCGAACCCCTGGGTGCCGAGCGCGCCCAGCAGATGGGCGGCGTCCCCGGCGAGGAAGGCGCGCCCGACGCGCCAGCGCAGCGCGAGCCGGTGGTGCACGGTGTACACGCCGGTGTCCAGCAGCTCGTAGGGGGGCTCGGGCTCGTCGCACCACCCCGCGAGGGTGTCGCGCACCCGCACCATCAGGGCGTCGGGGGTGACCAGATCGCGCCCCGGCGGCAGCAGCCAGTCGATCCGCCACAGGCCGTGGGGCAGCGGCCGCGCGGTCACCTCCGCGTCGATGCTGCGCCACGGCGGGGAGCGGTGCAGTACGGCCTCCCCGGGCCAGGGGAGTTCGGCCCGCAGTGCCGCGACGGCGTGCCGCTCCACCGCCGTACGGCCGGGGAAGCGCACGCCGAGGAGCTTGCGGACGGTGGACCGCGGCCCGTCGCAGCCCACCAGATAGCTGCCCCGCCACCAGGTGGCCTGGGCGCCCCGGGTGCGCACGCCGACCCCGTGGTCGTCCTGCTCCAGGCTGTCGAGCCGGGTCCCGGGGACGATGCGGACCAGGTCCTCGTCGCCGATCGCGGCCAGCGAACCCCGCAGCGCACGGGTGAGCTCGTGCTGTGGCAGATGCAGCGGTGAGGGCGTGGGCGCCGGTGCCGATTCGTCCTCCGGCCCGTCACCGCCCGGGGAGTCCATGGCCTCCGTAAGGCCGTCGTGCCGGCCGCCGCCGGTGCCGTGCTCGCCGCCGAAGAGGCTGCCGGGCGCGAGCGGCAGCTGCCGCACCAGCTGCCGCCGCCGCAGCGTGCGCCATCCGGTCCACGGCCGCGTGCGGGCGGTGACCCGGCAGCCCAGCCGCTCCAGCAGCGCGGCGGTGTCCGGGCGCAGCACGACGGTGCGGGCGAGCCGGCTCTCCTCGCCGCCCGTGGCCTCGTCCAGCAGGATGACGGGCACCTCGAGGCGCGCGAGGGCGAGGGCCAGGGTGAGACCGACCGGGCCCGCCCCGGCGACGATCACCGGGTCCATGGTGCGGTTCCTGCGGCCCTGCGGGTCGTACGTGACGTACGGAAACTGGCAGTTGAAACCCGGTGAGCGATCACAGAAAGCATGCAACAGACTGCCGCTGTCCGCGTCAAGCGACGAAGGGCGGTGGCGCGTGCGCCACCGCCCTGGTAAGGGGCTGGATCTTCCGTCGGGTCCCCCGGACGGCCCCTCAGTTCGTCTTGCCGGCGGCGGCGTCCTGCGGCGCGGCGGGCGCCGACTGGTCGATGACGTCGAGCGCGTCGGCGGCCGCGAGCGGCTGGCCGGCGTCCGCGACCCGGATACCGGTCTTGGCGCGCCGGCCGCGCCGCTCGATCCAGGTGGCGAGGGCGGAGAGGGCCAGACACATCGCGATGTAGATGGCACCGCCGACGATGATCACCGGAACGTAGGGGTTGTCGTCGTTGACGACGGTGTTGCCGGCCAGCTGCTGCAGCTGGAACAGCAGCTCCTGGTAGGTGATGACGTATCCGAGCGAGGTGTCCTTCAGGGTGACCACCAGCTGGCTGATGATGGTCGGCAGCATCGCCCGTACGGCCTGTGGGACCAGGACCGTCATCATGACCTGGGTCTTGCGCATGCCCAGGGCGTACGCGGCCTCGCGCTGGCCCTTGGGCACCGCGTTGATGCCCGCCCGCAACACCTCGGCCTGGACCGATCCGTTGTAGACGGTCAGTCCGATGACCAGGGCCCAGAAGCCGGTGTTGTCACCGCTGAGACCCAGGTCCGACCGGTAGGTCAGGAAGAGCACCCACAGCACGTAGATGGTGATCAGCAGCGGGACGGCCCGGAACAGCTCGATGAACGCGGTCGCGAACCAGCGCACCGGCTTGTGGTCGGAGAGCCGGCCGACGGCGAGCAGCACGCCGAGGACCAGTGAGAGGACCGCCGCGACCGCGAACACCTTCAGGGTGGTGAGCACACCGTCGCGGATGCTGGTCCGCACCCCCGCGTAGTTGAAGATGTCCCACATCTCGGGCGCGAACTGGCCCTTGTCGTTCAGCCGCACCACGGCGAAGACGATCAGCCCGAGGACGGCCAGGGCGCCGACGACGGAGAAGATCCGGTTGCGGACGCGGGCCTTGGGGCCGGGGGCGTCGTACAGGACGCTGGAGCTCATCGGGCCACCTCCAGGCGGTTCTCCAGCAGCCGGAAGAGACCGCTGATGGCGAAGGTGATGATCAGGTAGCACAGCGCGATCCACAGGAAGATCCAGCCGATCGCGAAGCCCTTGTCACTCAGCAGCTTCGAGACATTGAACAGTTCGGTGTTGCTGAACGCCCCGGCGATGGCCGAGTTCTTGGTGAGCGCGATGAAGATGCTGCTCATGGGGGGAATGACGGTCCGGGTGGCCTGGGGGAGGACGATCATCCGCAGGGTCTGGAAGAAGGTCATCCCCAGGCTGCGGGCGGCCTCCGCCTGGCCGAGCGGCACGGTGTTGATACCGGACCGCACGGCCTCGCAGACGAAGGACGACGTGTAGCAGCCCAGCGCCCCCGCCGCCAGAACGAAGGGGCTCGTTCCGGGGAAGAAGATCTGCGGGATCACGAAGAACGCGATCAGGAACAGCAGGGTCAGCGGGGTGTTGCGCAGCAGGGTGACCCAGGCCGTGCCGAATGCCCGCAGCGGCGGTATGGGGGACACCCGGAAGCCGGCTATGACAATGCCCAGGACGAGGGCGAGCGCCGCACTGGCCGCCGTGATGGAGAGGGTTCCCAGGAACCCCTCA
Organism: Streptomyces hygroscopicus subsp. hygroscopicus; assembly: GCF_001553455.1. Lineage (GTDB taxonomy): Bacteria > Actinomycetota > Actinomycetes > Streptomycetales > Streptomycetaceae > Streptomyces > Streptomyces hygroscopicus. Next base: position 15,884 of record NZ_BBOX01000200.1, read on the forward strand.
CGGAACTGGGGCAAATGATCGAGGAGTACGTTCATCGATTCTCCGCGGTAGCGGTCAGGTCAGCGGCGTGCGGAGCGCACCGGCTTCGAGGCGAACGGGGAACCTGCTCAGTAGCGGGGCAGGGGGGTCTTCGGCGCGACGTAGGAGGAGCCGGACTTGCCGAGCGTGCCTTCGTACGCCTTCTTGTAGTCGCCGTTCTTGATGTGCTTCTCGAGCGAGTCGGTGATCGCGTCGCGCAGCGCCTTGTCGCTCTTGTTCATGCCGATGCCGTACGGCTCCTCGGTGAACGGCTTGCCGACCACGTGCAGTTTGCTCGGGCGCTGGGCGGCGTAGCCCTTGAGGATCGCGTCGTCGGTGGTGACCGCGTCGACCTGGCCGTCGAGCAGCTGCTTGACGCAGAGCGAGTACTTGCTCAGCTCGGTGGTCTTGGCACCGTACTTCGGCTTCTTGATCTCCTGGAGCGGGGTGGAGCCGACGATCGAACAGACCTTCTTGCCCTTGACGCTGTCGGGGCCGGTGATCTTGTCCTTGTCCTCCTCGCGGACCAGCAGGTCGGCACCGGCCTGGTAGTACGGGCCCGCGAAGCCGACCTGCTTCTTGCGCTCGTCGTTGATGGTGTAGGTGCCGACGTAGTAGTCGACCTGGCCCTTGGAGATGGAGGTCTCGCGGACGTTGGAGTCCACCGTCTTGAAGCTGATCTGGTCCGCGGAGAAGCCGAGGTCGGCGGCGACCATCTTGGCGATCTCGATGTCGAAGCCGGAGCGCTTGCCCTCGGTGTCCTGGAACCCGAGGTAGGGCTGGTCGGCCTTGGCGCCGATGACGATCTTGCCGCGCTTCTGCGCCGCCTTCAGGGTCGGCGAGTCGATCTTCACGTCCTTCGCGACCGTGTAGTCGCCGCTGAAGACCTCGCCGCCCTTCGGCTTGTCCCCGGCGGTGCCCTTCTCGCCGCCACAGGCGGTCGCCGTCGCGGCCAGCGCGAGAACCACCGTGGCCGCCGCGGCCGTCTTACGAATCCTCATGGTGCCCATCCCTCTGTGTTCGGTACGTGGTTCGAATACGCAGTGGCGAACGTGCCGGCGTTCTGCGGAGCCAGCGCGGGTTCAGCGTGTTCAGTGGTGAAGGATCTTCGACAGGAAGTCCTTGGCCCGGTCGCTGCGGGGGTTGTTGAAGAACTGCTCCGGCTCGGCCTCTTCGATGATCCGGCCGTCGGCCATGAAGACCACCCGGTTCGCGGCGGAACGGGCGAAGCCCATCTCGTGGGTGACGACGACCATCGTCATGCCGTCCCGGGCGAGCTGCTGCATGACCTCCAGCACCTCGTTGATCATCTCCGGGTCCAGCGCCGAGGTCGGCTCGTCGAAGAGCATCACCTTCGGGTCCATGGCCAGGGCGCGGGCGATCGCCACGCGCTGCTGCTGGCCACCGGACAGCTGGGCGGGGTACTTGTCCGCCTGGGCGCCCACGCCCACCCGGTCGAGCAGCGTGCGGGCCTTCTCCTCCGCGGCCTTCTTGTCCGTCTTACGGACCTTGACCTGGCCCAGCATCACGTTCTCGAGCACCGTCTTGTGCGCGAAGAGGTTGAAGGACTGGAACACCATGCCGACGTCGGCCCGCAGCCGGGCGAGCTCCCTGCCCTCCTGGGGCAGCGGCTTGCCGTCGATCGTGATGGATCCGTCGTCGATCGTCTCCAGCCGGTTGATCGTGCGGCACAGTGTCGACTTCCCGGACCCGGACGGGCCGATGACGACGACCACTTCGCCCCGGCTGATGGTCAGGTCGATGTCCTGGAGCACATGCAGCGCGCCGAAGTGCTTGTTGACTCCTGACAACGCAACCAACGCGTTCGCCACCGGTGCGGCGTCCTTGGTCACCGATACTTCGCTCATCGGCGTCTCGCTCCGTCCTCCTCGGTTGGGAGGACATTAATGAGCGGTCACGACCAGCGTCATTACATCTGAGCTGAAATTGAGGATAACGATATGGCCGCGATGCGACACTCTGCGTGAACGGGGCGCGGCGCGCCGTACCGGCTGCATAACGGAAAGCCGCGTGGGCCCGAATGCGTCTTGACGCGTGCCCGCCGATCGGCGTGGATGCCCTGTGGCCATGTTGCTGGCCGCATGCGAAGCCATGGTGACGAGGGCGCGTACGGGGCGCGTCCCTCCTGGTACGGGAAGGTGGCGGAGGGGCCGGTGAGACTGCTGCTCGTCGAGGACGACAACCACGTCGCCGCGGCCCTGTCCGCCATGCTCTCCCGGCACGGTTTCGAGGTCACCCACGCCCGCAGTGGTGAGGAGGCGCTGCAGGCGCTGCTGCCCGACACCGGCGCCCCCTTCGGCGTCGTGCTCCTCGACCTCGGTCTGCCCGACCAGGACGGCTTCGAGGTGTGCGGCAAGATCCGCAAGCGCACCGCCACGCCCGTGATCATGGTGACGGCGCGTGCGGACGTGCGCTCCCGCATACACGGGCTCAACCTCGGCGCCGACGACTACGTCGTCAAGCCGTACGACACCATGGAGCTGCTCGCCCGCATCCATGCCGTCAGCCGCCGCACCGCCGCCCACGACCCGGCCCACGGCGCCGACGAGAACCCGGACGGCCCCCATCCGCCGCTGCTGCTCGGTCCGGTGACCATCGAACTGCCCACCCGCCAGGTCTCGGTCAACGGGACGACCGTCTCGCTCACCCGCAAGGAGTTCGATCTGCTGGCACTGCTCGCCCAGCGCCCCGGCGTGGTCTTCCGCCGGGAGCAGATCATCAGCGAGGTCTGGCGCACCAGTTGGGAAGGGACCGGGCGCACCCTGGAGGTCCATATCGCCTCCTTGCGCTCCAAACTGCGGATGCCCGCCCTGATCGAGACGGTGCGCGGGGTGGGCTACCGCCTCGTCGCCCCGGCCCACTGAGCGACCGGGCCCGTTCGGTGCGCACCCGGCTCCTCCCGCTCCTCATCGTCCTCATGGCGGGCGTGCTGCTCGCGCTCGGCTTTCCGCTCGCCGGGAGCCTGGCCGCCCGGGAACAGCAGCGGGTGGTCGTCGACCGGATCGACGACACCGCGCGCTTCGCCGCCCTCGCCCAGTTCGTGACCGCCGGGTCGGCGGGGGCGGCCGGCGCGGAGGGGGACGAGCGGCTGGACACCCTGCGCGCCGAACTCGAGCGCTACCACGACCTGTACGGCATCCGGGCCGGCGTCTTCTACCGCGACCGGCACGAACCCCCCATGGCCGAGGCGCCCGAGGGCTGGCGGGTACCCGGCACGGGCGAGGGCGACCGGGCGTTCGACGAGGCCCTCGCCGGGCGCCGCAGCCACGATCCGCCCCAGGTGTGGCCCTGGCAGCAGGGCAGGCTCACCGTGGCCTCCCCGGTCGTCCGGGACGGGGACGTGGTGGCCGTCGTCGTCACCGACTCGCCCACCGGCCAGATGCGGTCGCGGATCCTGCACGGCTGGCTGCTCATCGGCGCGGGCGAATGCGCCGCGATGCTGCTGGCCGTGGGGGCCGCGTTCCGGCTCACCGGCTGGGTGCTGCGGCCCGTACGGGTCCTGGACACCGCCACCCATGACATCGCGACCGGGCGGATGCAGTCGCGTGTCGCGGCCGCCTCCGGGCCTCCGGAGCTGCGCCGGCTGGCCCGCTCGTTCAACGAGATGGCCGACAACGTCGAACAGGTCCTGGAGCAGCAGCGGGCGTTCGTCGCCGACGCCTCCCACCAGCTGCGCAACCCGCTCTCCGCGCTGCTGCTGCGCATCGAGCTGCTGGCACTCGAACTGCCGGACGGTCATGAGGAGATCGCCTCGGTGCGCGCGGAGGGCAAACGCCTGGCCAGCGTCCTGGACGATCTGCTGGACCTCGCCCTGGCCGAGCACTCGGCCGCGGACCTGCGGCTCACCGACATCGCGGAGCTGGCCGCCGACCGGGTGGACGCCTGGCTCCCGGTGGCCGAGCGGGGGGAGGTCGGACTCGCCTACACCGGCCCCGCGGCCATCACCGGCTGGGCCGACCCGGTGGCCCTGTCCAGCGCGCTGGACGCCGTCGTCGACAACGCCCTGAAGTTCACGCCCGAGGGGGCGCACGTGGAGGTCTCCGCGCGGGCGGACGGCGACACCGTGGCGATCGTCGTCGCCGACGGCGGACCGGGTCTCACCGAGGACGAACTCGCCCGGATCGGCGACCGCTTCTGGCGCAGCAGCCGGCACCAGAACGTCTCGGGCTCGGGACTCGGCCTGTCCATCACCCGCGCGCTGCTCGCGGCGGGCGGCGGCACGATCGGCTACGCCCCCAACGAGCCCCGCGGCCTGCGCGTGACCATCACCGTCCCGCGCACCGGGCCCAGCGAGGCGGCGAAGACCGTGAAGACCGTAAGGACGTAGCCGGGCCCCGCCGGACCCCCGGATGACCGAGCGGTGATCACGGTTCGGCGGTGATCATGGTTTGACCGAGCGGTAATAGCGCGCCGCGCCCTGGTGCAGGGCGAGTGGATCGGTGAAGACGGCCGTCCGCAGGTCCACCTTCTGCGCGGCGTGCACCTTCGCCCCGATCCGGTCCCGGTTCTCGATGACCGTACGGGTGACGCCCTCCGCCAGATCGGGGTCCACCCGGTCCGTGGTGACCAGGAGGTTCGGTACGGCGATCGTCTTGACGGGCTCGGGCTTCCGGATCTCCTCGTAGGCGTCGGCGGGCACGGTGGCCGCCCGGTAGTAGCGCGTCACCCCGCCCTGCCGGTGCAGCGGGCCGGTGAGGTCGCCGAGCTGGACGAGCCGGATCGGATAGGCGCGGGCCAGGGTGCGCACCGCGGTGGTGGGCAGCCCGCCCGACCAGAAGAAGGCGTCGAGCTGCCCCCGCCGCAGCATCGTCGGCATGGTGTCGATGCCGACCCGTTCCGCCCGGATGTCCCGGTCGAAGTCGAGCCCGGCGGCCTTGATCAGCGCCCGGGTGATCAGCTGCACGCCCGAGCCGTCGTCGCCCACCCCCACCCGCAGGTGTTTCAGGTCGCGGGCCGACCGTACGGACGAGCCCCTGGGCACGACCAGTTGCATGTAGTCGTCGTACAGCCGCGCGCAGGCCCGCAGCCGTCCCGCCCCCTGCCCCCGGTAGGCGGCCACGGCGTCGGTGGCGGCGATGGCGAAGGTGGCCCTGCCGCGGGCCAGCCGCTCGACGTTGTCCGGGGAGCCCCTGGTCTGCTCCAGGCGCACCTCGACATCGGGGAGGTCCCGGGCGAGGTCCCGCTGGAGCATCCGGCCATAGGTCGCGTAGACCCCGGTGGAGACCCCCGTCGCGAAGGTCACCCGGCCGCTGGGCGAGGGCCCCCCGCCGAGCGGCAGCAGCCACCACAGCAGCAGTCCGAGGGCGACGAGACCCGCGGCGGCGGACTGCAGGGCGCGGCGCCGGTCCAGGCGCGGAAGGGTGACGGCCATGGCGAGGATCCTGCCAGTCCCGAGGACGAGAGGGGAGGGCGAGCCGCGGTTCCCCATGAGACCCGCATGAGACCCGCTGGGACAGGAGCCGCGGGTCCCCCCCTGGGACAGGAGCCGTGGATCCCCCTGGGACAGGAGCCGCGGATCTCCCCTGGGACAGGCGGCCTTCGGACCGGCTCCCGCCGGAACGGAGGGACGGGGCGCGGGCGGGAGCACGTACCCTGGGCGATTGAGATGAGTGCGAAGACTTACGAGGTGCGCACCTACGGGTGCCAGATGAACGTCCACGACTCCGAGCGGCTCTCGGGCCTTCTGGAAGACGCGGGCTATGTCCGTGCGCCCGAGGGCTCCGGCGAGGGCGAGGCCGACATCGTCGTCTTCAACACCTGCGCGGTGCGGGAGAACGCCGACAACCGCCTGTACGGCAATCTGGGCCGGCTCGCACCGATCAAGGCGCGGCGGCCGGGCATGCAGATCGCCGTCGGCGGCTGCCTGGCCCAGAAGGACCGCGACACCATCGTCAAGAAGGCCCCCTGGGTCGACGTGGTCTTCGGCACCCACAACATCGGCAGTCTGCCGGTGCTGCTGGAGCGCGCCCGCGTCCAGGAGGAAGCCCAGGTCGAGATCGCCGAGTCCCTGGAAGCCTTCCCCTCCACCCTTCCGACGCGGCGCGAGTCCGCGTACGCCGCGTGGGTCTCCATCTCCGTCGGCTGCAACAACACCTGCACCTTCTGTATCGTCCCGGCGCTGCGCGGCAAGGAGAAGGACCGCCGCCCGGGCGACATCCTCGCCGAGGTGGAGGCCCTGGTCGCCGAGGGCGTCACCGAGATCACCCTGCTCGGCCAGAACGTGAACGCGTACGGCTCCGACATCGGTGACCGCGAGGCGTTCAGCAAGCTGCTGCGCGCCTGCGGGAAGGTGGAGGGCCTGGAGCGGGTCCGGTTCACCTCTCCGCACCCGCGCGACTTCACCGACGACGTCATCGCCGCCATGGCGGAGACGGAGAACGTGATGCCGCAGCTCCACATGCCGCTGCAGTCCGGCTCGGACACCGTGCTCAGGGCGATGCGCCGCTCGTACCGGCAGGAACGCTATCTCGGGATCATCGAGAAGGTACGCGCCGCGATGCCCGACGCCGCCATCTCGACCGACATCATCGTCGGCTTCCCCGGTGAGACGGAGGAGGACTTCGAGCAGACGCTGCACGTGGTGCGCGAGGCGCGGTTCGCACAGGCGTTCACCTTCCAGTACTCCAAGCGGCCCGGGACGCCCGCCGCCGAGATGGACGGGCAGGTGCCCAAGGCGGTCGTCCAGCAGCGCTACGAGCGGCTGGTCGCCCTCCAGGAGGAGATCTCCTGGGAGGAGAACAAGAAGCAGGTCGGCCGGACGCTGGAGGTGCTGGTCGCCGAGGGCGAGGGCCGTAAGGACGACGCCACGCGGCGGCTGTCCGGCCGCGCCCCCGACAACCGTCTGGTGCACTTCGCCCGGCCGGAGGAGCCGGTGCGCCCCGGTGACGTCGTCACCGTCGACATCACCTACGCGGCACCGCACCATCTGCTGGCCGAGGGCCCGGCCCGGGGCGTGCGGCGCACCCGCGCCGGTGACGCCTGGGAGCGGCGGAACGCACCCGAGGAGAAGAAGCCCGCGGGCGTGATGCTGGGCCTGCCGACGGTGGGCGCCCCGCCGCCGCTGCCGACCGCCCCCGCCGCGGGCTGCGGCTGCGACTGAGAACGGCGGGGGACGGCCGGGAACGGCGGGGGACGGCGGCGAACGGCCGAGAACGACTGGGTACGACGGGGGACGGCATGACGACGGGGGACGGCGCCATCACGTGGTGGGGCCTGCTCATGGAGGACTACCTCCAGATCATGGGGCCCGGGGCCAGGAACCACGCGATCACTCCGCTGGGGCACTTCCGGGGCACCCGTGAGGAGGCGATGGAGGCGCTGCGCGAGCGGGTGCTGCGGTACCAGCCGAGGCATCCGTCCAGTCCGCTGCGCACGCTGGTGTACCGGGACGGCGATGTCTTCCTGATGGTCGTGGAGGGCATGACGGGCCACTTCTGCTATAGGTTCCGGATCGCCGAGCTGCTGTGGGACTCCGCGCCCCGGCCCGAACCCGCCGGATAGGCTGGCGATCATGCTGATCGCCGCCGCCGTCTGCCCGTGTCCACCGCTGCTGGTGCCCGAGGTCGCCGCCGGAGCCGCTCCCGAGCTGGACGGGCTGCGTTCCGCGTGCGCCGAGGCCGTGCGCGCCCTCGCGGCGGCGCGTCCGGAGCGTCTGATCGTGGTGGGACCCGCCGAGCCCGCCCGGCGCGGGCCCCATGCGCAGGGTGCGGCCGGGTCGTTCCGCGGCTTCGGTGTGGAGGTGGACGTGCGGCTCGGCGCGCCGGCGGCGGAAGTGGTGTCCGGCGGTGACGGCGCCGCGGAGGGGCGGCCCGCGCCCTCGCTGCCGTCGTCACTGGCGGTCGGCGCCTGGCTGCTGGAGCACGCGGGGTGGGACCCGGCGGTGCCCGTCGAGGGATTGGGTGTGGGGGAACCTCTCGAGGGCGAGCGGTGTATTGAAGTCGGAAGGGAGCTCGCCGGGCGGGCGGAGCGGGTCGCGCTGCTGGTGATGGGCGACGGCAGCGCATGCCGCACGCTGAAGGCGCCGGGCTACCTCGACGAGCGGGCGGCCGCGTTCGACGCCGGGGTGGCGCGGGCGCTGGCGGCCGCCGACACCGGGGCGCTGGCCGCGCTCGACGAGGAGTTGGCGTACGAGCTCAAGGCGGCCGGCCGGGCGCCGCTGCAGGTGCTCGCGGGGGCGGGCGCGGGGGCGCGCCTGAAGGGGGAGTTGCGGTATGACGAAGCGCCGTACGGCGTGGGGTATTTCGTGGCGAGCTGGTCGTCGTAGACCGCTCGCGGCCGCGGAGCCTGCGCTCCGCGGCCGCGTACCGGCGGGGCCGGCCGGTCCGGGCCCGGCCTCTCCCGCCCCCGCCCTGTGCGTCTTCTCGGCCTGGTCGGCCTTATGCGTCGGGCTTGTTCTTCGGCTTGCGCTCGTCCATGTTCGAGAGACGGGTGAGGGCGTCCTTCGCCTTGCCCGTGCCAGTCTCGATCTTGGCGGTGTACTTGCCCTTGGTCCTGGTGTCGACCGTCTTGGCCGCCTTCTCCAGGCCCCGCTCGATCTTGGCCTCGTGCTGCTGCGCGAAGCTGCCGGCCCTGCCCTTCATCTGACCGGCCTTGGCCTTGAGATTGTCCATCAGGCCCATGTGCCACCTTCCCTCGTCGGATCCCTATGTGCGGGCGCTCTGGCCGGTCTCGCGGTCGGCCGCCTCGGCCGCCTCGGCCGCGGACTGCTGTCGGGGGATTCCGGTGCCTTCACCCGCCGGATCCTCCTTCCCGCTCCGCGCGGCCTCGGCCCCGTCGGCGGTACCCGACGCGGACCCCGCCGTCACGGCGTCGGCCGTGTCGGCAGTGTCGGCCGTGTCCTGGGCGTCCTGCACGGACGGTGCCTCCTCGGACGAACGGTTCGTCTCCTTCGACACGCGACGAAACCTGGAAAACACGCCCATTTCCACTCCATACCCTACTCGTGTGGGCGAAATCCCGTGCCGCTCGGAGCGTCCCATTGCGCCGCTCGCGGAGACCGATTCCCCGAACCGGTCCTCGGAATCTCGCAACAGGCAACGAACCCGGCGGTGTCCCGTCACGTCGCCCATTCGAGGAGACCCCCCGGGGTTTGCGAGACTGGCCCGGTGAATACTGCAGGCCACCCGCCGCGAGTCATCGCCGTCGTCGGCCCCACCGCGGCCGGAAAGTCCGATCTGGGCGTCGCGCTCGCCCGACATCTCGACGGCGAGGTCGTCAACGCCGATTCCATGCAGTTGTACCGGGGCATGGACATCGGCACCGCCAAGCTGACGGAGGACGAGCGGCAGGGGGTGCCGCACCGGCTGCTGGACATCTGGGACGTCACCCGGACCGCGAGCGTCGCCGAGTACCAGCGGCTGGCCCGCGCGGAGATGGACCGGTTGCTCGCCGAGGGCCGCACCCCCGTCCTGGTCGGCGGTTCCGGCCTGTACATCCGCGGGGCCATCGACGCCCTCGAGTTCCCGGGCACCGACCCCGCCGTCCGGGCCCGGCTCGAGGCCGAGCTGGAGGAACAGGGCCCCGGAGCCCTGCACGCCCGGCTCGCCGCCGCGGACCCCGAGGCGGCACGCGCGATCCTGCCCAGCAACGGCCGCCGGGTGGTCCGCGCGCTGGAGGTCATCGAGATCACGGGCCGCCCCTTCACCGCCAATCTGCCGGGGCATGAGGCGGTCTACGACACGCTCCAGATCGGCGTCGACGTCGAGCGGCCCGAGCTGGACGAGCGGATCGCCCTGCGGGTGGACCGGATGTGGGACGCCGGACTGGTCGAGGAGGTCCGCCGGCTGGAGGACGCCGGGCTGCGCTCCGGCCGCACCGCCTCCCGCGCGCTCGGCTACCAGCAGGTGCTGGCCGCGCTCGCGGGGGAGTGCACCGAGGAGGAGGCGAAGGCCGAGACCGTGCGCGCCACCAAGCGGTTCGCACGCCGCCAGGACTCCTGGTTCCGCCGCGATCCCAGGGTCCACTGGCTCAGCGGAGCCGCCGACCGCAGAAGGGAACTCCTGGCAAGCGCGCTCGCGTTGGTTGAACGGACGGTCACAGCCTGATCACGTGATGGCATCGGGACGCTCCGTACGTCATCCGGGCACCCCCGGGCATGCCATCATCAAGCTCCGATCGTGCCGTGGTGTCTGGAGTTGGGAGGGCGTGTGGCGATGGAGGCCGGCCCTCGAGACGCATCGCAGCAATCGCCGCACGGAGACGCGCGGCCGCTGACCACGGACGGTCCCGATGAGACCGGAGCGCTCCCGGAGCCCGGTGCCCCGGTCCTCGAGGACGGCTCCGAGGGTACCGACGGCGCGGAATCCGTTTCCGGGGAGTCCTTCCGGGAGCTGCGCCCGCCGCGTCGGCTGCGGATCTGGCAGATCGCGCCGATCGTCGCCCTCGCCATCCTCGGCTCGCTGATGTTCGCCTTCCCGCTCGCCTTCGAGTTCGGTGACGGAGGGGCGGTCGTGGCCATGCTCGGCCTGCTGCTGAGCTGCTGTGCGGCGGGCTGGGGGCTGATGGCCGCCCGACGGGTCGGCTACACCTGGCCGGGCCTGCCCCCCAGGGGCTCCGGACGCCGCCCGGACTGGCGCTTCGTCCTGCTCTACGTGGCGATCGTGGCGGTGCTGGCCGCCCTCACCTTCTGGCGGGTGGTCCGCCTCCGCTAGATCCGCGGAGAGTCCCCCCGAGTGCCCGGTATCCCCCGGAGCCTCCGGAGGATGCCGGGGATGCCGGGGGATGCCTCGGAGGGTCCTGGGAAGGACTTGTGGATCACGTCGGGGCGCGGCGGCGGGCACGTCGCGGGGCGACCGGCACACCGTAGGATCGAGGGATGAGCACCGCACCCCGGCTGCCCTTCCTCAAGGGACACGGCACCGAGAACGACTTCGTCATCGTCCCCGACCCGGACGGACGTCTGGAGCTGACCGCGGCGGCCGTCGCCCGCATCTGCGACCGCCGGGCCGGTGTCGGCGGTGACGGGCTGATCCGGGTCGTACGGTCCTCGGCGCACCCCGAGGCGCGGGGCATGGCCGACCGGGCCGAGTGGTTCATGGACTACCGCAACAGCGACGGCAGCATCGCCGAGATGTGCGGCAACGGAGTCCGCGTCTTCGCCCGCTACCTCCAGCGGGCCGGGCTCGCCGAGGCAGGCGATCTCGCGGTCGCCACCCGGGCCGGGGTGCGCCGGATCCACATCGCCAAGGACGCCGGGGACGCCACGCGGCCGGGCGAGGCCGTCGCGGCCTCCGACGGCCCGATCACCGTGGTGATGGGCCGGGCAGCGCTGCCCGAGCCCGGCCCCGACGGAGAGATCACGGTCACCGTCGGTGAGCGGACCTGGCCCGCGCGCAACGTCAACATGGGCAACCCGCACGCGGTCGCCTTCGTCGACGACCTCGCCCAGGCCGGTGACCTGCTCGCGGCCCCCGCCGTACGCCCCGCCTCGGCGTACCCGGAGGGCACCAACGTCGAGTTCGTCGTCGACCGCGGCCCGCGCCATGTCGCGATGCGCGTGCACGAGCGCGGCTCCGGTGAGACCCGCTCCTGCGGCACCGGCGCCTGTGCCGTGATGGTCGCCACCGCGCGCCGTGACGGGGCCGATCCGGCGGTCACCGGCCACCCCGTCACGTACACCGTGGACGTTCCCGGAGGGCGCCTTGTGATCAGCGAACGGCCGGACGGTACGGTGGAGATGACCGGCCCTGCCGTGATCGTGGCCGAGGGGGAGATCGATCCCGCTTGGCTGGGCGCGGCCCTCGGCTGACACTTCCCTCGAATGGGTGATCCGTTTCACTCTGGGCGAGAGCCGGTCGGCCGTGCGTGATGGGCTCGATAGCATCAAGCACCGGCCCCGGGCGAGTACCCACGCCGGTTGACGCTCGACGCCGCCGGAGGTGCCCATGAGCGCAGAGGCCACCGACCAGGCCCCGTTCGGTCGCAGGCGCGGCCTCCCCCGCATCGACCTGCGCAATCTCCGCAGGTTCAGCCGGGCCGCCCTGCTCGGGACGGCCTCCCGGGGCCGCCTGCCGGACGCCATCGAGCATGTGGCCAAGGTCCATCGCGCGCACCATCCCGGAGCCGATCTGGACGTGCTCCGCAAGGCGTATGTGCTGGCCGAGTCCTCCCACCGCGGCCAGATGCGCAAGAGCGGTGAGCCGTACATCACCCATCCGCTGGCCGTCACGCTGATCCTCGCCGAACTGGGCGCCGAGACCACGACGTTGACCGCGTCACTGCTCCACGACACCGTCGAGGACACCGACGTGACCCTGGACCAGGTCGGGGAGCAGTTCGGCGAGGAGGTCCGCTATCTCGTCGACGGCGTCACCAAGTTGGAGAAGGTCGACTACGGGGCGGCGGCCGAGCCCGAGACCTTCCGCAAGATGCTCGTCGCCACGGGTAACGACGTCCGGGTGATGTCGATCAAGCTCGCCGACCGGCTGCACAACATGCGCACCCTCGGCGTGATGCGCCCCGAGAAACAGGCCCGCATCGCCAAGGTCACCCGCGATGTGCTGATCCCGCTCGCCGAGCGGCTCGGGGTGCAGGCGCTCAAGACCGAGCTGGAGGACCTGGTCTTCGCCATCCTCCACCCCGAGGAGTACGCCCGCACCCGCGAGCTCCTCCAGTCCCACGCCGAGCGCCCCGACCCGCTGGCCCGCGCCGCCGAGGACGTACGGGGCGTGCTGCACGAGGCGGGTATCACCGCCGAAGTGCTGGTCCGCCCGCGCCACTTCGTCTCCGTCCACCGGGTCGGGCTCAAACGCGGCGAGCTGACCGGCACCGACCTCGGCCGGCTTCTGGTGCTGGTCACCGACGACGCGGACTGTTACGCGGTCCTCGGCGAACTGCACACCTGCTTCACCCCGGTGATCTCGGAGTTCAAGGATTTCATCGCGGTTCCCAAGTTCAACCTCTACCAGTCGCTGCACACGGCCGTGGCCGGGCGCGACGGCGAGGTCACCGAAGTCCTCATCCGCACCCACCAGATGCACCGGGTCGCGGAGGCCGGAGTCATCGCCCTCGGTAATCCGTACGCCCCGACGGAGGACGCCGACGCCCCCGAGGGCGAGCGGGCCGACCCCACCCGCCCCGGCTGGCTGTCCCGGCTGCTCGACTGGCAGAGCGCCACCCCCGACCCCGACCTCTTCTGGACCTCGCTCCGCGACGACCTCGCCCAGGACCGGGAGATCACGGTCTTCCGCTCCGACGGCGGCACACTCGGCCTGCCCGCGGGCGCGAGCTGCGTGGACGCCGCGTACGCCCTGTACGGCGAGGACGCGCACTCCTGTATCGGCGCCCGGGTCAACGGCCGGATCGCGACGCTGAGCACGGTGCTGCGGGACGGCGACACGCTGCAGCTGCTGATGGCGAGCGACGGGCGGGACGCCGCCTCCCACGGTCCGTCGCCGGAGTGGCTCGACCACGCCCGCACCCCGGCCGCCCGCATCGCCATCAACCGCTGGCTGGCCGCCCATCCGGCGCCTCCGGCCCCGCAGCACGAGTCCGGGGCGGCGGCCCCGGACCCGGAGGCCGAGTCCGCCGCCAAGCCCCTCGCGACGCGCGGCACGCAGGGCGACGCGGACGCCGCCCCCACCCCCGGTGCGGGCCGTCCCGAGGCGGGCGTCGTCGTCGACCTGCCCGGCGCGACCGTACGGCTCGCCCGCTGCTGCACCCCCGTACCGCCCGACGCGGTCACCGGCTTCGCGGTCCGTGGCGGGGCCGTCACCGTGCACCGGGAGCGCTGCCCCGGGGTGGGGCGGATGATCGCGGCGGGGCGTACGGCCGTCGGGGTGCGCTGGGCGGACGAGGACGACGGTGACGGGGGCGGCGACTACCGCGTGACCCTCTTCGCGGAGGCGTTCAGCAGACCGCATCTCCTCGCGGACCTCACCGAGGCCATCGCCGCCGAGGGTGCGGAAGTGGTGGCGGCCGCCGTCGAGCCGCCCCGTGAGCAGCGGGTCCGGCACACCTACACGCTCCAGCTGCCCGACGCGGGCAGGCTGCCGACCCTGATGCGGGCCATGCGGAACGTTCCCGGGGTCTACGACGTGACGCGCGAGGGCCGCAGCATGGTCGCGGCGCGCCCCTGAGCGCCGTCGCGACGTCTGAACTCCTTCGGGTGGATCACGGCCGGGAGCGACCGCACAGGTGCCGGGGCGCTGGTAGCGGTAAGGCATGACGTTTTCTTCGGGGCGCCGCACCCGGCCGCCGCGCACCGGGCGCCGTCCGTGGCCGCCGCGCACCGGGCGCCGCCGGACCGCGCTGGTGGCCGCGGCCATGGCCGCCGTCTTCCTCGCGGTCGGCCCCTCCTCCGCCGCGGGGCCGGTGATCCCCCCGCATCCGAAGCCCCTGGGGATCGGCGACCCCCTCTTCCCGCAGCTCGGCAACCCCGGCTACGACGTCACGGCGTACGACCTCGCCTTCGACTACCACCGCCAGGACCGCCCGCTCGACGCCGTCACCACCATCGACGCCCGCGCCACCGCCGCCCTGCGCACCATCAACCTGGACTTCACCCAGGGCATCGTGGATTCGGTGCGGGTCGACGGAGAGCGGGCCCGGTTCGTGACGACGGGTGAGGACCTGGTGATCATCCCGTCCGCCCCGGTCCGCCGGGGCGCCGCCTTCCGGATCACCGTCCGCCACACCAGCGATCCGCGCGGCGGCGCGAGCGGCGGCTGGGTCCGCACCAGCGACGGGCTGGCCATGGCCAACCAGGCCAACGCCGCCCACCGGGTCTTCCCGTGCAACGACCACCCCTCCGACAAGGCCCGCTTCACCTTCCGGATCACCGCCCCGAAGAGCCTTACGGTCGTCGCGAACGGTCAGCCCGGACAGCGCGTCCGCAAGGGATCGCGGACCACCTGGACGTACCGCCTCGCCCACCCCATGGCCACCGAGCTGGCGCAGATTTCCATCGGCCGCTCCGCCGTGCCGCACCGCACCGGACCCCACGGGCTGCCGATGCGCGACGTGGTGCCCGCCGCGGACCGCACACGCCTGGAGAAGTGGCTCGCCCGCACGCCCGGACAGCTGGGCTGGATGGAGAAGAAGGCCGGGCGCTACCCCTTCGAGAACTACGGAGTGCTGATCGCCCACGCCACCACCGGCTTCGAACTGGAGACACAGACGCTCTCCCTCTTCGAGCGCGATCTGTTCACCAGCGGACAGCTGCCGCGGTGGTACATCGAGTCGATCATGGTGCACGAACTGGCGCACCAGTGGTTCGGCGACAGCGTCAGCCCGCGCCGCTGGTCCGACCTGTGGCTCAACGAGGGGCACGCCACCTGGTACGAGGCCCTGTACGCCGATGAGCACGGTAAGGCGAGCCTGAAGCGGCGGATGCGCAAGGCGTACGGGCAGTCCGACACCTGGCGGGCCGAGGCGGGCCCGCCCGCGGCCCCCAAGCCCGCCGACCCCGACCAGCAGATCGGCATCTTCCGCCCGATCGTCTACGACGGCGGCGCACTGGTGCTGTACGCGCTGCGGCAACGGATCGGCCGGACCGCCTTCGAGCGGCTGGAACGCCAGTGGGTGCTCCGCCACCGCGACGGTGTCGCCTCGACCGCCGACTTCATCCGGCTGGCCTCCGAGGTGGCCGGGCGCGATCTGAGCGGATTCCTCCGGCCGTGGCTGTACGGCAGGACGACACCGCCGATGCCGGGCCACCCCGACTGGAAGCCCGCGGCGCAGCAGACCGCGAAGGGCGCCGCCCCGCCGGGCGCGCGGGCGGGACGGCACGCGGTGCGTCACGCCGTGCCATGGGCCGTGAAACCCGGGTGACGGCCCGGCCGCCGCGTGCGACCATCAAGGGGTCGGCGTGCGCGGCCGGCCCGGTGGGGAATCCCACGGGCCCGCCACGCGTTGTTGACAGTGACGGTATTCCACGACGTAAGGATTCCTTTGACCCACTCCTCTTCCCTTCCGCAGGACCGGCAGCGAGCCGCCGAGAGCCTTCGGGCCGACGCCCTGATGGAAGAGGACGTCGCCTGGAGTCACGAGATCGACGGGGAGCGTGACGGCGACCAGTACGACCGCTCCGACCGCGCAGCCCTGCGGCGCGTGGCGGGGCTGTCCACCGAGCTCGAGGACGTCACCGAGGTCGAGTACCGGCAGCTGCGCCTGGAGCGCGTGGTGCTGGTCGGTGTCTGGACCTCCGGCACGGTCCAGGACGCGGAGAACTCCCTGGCGGAGCTCGCCGCGCTCGCCGAGACCGCCGGCGCCCTGGTGCTCGACGGTGTGATCCAGCGGCGCAACAAGCCGGATCCCGCCACCTACATCGGCTCCGGCAAGGCCGAGGAACTGCGCGACATCGTGGTCGAGTCCGGTGCCGACACCGTCGTCTGCGACGGTGAGCTGAGCCCGGGCCAGCTGATCCACCTCGAGGACGTCGTCAAGGTCAAGGTGGTCGACCGGACCGCCCTGATCCTCGACATCTTCGCCCAGCACGCCAAGTCCCGGGAGGGCAAGGCGCAGGTGTCGCTCGCCCAGATGCAGTACATGCTGCCCCGGCTGCGAGGCTGGGGTCAGTCGCTGTCCCGGCAGATGGGTGGCGGTGGCTCCGGATCCTCGGGCGGCGGTATGGCCACCCGTGGCCCCGGTGAGACCAAGATCGAGACGGACCGGCGCCGCATCCGCGAGAAGATGGCCAAGATGCGCCGCGAGATCGCCGAGATGAAGACCGGCCGCGACATCAAGCGGCAGGAGCGCCGGCGCCACAAGGTCCCCTCGGTCGCCATCGCCGGATACACCAACGCGGGCAAGTCCTCCCTGCTCAACCGGCTCACCGGTGCGGGCGTCCTGGTGGAGAACGCACTGTTCGCCACCCTGGACCCGACCGTGCGCCGGGCCGAGACCCCCAGCGGGCGGCTCTACACCCTGGCGGACACCGTCGGATTCGTCCGCCATCTGCCGCACCACCTGGTGGAGGCGTTCCGCTCCACCATGGAGGAGGTCGGCGACGCCGATCTGATCCTCCATGTGGTGGATGGCTCGCACCCGGCCCCGGAGGAGCAGCTGGCCGCCGTGCGTGAGGTGATCCGCGACGTGGGCGCGGTCGACGTGCCCGAGATCGTGGTGATCAACAAGGCGGATCTGGCCGATCCGCTGGTCGTGCAGCGGCTGCTGCGCATGGAACGGCGCGCTCTGGCGGTCTCGGCCCGCAGCGGGCTGGGCATCGACGAGCTGCTCGCGGTCATCGACGAGGAGCTGCCCCGGCCCCAGGTCGAGATCGAGGTGCTGGTGCCGTACACCGACGGCAAGCTGGTCGCGCGCACCCATGCCGACGGCGAGGTGATCTCCGAGGAGCACACCCCGGAGGGCACGCTGCTCAAGGCACGGGTGCACGAGGAACTCGCGGCGGAGCTGCGGCGCTACGTACCGGCCGCGGCCGGCGGACAGCGCTAGCCACGACAAGCACACGGCGAGGGCCCCCC
>NZ_BBOX01000201.1 GCF_001553455.1 Streptomyces hygroscopicus subsp. hygroscopicus
TCCGGGGGCGGGCCCTCGCCGTAGGAGCCTGTCGGTGACCGGCTCAGCCGGTCACCGACAGGCAGCCGCTCACTGGTTCGCGAACTTCTTGCTGACCGCGTTGTAGACGCCCTTCGCCTCGGGGCCCAGGTGCGGACCTGCCAGCCAGGTGGCGTTGGACGGGCCGATCGAGGTGTTGGACACCAGCGCCGGCTTGCCGTCCGAGCCCTGGGCGACCCAGCCACCGCCGGAGGAGCCCGCGGTCATGGTGCAGCCGATGCGGTACATCGTCGGCTGCCCGGCGTCCAGCGAGAGCCGTCCCGGCTTGTCCGCGCACTGGTTCATCTTCTGGCCGTCGAACGGCGGAGCGGCCGGGTATCCGGTGGCCGTGATCTCGTCGATGGACTTCACCGCCGGGGCGTTGAAGTCGACCGGCAACGCGCCGCCCACCGTCTCCTCGAGCGACTTGCCGCCGCTGACCTCCGGCTTCACATGCATCACCGCGAAGTCGTACGGGGCGCCCTTGCCGCCCACGGCCGCGCCGGTGTCGATCCACTGTGAGGAGGTCTGCGCCCAGTCGGCCCACCAGACCCCCTTGGGCGCCAGCTCCTCCCTGGTGGCGTTCTCCAACTCGGCCTGGGACTTGCCCGAGTCGTTGTACGAGGGGACGAACATCAGGTTCTTGTACCAGCCGCCGCCCTTGCCCGCGTGGACGCAGTGGCCCGCCGTCCACACCAGGTTGGACTTCCCGGGGTGCGCCGGGTCCTGGACCACGGTCGCCGAGCAGACCATCGAGCCCTCGGGCCCGTCGAAGAAGACCTTGCCCGCGTAGGGGACGTTCGCGCTGTACGGGCTGGCGACCTCCTTGGCCGCGACCGGCTGCGGATCGGGGTCCGTCACGCCCTGGTCGTCCGCGATGTCGCTGTCGTCGACCGGCTTGTCGGGCTCCTGCGCCTCGCGCATCCGGTCCGGCTTCCACAGGCCCTTGATGATCGGGTTGATGAAGTCGCCGGCCTCGCGCAGCCAGTCGTTCTTGTCCCAGTTGTTCCAGGCACCGTTCTTCCACTGGTCCAGGTCGATGCCGAGGTTCTTCAACTTGTCGTTGAGGTTGTCGGGCAGCTTGATGTCGCCCACGCCCTGCTGCTTCGACGACTCGGTGGGCCCGGCGCCGGCGTTGTCGTCCGAGGAGTCGCACGCGGTGGCGGTGAGCGCCAGCACCGAGGCTATGGCGGCCACGACCAGTGCGGGTCGGCGTTTGGATGGCATGGGCGGAACTCCCCCTGAGGATCTGAGCTGCTCTACGGCCTGTGTGGAATTGTCATGCACCGCCCCGACAACGGGGTGGCATCCCACTATGCCGGTGTCGCCTACGACGGTTGCGAGCGGGTCCTTGGTTCCCGGCCGCAAGGATCTTCGCCCAGCCCGTGATCCGGAGCCCGACGCGTCGTTGGTACGTACGGGGGACAGCCGCAGGGTGTTCAGCAGCAGGAGGAACGAGACTCGTGGCCGAGACCCAACTCCCGTCGTTGGCCCTGCCAAGCGTCTGTGACGACGGCGGCCCCGCCCGGGGCATTCTGCGGCGTCAGTCGCTGCGTCAGCCGGCCGCCCGCACCTACGTCCGGGCGCTGCCCATCGTTCCGGCGCGCGCCCGGGGGAAGACGATCGAAGGAGCCGACGGCTGCCGCTGTCCCGACGGTCTCTCCGCAGCCGTAGCCGTAGCCGTCGCCGGAGCCGGAGCTCTGGCCCTGGGACACAACCACCCCGTGGGGGCCTCATGATCGGCCTGGGACCGGTCACTCCGGAGGCCGAGCCCGCCGCGTACGCCGACCACGAGGGCACCCCAGACGGGGAAGCCCGGGGTGACGCAATCCGGGGTGAGGCAGCCCGGTCGGTGGGCGCCGAGGACGGGGGTGCGCATGGAGCCCCGTGTGAGGGAGCCTCGTACGCCGACGCCGTGCATACGGCGGCTCTGCCCGCCGCCCCCGCCCTCGCGGCGGCGGTCCAGCAGGAGTGTTTGTGGCGTGAGCTCATCGTCGAACTCGGCGGACGCCACAGCGGGCTGATCCGCCTTCTCCCTCCACTGACTATCACCGACGAGCAGGCAGAGGCCGTCCTGGTCCGGCAGACCGGCGCCCTGGACGCCACGATCCGCGCCACCGGAACCCGCCCGCGCGAACTCCCGCCATCGTTACCCCCGTTCGCGCCCCACCGCACTCGTTCCTGTCCCGTTCGCCCCGTCGCTCGCCGGAGACCACCGGTGACGCGTCCCTCGCGCCGGGGGTCGCCGGTAACCCGTCCCTGGTGCTCGGGATCGCCGATGACGTGTCCCGCTCGCCGGAGATCTCCGGCGACGCGCCCCGCACCGTACGACCGCACCACCATCGCACCACCGAAGGAGGCAGGCGCCGGGCCCAGGACGTGAACGTCGTGACGCCCGCGCCGCACCCACCATGCCGCACACCCCAGGGGGAGCCCCCTTGCCTCCCCAGCCGCAGCCCGTGCCCGGCGCCATGACCGGCCCCGACGACC
>NZ_BBOX01000202.1 GCF_001553455.1 Streptomyces hygroscopicus subsp. hygroscopicus
GGCGTACCCCGGCAGCACGGTCCCGGGCGGGAAGCCCACGGGCTGCCCCGGGGCGCCCGGCGCATAGCCGTACGGCCCGCCCTGCGGCGCCGCACCGGGGACCGCCTGCTGCTGCAGGGCGGCGCGCTCGTCGATGGTCGAGCGGTAGTCCACCGCGCCCTGTGTCATCCGCATGTACGCCTCTTCCAGCGACGCCTGGTGCGGGGAGAGTTCCCACAGCCGCACGTCCGCCTGATGCGCCACCTCGCTGATCCGCGGCAGCGGCAGCCCGGTGACCCGCAGCGCCCCGTCCTGCTCCGGCAGCACCTGCCCGCCCGCCTCGCTCAGCGCGGCGGTCAGCTTCTCGCGCTGCTGCTGATCGCCCTCGGGGGTGCGGACGCGGGCGAAGTCCGCCGAGTTGTAGGAGATGAAGTCCTTGACGCTCATGTCGGCGAGCAGCTGTCCGCGCCCGATGACGATCAGGTGATCGGCGGTGAGCGCCATCTCACTCATCAGATGGCTGGAGACGAAGACGGTGCGGCCCTCGGAGGCCAGCTGCTTCATGAAGTTGCGGACCCAGAGGATGCCCTCGGGGTCCAGGCCGTTGACCGGCTCGTCGAACAGCAGCACCTGCGGATCGCCGAGGAGGGCCGCCGCGATGCCCAGACGCTGCCCCATGCCGAGCGAGAAGCCCTTGGAGCGCTTGCGCGCCACGTTCTGGAGCCCCACCACGCCCAGCACTTCGTCGACCCGGCGGGCCGGGATCCCGGACAACTGGGCCAGGCAGAGCAGATGCTGGCGTGCGCTGCGGCCGCCGTGCACCGCCTTGGCGTCGAGCAGGGCGCCCACCTGGCGGGGGGCGTTGGGCAGTTTGCGGAACGGGTAGCCGCCGACCGTGACATGGCCGGCGGTGGGCTCGTCGAGGCCCAGGATCATCCGCATCGTGGTGGACTTGCCCGACCCGTTGGGCCCGAGGAAGCCGGTGACCGCCCCCGGCCGTACCTGGAACGACAGGTTGTACACGGCTGTCTTGGCGCCGTAGCGCTTCGTCAGGCCGACTGCCTCGATCATTCTCCGCCCCTCATGTGCATGGGTCGGGCGCGCTGGCCCCCGGTGAGGGTTAGGAGGATAACGGCGTGTTGACGGTTCCCGTTACTCGAGAGCTGATAGCGCATCGTAACCAAGGGGCCCTCCGCGCCCTCCCGGCCCTTCGCACGCGTCCTCCGGGCAACGCAGCAGGTCGGGCTGTGGCAGCGCCCAGCCCTCCTCCTGGAAGACGCGAGTGCCGGTCTTCCGCACGGCGGGGTCGGCGCCCGCGCGGGTGACCCAGGCGCGCGGGTCGGGACCGAGGAGTTCGCGCAGCCGTGGTGAAACGGCGAGCAGACGGGTGAGCAGGGCGCTCTGGTCGCCGCCGCCGGGAAGGGGGCGTTCGGTGCCGTCCGGGGACATCAGCACCCCGCGCTCGCCGACGTAGAGATACGCGCCGCCGAGCCGCTCACCGGACGGCATGACCATCCGGTAGTCCGCGCCGGGCAGCAGGACGCGGCGGTAGTTGGGGTACTCGGTCGCGTCCACGGCCGCCAACTGCTCGGCGTCCAGCCAGCTGATGACCAGCGGGGTGCGGGCCCCCGGGGCCGTGTACGGGGCGGAGGCCACATAGCCGTACCGGCCGATATGGGCCGAGCAGCCGACCGCGATGCCGTGCACATCGACCGGGACCATGGGGACGGCGGCCGGGTGACCGGGGCGGGAGAGCTTGTGGTGCAGCTGGGCCGGGGAGGCGTTGGAGCCGACCGCGATGACGGGGTGGCGGTCGGCGGCCGGGGGCAGGCCCAGGCCGGTGAGGACGGCGTCGAGCGGTTCCGCCGGCCCTTCACCGGGTGTGGCGACGACCACCGGCCAGGTGCCCAGCCGGCCCGGCGCGGGCTCGAGTTCCCACAGCTCCCCGGCGGTGAGGAGGGTGGGGCGGGTGACGGGGCGGCCGGGATAGGTCAGGGGCTGCTGGGCGGGGACGTCGGCGAAGCCGAGGGCGGCGAGGCGGCGGTCGGTCACGGAGGGTGCCTCCCCCGCCCCGCCCCACCCCGAAACCGGCGCCGACCCGGGCTCCATCGCGTGACGTGGCTCCGGCGCCCGAGCTTGGGTCTTCGTCTCGGTCTCCGAAGCTAGGGCGCCGCGTAGTCCCCGAAGCCAAGGCGCCGCGCCGATGCGGGAGCCGGGAGCCGGGAGCCGGGGTGGTGTGCCGCGGGGGCGTCCCGGTGAGCAGGCGAAGAGCGCGGTCGGGGGCCGGACATGCGCGTGCCCCGCGCCGTTCGTGGCGGCGCGGGGCATCGTGCGCTCCGTGGTGAGCGAGGATCACCTGGTCTGCTGGGCCGGGACGCCGCGGCTGACCGTCTCGTCCTCGCCCTGACCACCGGCCGCGGCCACCGCCGCACCGGTCAGCGTGGCCAGCATCTCGCGGACGTTGGTCAGCTGGGCGTTGATGCTGTCGCGGCGGTTGGTGAGGGCCGCCAGCTCGCGCTCGGACTCGCTGCGGATCCGGTCGGCCTTGGCGTTGGCGTCCGCCACGATGTCCTCGGCCTGGCGCTGCGCGGTCTCCACCGTCTGGCGGGCGCGGCGCTCGGCGTCGGTGCGCAGCTTCTCGGCCTCCAGGCGCAGCTGCTCGGCGCGGTGCTCGATCTCCGCGAGCCGCTTCTCGGCCTTGGCCTGACGGGAGGCCAGGTCGCGCTCGGACTGCTCGCGGCGCTTGGCGAGGTTGGTCTCGAAGTCGGCGGCGGCCTGCGCGGCCTTGGCGCGGGTCTCCTCGAAGAGGGCTTCCGCCTCCTCGCGCTTGGACTGGGCGTCCTTCTGCGCCTCCTGACGCAGTGTGGACGCCTCGCCCTTCGCCTTCTCGACGATCCGCGCGCCCTCGTCCTCGGCCTTGGCCTTGCGCTCGGCGGCGAACGCCTCGGCGTCGTTGCGGACCTGCTGAGCGGCCGACTCGGCCAGATCACGGTGCTGTTCGGCGGCCCGGCGAGCCTCCTCGCGCAGTTCCTTCGCCTCTTCCTCGGCGAGACGGAGGATCTTCTCGACCCGGGCGCCGAGCCCCGCGTAGGACGGCTCCGAATCGTTGATCTGGGCCTGAGCGTTCTGCGTCTCGAGGTGCAGCTCCTCGATGCGCTTTTCCAGAGAGGTGATACGGGCCAGTGCACTGTCACGATCGGCGACGAGCTTGGAAATGCGGTCGTCCACCTGACCGCGGTCGTACCCACGCCGCACGAGCTCGAAGCCGAAGGGGGAGGAAGTGTCGCTCATGGGGTTCCTGTCGAAAGAGACCGGTGAGGTGATAGAGGGAATCCTAGGGGGCCAAGCGGCGTGTCATCGAGTCAACGTCTGTTTGATCTGCAGAATGTCCAGCCTTTTGAGTGGCAGTAAGACGGAGACCCCGTCACTCGTCGGGATGATACGGGCATGGCTCGATGAACGCAGCCGACGCATCTGGCGCGGTTGACGCGGACAGGCGCGGCCGGCTCTCGTCGCCGGCCGCGTACGGTTACCCCTCCGACCGCTTCCCACTCCTCGTCGCACCCGCGCCCGCCGCCGTCTTGACTCCGCCGTTGTCCTTGCCGCCCGCGCCGCCCGACGCGGGGGTCTCGAAGGACTCCAACGCCTCGAGCACGTCCTGGACACGGGAGATCTCCGCGTTGATGTCCTCGCGGCGCCGCTTCAGCAGCTCCAGCTCGCGCTTGCCCTCGTCGACGATCTGCTGCGCCTCTTCGGTGGCCCGGGCCCGGGTCCGCTCCGCTTCCCGGTCGGCTTCGGCCTTCTTCTGCTCGGCCTCCTTCAGCAGGCTCTCGGCCTTCTTCACCGCCGCGATCCGCACCCGGCTCGCCTCGCTGTTCGCGTCCGACACCAGCGACTTGGCCTTCTCCTCCGCCTTCATCAGCTGCGCGGTGGCCGCCGCGACGAGCTTGTCCACCCGCTCGCCGGTGGCCTTCATCTGCTCCGCGGACTCCCGGCGGGCCCGCTCGTGCAACTCCTCGACCTCGGACTCGGTACGGGCGCGCAGCTCCTCGGCGCGCTCCCGGATGGCCGTGGCGTCGCCCCGGGCCTCGCTCAGCATGGTGTCGGAGTCCGTACGGGCCTTCTCCACCACCGCGTTGGCCTCGGCCGTGGCCTCGGCGACCAGCCGTTCCGCCTCCTTGCGGGCCGCGCCCACCATGGCGTCCGCCTGCTCCTCGGCCGCGGTCGCCGCGCGCAGCGCGGCCTCCTGCGCCTCGGCGGTGAGCCGCTCGGCCTCCGCGGAGGACTCGCTGACCAGCCGGTCGGCCTGCTCGGCGGCGTCGGAACGCCGCTTGTTGGCGTCCTCGCGCGCCTTGTCGATCAGCCGGTCGGCCTCGGCCTGCGCCTCGTTGCGGATCCGCTCCGCCTCGGCCGCCGCCGCGGCCTCGACCCGCTCGGCCTCGGCCCGGACGCGCGCCGCGTGCTGCTGCGCGGAGCCGACCGTCTCGGCGGCCTCGCCGCGCAGCCGCTCCGCCTCGGCGGATGCCTCCGCGTGCAGCCGCTCGGCCTCCTTGCGGGCCTCGGCGACCAGCCGGTCGGCCTGTGCGGCGGCCTCCGAGCGGATGTTGTTGGCGTCGCCGCGGGCCTGGGCCCGGGTGCGGGCCGCGTCCTGCTCCGCCGTCGCCCGCGCGTCGGACGCCTCCGTACGCAGCGCCTGTGCCCGCGCGGTGGCTTCGGAGACGAGCCGCTGGGCTTCCTCGGTGGCGCCGTTGACCAGGGTGTCGGCCTGTTCGGCGGCCTCGGTCCGGGTTTTGTTGGCGGAGCGGCGGGCCTCGTCGAGGGTCTCGTTCGCCTCGGCGCGCAGCCGCTCGGCCTCGTTGGTCGCCTCGGAGACCAGCCGCTGGGCTTCCTCGGTGGCTTCGGAGACCAGCCGCTGGGCTTCCTCGGTGGCGCCGTTGACCAGGGTGTCGGCCTGTTCGGCGGCTTCGGTCCGGGTTTTGTTGGCGGAGCGGCGGGCCTCGTCGAGGGTCTCGCTCGCCTCGGCGCGCAGCCGGTCGGCCTCGTCGGTGGCTTCGGAGACCAGCCGCTGGGCTTCCTCGGTGGCGCCGTTGACCAGGGTGTCGGCCTGTTCGGCGGCCTCGGCGCGGGTTTTGTTGGCGGAGCGGCGGGCCTCGTCGAGGGTTTCGTCCGCCTCGGCGCGCAGCCGCTCGGCCTCGTTGGTGGCTTCGGAGACCAGCCGGTCCGCCTGCTCGGCGGCCTCGGCGCGGCGCCTGCCCGCGTCCTCACGGGCCTCCCCGGTCAGCCGCTCGGCCTCCGCGATCGCCTCCGCGACCGTGCGCTCCGCGAGCGACTTGGCGGCATCGGCCTCCTCATGGGCCTCCTGCCGCACCCGGGTGGCGTCCTGCGAGGCGCGCTCCCGCTCGGCGTAGGCGTCCGCGCGGACCCGGTCGGCCTCGGCCTGCGCCTCGTCGCGCACCTGCTGCGCGGCGTGCTCCGCGGCCGTGCGCAGCCCCGTGATCTCCTGTTCGGCCTGCTCGTGCAGACCCGCGACCGAGTCCCGCACCTGCTGGGCGGTCTGCTCGGCGGCGGCCACCAGTTCGGCCGAACGCCGCTCGGCCTCCTCGACCAGCCGCTGTGCCTCCGCCTGCGCCTCGGAGACCCGGTTCCGGGCGGCGGCCAGCAGCTCCTCGCTCTGCTCCCGCGCCGCCGTCCGCTCCGCCTGCGCCTCCTCACGGGCGTCGGCGAGCAGCTCCTCGGCCTCCCGGCGGCGGCGGGCCGCCTCCTCCTGGGCGGCGGCCAGGGCCTCCGCGGCCTCGGTGCCGATCCGCTCGGCGGCGCTCGCCGCCTCCGCCCGTACCCGGTCGGCCGTCTCCTGGGCCTCGGCGCGCAGCCGCTCGGCCTCCGCGGCGGCCTCGCCGCGCAGCCGTACGGCCACCGACTCGCCCTCGGCGCGGGCGTTCGACGCGTCCGCGGCGGCCTCGTCGCGCAGCCGGGTGGCCTCCTCCTCGGCCTGCCGACGCAAGCCGCTCAGCCGTTCGGCGGACTCGGCGCGCTGCCGCTCGACCTCCTCGGCGGTCTCCTTGCGCAGCCGCTCGGCCTCGGCGCGGGCGTCCCGCAGCGCCTGGTCGGCGGAGGCGAGCCGCTGCTCGGCGTCCTGGTGCAGCCGGTTCAGCTCGGCCTCGGCCTCGGCGCGGCGGTCCTCGGCCGCCCGCTCGGCCTCCTCGCGCAGCTCCTCGGCCGCGGTGGCCGCCTCCGACTTGACCCGCTCGGCCTGCTCCTCGGCCGAGGTCACCAGCTCATCGGCCTCGGTGCGGGCCCGCTTCAGCAGCTCATCGGCCTGCCGGCGCAGCGCGTTGGCCCGCTCGATGGCCTCGGTGCGCACCCGCTCGCTCTCGGCGGTGGCGCCCGAACGGGTCTCCTCCGCATCGGACTTCGCCTTGGTCAGCAGGTCCTCGGCGGTGCCGGCCGCCTCCTCGATCTGCTGGACCGCCTCCCGGCGTGCCTCGGCGCGGATCCGCTCGCCCTCGGCAACCGCCTCGGCCCGCAGCTGCTCCGCCTCGCCGCGCAGCCGGCGGGCCTCCTCCTGGAGCTCGACGGTCTTGGCGCGGTACTCCTTGGTGTCGTCCTTCGCCGCGCCCTTGAGCTGCTCGGCGGTGTCATGCGCCTCGGCCCGCAGCCGGTCCGCCTCGGCCTCGGCCTCGCGCCGGATCCGTTCCGCCTCGTCGGTGGCCGCCTTGGTGGTGGCCTGCGCCTTCTCCGAGGCGCGGCTGAGCACCTCCTCGGCGCTCCGGGCCGCCTTGGCCAGCTGGGCCGCCGAGTCCTCGGCGGCCTTGGCGCGGGCGTCGTCGCCCGCCTCGGCGATCATCCGCTCGGCCTCGGCGCGGGCGTCGTCCCGCAGCTGCTCGGCCTCGGCGCGCAGCCGCTCGGCCTCCTTGGTGGCCTCGCCGACCAGCCGGGCGACCTCCGCCTTGGCGGTACGGGTGCGTTGCTCGTTGTCCGACTCGGCGGCCGCGAGCTGCTTGGCCGCCGCGTCCCTGGCCTCGGTGACCACCTTCTCGGCCTCGCTGCGGGCCTCACGCAGCGCCTGCTCGGCCTCCTGCATCCGCTGCTCGGCGGCGCGGGTCTGCTCGGCCGCCGCGCGGCGGGCCTGGTCCGCCTCGGCGGCGGTGGTGGCGCGCAGCTGCTCGGCGTGTTCGGTGGCCTCCTGGGCCTGGGCGCCGGCGCTGTTCAGCAGCCGCTCGGCGTCGGCGCGGGCCCGGCGCAGGATCGCCTCGGCCTCGGCGCGGG
>NZ_BBOX01000203.1 GCF_001553455.1 Streptomyces hygroscopicus subsp. hygroscopicus
CGGCGCGGGCGGCCTCCGCCTCCGAGCCCAGCCGCTGGCGGGCCTGTTCGGTCAGCCGCTGCGCCTCGGCGCGGGCCTCGGCCAGGGCCTGCTCGGCCTCCGCCCGGGACTCGTCCATCAGCCGGCGGGCCTGCGCCTCGGTACGGGCCCGCAGCTGCTCGGCCCAGGCCACGTTCTCGTTGACGTGCGACTCGACGGTGGCGCGGCGCTCGGCCAGCTCCTGGTCCAGCCGCTGACGCCGGGCCACGGCCTCGGCGTGCAGTTCGGCCTCGAGCCGGGCCTGCCGCTCGGCCTGCTCCTGGAGCAGCCGCTGGGTCTGGGCCCGGGTCTCGCGCAGCTCCCGTTCGGCGTTGGCGCGCAGCTGGTCCGCCTGGATCTGCGCGTCGCGCAGCAACTGCTCTGCCTGGTAGCCGATGTTGGCGCTGTCGTAGGCGGGGCGGGCCGCCAGATTACGGCGCGCCTCATGCAGCTTGGCGCGCAGCACCTCGACTTGGTAGCCGAGGTCGTCGGCGTGCTGGACGGCCTTCTCCCGCTCGGTCTTCAGCCGCTCCATCTCGGCCTCGAACTTCGAGAGCTGATCGTCAGGCTCGTAGCGGTCGTAGCCCCGCACTGCGCGGTCCCATCCGTCCCCTGGTCGCGTTGGCGGCCTGCTCCGTCGCCCTCGCGGCCCCCGTGGTCCCTTGCGGTGTCCCGGGGTTCCTCGAGGGTTCCCTTGCGGTACCGACCAGGCGAGGTGCGTGCCGGGTCGGACCGGAGCTGGCCCTTCCGAAGAAATGGTGTCAGATCATCGGCGTAGCCCGGGCCGGACCCCGATCCCTTTCCGATTCCGTACCCCGGCCGATGCTGCACTCTACCGGCCGGGGAAGGGGTAGGTCAGTGGTCCGCTTCAGTGATCCTCTCCGCCCGGGTGCGCGGCGGGGTTCGCGGCGGTGACGAGCTCGGTCAGCACACCGTGGCAGTCCTTGGGGTGGAGGAAGGTGATCCGGGAGTCCATCGAGCCGCGGCGGGGCTGTTCGTACAGGACCCGGACGCCCTTGTCGCGGATGGCCTCGGAGTCGGTGTCGACATCGGCGGTGCCGAAGGCGATGTGGTGCACGCCCTCACCGTTCTTGGCCATCCACTTGCCGACCGCGGAGTCCTCCCGGATCGGCTCCAGGAGCTGGAGGTAGGAGGCCCCGCCGTCGGAGGTCTCATTGATCTTGAGCATGGCCTCGCGGACGCCCTGCTCCTCGTTGATCTCGGAGTGGAACACCTCGAAGCCGTACGTGGCACGGTAGAACTCGACGGTCTTGTCGAGGTCGAAACAGGCGATCCCGATGTGGTCGATTCTCGTCAGCATGGGAACAGTGCACCGCCGCACAGCCGG
Source organism: Streptomyces hygroscopicus subsp. hygroscopicus (assembly GCF_001553455.1). GTDB lineage: Bacteria > Actinomycetota > Actinomycetes > Streptomycetales > Streptomycetaceae > Streptomyces > Streptomyces hygroscopicus. Next base: position 1,367 of record NZ_BBOX01000203.1, read on the forward strand.
TTACGCAACGTGCGCGCGATCACACCGATCGGCCGGTGACCGCGCGGGTACTCGTCAGTACATTGACGATAACCCTCGTTAACTTCCTTCTTCTGGTGAAGGGACGCACCAATGACTCGTACGACCTCTGTGATGGTGGCGGGCGCCCGTACGCCCATGGGACGGCTGCTCGGCAGCCTGCGCTCGTTCTCCGGTGCCGACCTGGGCGGGATCGCGATCAAGGCCGCGCTGGAGCGGGCCGGGGTCGGCGCCGAGCAGGTGCAGTACGTGATCATGGGGCAGGTGCTCCAGGCGGGTGCCGGGCAGATCCCGGCCCGCCAGGCGGCGGTCAAGGCCGGTATCCCGATGAGCGTGCCCGCCCTCACGATCAACAAGGTCTGCCTCTCCGGTCTGGACGCGATCGCCCTGGCCGACCAGCTGATCCGCGCGGGTGAGTTCGACATCGTGGTCGCCGGCGGCCAGGAGTCCATGACCAACGCCCCCCATCTGCTGCCGGGGTCCCGCGAGGGCTACAAGTACGGCGCGGTGGAGATGCTCGACGCGATGGCCCACGACGGGCTCACCGACGCCTTCGAGTCCATCGCCATGGGCGAGTCCACCGAGAAGCACAACACCCGGCTGGGCATCCAGCGCCCCGAGCAGGACGAGTTCGCCGCCCTCTCCCACCAGCGGGCCGCCGCCGCCCAGAAGAACGGCCTGTTCGACGCCGAGATCACCCCGGTGGAGATTCCGCAGCGCAAGGGCGATCCGGTGGTTTTCGACAAGGACGAGGGCATCCGCGGCGAGACCACCGCGGAGCTGCTGGCCAAGCTGCGGCCCGCGTTCGCCAAGGACGGGACGATCACGGCGGGCACGTCGTCGCAGATCTCGGACGGTGCCGCCGCGGTCGTGGTGATGAGCAGGGCCAAGGCCGAGGAGCTGGGCCTGGAGTGGATCGCCGAGATCGGCGCCCACGGGAATGTGGCGGGACCCGACAACTCCCTCCAGTCCCAGCCGTCCAACGCGATCGCGCACGCCCTGGGCAAGGAGGGGCTGACGGTGGACGACCTCGATCTCATCGAGATCAACGAGGCGTTCGCCGCGGTCGCCGTGCAGTCAATGAAGGACCTGGGGGTTTCCCCCGAAAAGGTGAATGTGAACGGGGGCGCGATCGCGCTGGGCCACCCCATCGGGATGTCCGGCGCGCGGATCGCGCTCCATCTCGCGCTCGAACTGCGGCGGCGCGGCGGCGGCACGGGCGCGGCGGCGCTGTGCGGCGGCGGCGGGCAGGGCGACGCGCTGATCCTCCGGGTGCCGGGGAAGTAACCATGGCGGACGTGGCCAGCCTCGTGGAGCAGGCGCGGCAGGGGCGGCCGCGTGCGGTCGCCCGGCTCATTTCGCTGATCGAGGGCGACTCGCCGCAGCTGCGCGAGGTGATGGCCGCGCTCGCGCCCCTGGTCGGCGGCGCGTACGTGGTCGGGGTGACCGGCGCACCGGGGGTCGGCAAGTCCACCTCCACCTCCGCGCTCGTCACCGCCTACCGGCGGGCGGGGAAGCGGGTGGGCGTCCTCGCCGTCGACCCCTCCTCGCCCTTCTCCGGCGGGGCGCTCCTCGGCGACCGGGTACGGATGTCCGAGCACGCCTCCGACCCCGGCGTCTACATCCGCTCCATGGCCTCGCGCGGCCACCTCGGCGGGCTCGCCTGGGCCGCCCCGCAGGCCATCCGGGTGCTGGACGCGGCCGGCTGCGACGTGGTGCTGGTGGAGACGGTGGGCGTCGGCCAGTCCGAGGTCGAGATCGCCGCCCAGGCCGACACCAGCGTGCTGCTCCTCGCGCCGGGGATGGGGGACGGGATCCAGGCCGCCAAGGCCGGGATCCTGGAGATCGGCGACGTGTACGTGGTCAACAAGGCCGACCGGGAGGGGGCCGACGCCACGGCCCGCGAGCTGGGCCACATGCTGGGCCTGGGCGAGGCGCGGGCCCCGGGGGACTGGCGGCCCCCGATCGTGAAGACCGTGGCGGCGCGCGGCGAGGGCGTCGACGAGGTTGTCGAGGCCCTGGAGAAGCACCGCGCCTGGATGGAGGAGCGCGGTGTGCTCGCCGAGCGCCGGAAGCGGCGCGCGGCGGGCGAGGTCGAGACGATCGCGGTGACCGCGCTGCGGGCGCGGATCGGCGATCTGCACGGTGACCGCCGGCTGGGCGCGCTCGCGGAGCGGGTCGTCGCGGGCGAACTGGATCCGTACGCGGCGGCGGACGAACTGGTGGCGGGGGTGACCGGGCAGGGGTGACGGAGCGGGGGTGACCGGGCAGGGGTGACGGCGGTGACGGAGCGGGGGTGACAGGGGCGCGGAGGCTTCGTTCCGGGTGGGCTGGGGTGTGCTCGGCATGGGTGCGTTCGGGGTGGGGCGGGGTGTGCTCGGCGTGGGTGCGTTCCGGGTGCGCCGGGGTTTGTTTGGGGCGGGTGCGTTCGGGGTGCGCCGGGGTGTGCTCGGCATGGGTGCGTAGCGCGGGTGCGCTCGGGGTGCGCCGGGGCGCGTTTCGGGGTGCGGGGCCGGGGCCTCCGGGGAGGGGTCCTGGACCGTATATTTACGGCGCCGACGGCCGATAAGCGTGGGGCTGGTCGGAGATTGGCGCCACAAATACACGTAAGCGTCCAGAACCCCACCCCTCCGACCCCGTCCCCTCCCGTCTCGTCGGCGGCTCTCCCTAGTCGTCGTTGTCGTGGTCGTCGTCGGCGGGGGCCTGGGTCACCTTGCCAGACTGGGCGTCTACGTACAGCTCGTGCTCGGTGTGGCCCCGGACGACCTCGACCTCCCACGCCGGGGTGCCGTCGTCATCGAACTCCACGGAGGTCACCGTGGACCGGGGCGCGGCCTTGCGCGCCGCCTCGGTGGCGGTCACCGTGGCCTTCTTCAGGGCGGCGGCTTCGGCGGCGTCCTCCGCGGCGTCCTCGGGGTCGTTGTCGTCCCGGTCCACCCGCTGGCTCAGGACCCTGGCGTCGGAGGCGTCCAGGGTGATCTCGTGCCACGTGCCGTCGTCGCCGAGGACGTCCGCGTCCCAGGTGGGCCGGGCGCCGTGGTCCAGGTCGAGGGAGGCGAGCGTACCGGGGACCGCCTTCAGGGCGGCCTCGGCGGCGTCGGAGAAGGACGCGCGGGCGGTGGTCCCGGAAGCCGTCCCGGACGCCTGGGAGGTCAGGGCCTCGGGAGCGGTGGACGAGGACCGGGCACGGTCCGTGCTGCCGTTGCCGCTTCCCGCGATCGCGACGGCCGTACCGCCGGTGAGCAGGGCGGCCGCGGCGACGGAGGCGATGACGATGTGGCGCTTCATGTGTGGGTTCCTCCCCATTCGTGTCCATTCGTGTTCGGACGGCAACCACCTTGCCTCAGCGATGCTGAAGGCCACCTGAAGCCGCCTGAAGAGTTCTTCAGGTTGGCTCTGGGAGGCTGTCCCCATGCGTTTGCTGATCGTGGAGGACGAGCGGCGGCTGGCCCTGTCGCTGGCCAAGGGGCTGCGGGCGGAGGGGTTCGCCGTCGATGTGGTGCACGACGGCCGGGAGGGGCTGCACCGCGCGCAGGAAGGCACCTACGACCTCGTCGTCCTCGACATCATGCTCCCGGGGCTGAACGGCTACCGGGTCTGCGCCGCCCTGCGGGCCGCGGGCAGCGAGGTGCCGATCCTGATGCTCACCGCCAAGGACGGGGAGTACGACGAGGCGGAGGGGCTCGACACCGGGGCCGACGACTACCTGACCAAGCCGTTCTCGTACGTGGTGCTGGTGGCGCGGGTACGGGCGCTGCTGCGGCGGCGCGGGTCCGGCGCCTCGCCCGTGGTGCGGGTGGGGGCGCTGACGGTGGACCGGGGCGCGCGCCGGGTGGAGCGGGACGGCCGGGCGGTGGCGCTGACCGCCAAGGAGTACTCCGTGCTGGAGCAGTTGGCGACGCGGGCGGGGGACGTCGTCTCCAAGCCGGAGATCCTGGAGCACGTGTGGGACTTCGCCTACGACGGCGACCCCAACATCGTCGAGGTGTACGTGAGTGCCCTGCGCCGCAAACTGGGCGCGGGGCTCATCGAGACCGTGCGGGGAGCGGGGTACCGGCTCCGTGCGTAGGGTGTTCGGCTCGGTGCGGGCGCGGGCCGCGCTGGGGGCGACCGTGGTGGTCGCGGTGGCGCTGGTGGCGGCGGGGCTCGCGGTGCTTCAGGTGCTGCGCGCCGACCTGGTGGACCAGGCGAGGCTGAAGGCCCGGACGGACGCCCGGGAGGTCGCGTCGAGGATAGCCGCCGGGACGGGTTACCGGGCGCTGGAGCTGGACGAGGACGTCCCGGTGCAGGTCGTGGACGAGGACGGCCGGGTGCGGGCGGTCAGCGAGGACCTGGAGGCCGTGACGGGCACCGGGAGCGCGTCCGTGACGCCCGTCGGACCGGGATCGGGGCCGGGGCCGGACGACGGCGGTGACGCCGATGACGATGGCGATGGCGATGATGACGACGACGCGGGACAGGTGTCCTCCGAGGAGGAGTACGGCCACGGCTCCGCCCGGATCGACGGGGAGACCGGGGACTACGTCTGGGCCGCCGTGGAGGTCACCGACCGGGGCGGCACGGAGGTCACCGTCTACGCGGGCGCCCCGCTGGCCACCGAGCGCGACGCGGTCTCCACGGCGCGGGACGCGATGCTGATCGGGCTGCCGCTGCTGCTGCTGGTCGTGGCCGCCGTGACCTGGCTGGTGACCCGGCGCGCGCTGCGGCCCGTGGAGGGCATCCGGCGGGAGATGGCCGCCATCACGGCGAGCACGGATCTGTCCCGGCGGGTGCCCGAGCCGGGGACGCACGACGAGGTGGCCCGGCTGGCCCGGACCACCAATGAGACGCTCGCGGCGCTGGAGGCGTCGGTGGCGCGGCAGCGGGCCTTCGTGGCCGACGCCTCCCACGAGCTGCGCTCCCCGGTGGCCTCGCTCCGCACCCAGCTGGAGGTGGGCGCCGCCCATCCGGAGCTGCTGGACGTGGACGGTGCGGTGGAGGACGTGGTGCGGTTGCAGCGGCTCGCGGCCGATCTGCTGCTGCTGGCGCGGCTGGACGCGGGGGAGCGGCCGCACGGCGGGTCCCCGGTCGCGCTGGACGCCCTGGTGCGCGAGGAGCTGGCCCAGCGGACGGGGGACCGGGTGCCGGTGCGCACGGAGGTGGCGCCGGTCGCGGTGCGGGGGTCGCGCGGTCAGCTGTCCCGGGTACTGGGCAACCTGGTCGACAACGCGCAGCGGCACGCCCGGGGCGGGGTGCGGGTGGCGGTCCGCGAGGAGGGCCGGTGGGCCGTGCTGCAGGTCGCGGACGACGGCGAGGGGGTGCCCGAGGGCGAGCGGGAGCGGATCTTCGAGCGGTTCGTACGGCTCGACGACGCCCGCAGCCGCGACGACGGCGGGGCCGGGCTGGGCCTCGCCATCGCGCGGGACGTGGTGGTGCGCCACGGCGGCACCCTGACGGTCTCGGCCGCGCCCGAGGGCGGCGCCCTGTTCGAGATGCGGCTGCCGTCCGGCTAGCCCCGGGACCGGTTCCGTGCCGGGCCCCGGAATTCGTTCCCGGGGCCCGAGCCCGGGCCCCGCGGTCCCCCCGGGACAGGCTCTCGACCGGGCAGGGGACGGACCCGTGCCGGGCCGGGGACAGGCCCGTGTCCGGCCGGAGACAGACCCGTACCGGGCCGGGGACCCGCGCCGGGCCCGGAACAGTCCCCTGCCGGGCCGGGAACAGACTCCCGGGCGGGATGCCGCTACGGCCCGTAGGCGCCAGACCCGTGCCGGGCCTGCGCCGGACTCGTGCCGGGCCCGGGACAGTCCCCTGCCTGGCCGGGGACAGATCCTTGGCGGGATGCCGCTACGGCCGTAGGCGCCAGACCCTGCCCGGCCGGAAACAGACCCGTACCGGGCCAGGGACCCGTACCGGGCCTGCGCCAGATCCGTGCCGAGCCCGGGACAGACCCCTGCCGGGCGCACGACAGCCCCGTGCCGGGCCCCGCGACAACCCCGTGCCCGCCCCAGGGCAGACCCCCTGCGGGGCCCCGGGGCACACCCCCTGCCGGGCCCCCGGGCAGGCTTTCGGGCCGGGCCCCGGGGTCCGCGCCCCGACCGGGGGCTGGGTCTAGCCCCAGCCCCGACCGGGGGGCTGGGGCTAGACCCGCCCCCGCTGGGCGCGCAGATGCTCCGCGACGGGCACCAGCGATCCGTACAGCGCCTCGCGGTCCTCCGGTGCGAGCAGGTCGATGAAGTGCTTGCGCACGGACGCCACGTGGTGGGGGGCGACCTTGCGCATGGTGTCCCAGCCCTGCTCGGTCAGCACGGCGTAGAGCCCCCGCCGGTCGGATTCGCAGTTCTCGCGGCGGACCAGGCCGGCGTTCTCCATCCGGGTGATCTGATGGGACAGTCGGCTCTTGGACTGCAGGGTCGCGGACGCGAGGTCGCTCATCCGCATCCGGTGGTCCTCCGACTCCGAGAGGTTGACCAGGATCTCGTAGTCGTTCATGGTCAGGCCGAACGGCTGCAGGTCCTTTTCGAGCTGGTAGGTCAGCAGCCGGCTGACGTCCAGGTGGGTGCGCCACGCGCGCTGTTCCTCGTCGCTGAGCCAGCGCGTGCCGTTCTCGGTCTCCATGGAATCTATTCTACCTATAGAAGTTGAATTCCGAACCAATGGATGTCTCGGGCTAGAGGTCACCTGTTCGACGTTACACTCCGCACGCTCGTGCTCACGAACCGGTACCCCCTGTCTCGCCAACCGCTATCTCGGCGATGACCTGCTCCGTGGACTGCAGCAGTACGGTCCCCGCGCCCGTGAACTCGAACTGGTGCTCCTCGCCCGAGGCGCCCCCGATGCCGGTGTGCGCCCTGATGCCCCCGAGGAAGCCGCGCAGATACTCGTGGTCGTAGTGGTGGCACGGTGTGGGGCAGTCCGCCCAGCCCACCAGCGCCTGCGGATCCACCCGGATCGGCGGCTCCACGAAGACCACGGGCCCGTTGGAGGCGGCCACGAACTTCCCGGTGCCGATGAGGGTGAGGAACCCCGGCACGATCGACTGCTTCAGGGACAGCGAGGGCTGGAAGGCGAGCAGATTGCCGGACCGGATGGAGAGGTTGCCGTCCTCCAGGTCGTAGGAGTTGACGTCGAAGGCGCGGTCCGCGAGCACCATCTTGCCCCGGCCCTCGGCCACCACCCAGTCCGCGGCGTGCAGCGGGGAGTGGAAGCTGTGCGCGACGAGGTGGTCGAGGTGGCCGTACCCGACGCCCTGGAAGTCGATCTGCCCGTAGTAGGCGACCATCTTCCCCTTCTGCAGGAACCACTGGCCGTTCAGGTCCACGCTGAAGGCGTACGCATTGACGTTGTCGTCGACCGGCAGCGTCCAGGCGTCGTGGATGACGGGGCCGTTCACCTGGTTCCTCCGAGAATGCCCAGGCATTCGTCAGGGGGAGGAACCGGACTCTCGCGAAGGAGAACAGCGCGAGGCGAATCGCTGGCAGAGTCGCTCGGCGTCCATCCCGTGCGGTGCCCGGGCAAGTCATACGGGCCATGAACTCTCAACTGTCGTACCTTCCGGTTAGATTGGTGATTGTGGCGGCGGAAGCGAGGACTGGCGAGGGCACCGGGTATGCCCGGTGGACCTACCGGCTTCGCGTGTCCGCTGGCGCTCGCGCGGCGCTTGAGGCGGAGTGGGGTCGGTGCCGGTGGGTGTGGAACGAGTGCGTTGCCCGTTCGAAGAAGGCCCACCAGGACGGGGAGAAGTGCGGACCGGCCATGCTCGACAAGATGCTGACCGAAGCCCGCCGCATCACCCCCTGGCTCCGAGAGGGCTCTTCGGTTCCTCAGCAGCAGGTCATCCGCGACTTCGGCACATCCCGCACGAAGTCGCTGAAGGACATCACAGACCGGCTCCCCGTGCGTCGGCGGGCGGGGTTGCCCCGCTGGAAGAGGAAGCGGGATGCCGCCCCGACCTTGAACTACACCCGGCGCGGCTTCCGTTTGAAAGACGGGCGTCTGCACCTCGCGGGCGGCATTGTGGTGACGGTCGTGTGGTCGCGAGAGCTTCCAGCTGACCCGTCCAGCGTGCGCGTCTACCAGGACGGCCTCGGCCATTGGTATGCGTCGTTCGTCGTTCCCGCCCAGGTCGAACCGCTTCCCGGAACCGGCCTGGTGCTGGGCGTGGACTGGGGGGTGCGTGAGACCGCCACCACCACATCCGATGCCCACGACCTTCCCCATGCTGGACATGGCAGGAAGGCCATGGCGAAGCTGGGCCGCTACCAGCGGATGATGGCCCGCCGCAGTACGGCGAAGGACAAGGCGCAGTCGAACGGCTACCGCATCGCAAAGCGGCAGGCGGCGAAGGTGCACCGGAAGATCGCCCGGCAGCGGCAGGACGCCGCTCGCAAGTGGGCCAAGAAGGTGGTCCGTGACCATGACGCGGTGGCGGTGGAGGACTTCCGCCCGAAGTTCCTGGCCAGAACGTCGATGGCGCGCAAGGCTGCTGACGCCGCCATCGGCGCCACGAAGGCGGCCCTGATCGAGATGGGCCGCAAGCACCAGCGGGACATCCGGCTGGTGCACCCTGCGCACACCACCATGGACTGTGCGCGGTGCGGAGCGAGAACCAAGCACGCACTACCTCTCTCGGAACGTACCTACACCTGCACCGCGTGCGGAGGCGCGTCCCCCAGGGACAAGAACTCCGCCCACGTGATGCTCGTCCGGGCTGGTCTGAACCCGGCTGGTGTCGAGGGCGTAAGACCTCCCGGGCCGCCGGTCCGGAAGGCGGCCTGAGCCAGGAATCTCCCGCCTGCAAAGCGGAAGAGCAGTCAAAGCTTCTCCTCCGATGCCTGGACGTAGACCATGCCGGTGCCGGACAGCTCCAGTTGGAACGCCTCCCCCGAGCCGCGGCCCACCATTTCGCGCCAGCCGATCGCCGTCGAGAGCTTATTGCGAACATCACCCCGGTGGGCGACATAGGCTTGCGGATCGACATGGACCGGACGCCCCGGGCTGATCGGCAGTTCGATCACCCCGCCGTGCGCCATGACCGCGGCCGAGCCGTGCCCCTCCAGCGTGGTGGTGAACAGCCCCTGCCCGGTGACCTGGCCGCGCACCATGCCCATCACCCCGCCCTGGGAGCCCATGAACATGGTGCCCTGGCGCAGCGAGCCGTCGAAGGCCAGCAGCCGGTCCGACTCCACGTAGAGCGTGTCGCCGACCAGGTCGATCACCTGGACGTGGTGGCCGCCGTGCCCGAACATCACCGTGCCCTGGCCCTCGACGGTCATCAGCGGGGTGGCCTCGCCCGCGACCCGCCGCCCGATCATCCCCATCACTCCGCGCTGGCCGCCGGTGATGCTGGGGGTGAACCGTACGTCCCCGCGGTACGCGAGCATCGCGCCGCGCTGGCTGAACAGGGTCTGCCCGGGCATCACCTGGGCCTCGACCATCCGTGAGGTGAGAGTCGTGAACGGCATCATGAGCCCCCTGTCCGGTTCGCTTCTGTGCCCGCGCGGCGTGGGGGTGCGGGTTTCGTCGTCGTCTGCCGCCCGGTGGCCGCGTGTGGGTCGCTCGCGCCTGTTGTCTGGTTCGCTTCTGTGCTCGCGCGGCGTGGGGGTGCGGGTTTCGTCGTCGTCTGCCGCCCGGTGGCCGCGTGTGCGTCGCTCACACGTCACCCCCGATCGTGTTGCGCTCACTGGGCTGGACGTACACCAGGCCGTCGCCCTCGAAGCGGATCTGGAAGGACTCCCCGCCGCTCTCGCCCAGCAGCGCCCGGAAGTTCGCCCCCGACTGGAAGTGCTGCTTGAGACCGCCGGTGTGGGCGATGTACGCGCCCGGGTCGACCTGGAGCGGTGTCTGCGGGGTGACGCGCAGCACCACCGCCGTGCCGTCGGAGAGGATCGCCGCCTGGCCGGTGCCCTCGACGGTGGTGGTGAACAGTCCGTTGCCCTGTGACGAGCCGCGCAGCCCGGTGAAGGAGGTGCCGGTGCGCAGCGCGGCGTCCGTGCACAGCAGATTGCTGGACTCCACGTACAGCTTCTCGCCGTGCAGCGACACCAGGTTGATCTCGCTCGCCCGGTCGGCGAAGTAGCACGTTCCGTGCCCCTTCACCTCCATGACCTCCATCTGCTCACCGGTGAGCCGCCGGGTCACCATGCCGCGCAGCCCCTCCCCGCCGCCCGTCCTCTTCTTGAAGGTCATCTCCCCCTCGTACGCGACCATCGCGCCGTTCTTGGCCTTCACGGAGTCGCCGGTCAGGTCGACCGCGAGCACCTTGCTTTCCTGGAGCCGAAACTGAGCCACGGACCCGACGGTATCGGTCCGGTGACGTCGCCGGACAGGGAGCACCTGGCGGCGCGGGTGCCCCCGGGGCGGCGATCGCCCGCGCGGCTGCGACAATGGGCCAAGGCTTGTGCATTCCTTCACAAGCCACTCCCGTGTCCTCTCTTCACGCGAAGGTGCTCTCGTGGACTTCAAGACCGCCACCGCGCTGCGCCGGCTCCGCCTGGTCTCCGCGCCCGAGGCTGTGTCCTTCCTGCTGCTGCTCATCTGTTCGGTGCTCAAGCGCACCACGGACTTCAACGCGGTGCCGGTGATGGGCATGGTGCACGGCGTGCTCTTCATCCTCTACCTGGTCTTCTGGGCGGACGCCTGGAACCGCGCCAAGTGGAAGTGGCAGACCGCGGCCCTGTACTTCGTCCTCTCCGTCCTGCCCACCGGCGGCTTCTTCGCCGAGCGCAAGCTCAAGCGGGAGGCCGAGGCCGGGGTGATCGCGGCCCGTGCCCGCAAGGAGGGCGTGGTCAACGCATGATCGTCGCCTTTTCGGTGACGCCGCTCGGGGTCGGCGAGGACGTGGGGGAGTACGTCGCGGACGCGGTGCGGGTGGTCCGGGAATCCGGGCTGCCGAACCGTACGGACGCGATGTTCACGTCGATCGAGGGCGAGTGGGACGAGGTCATGGACGTCGTCAAGCGTGCCGTCGCCGTGGTGGAGGCGCGGGCGCCCCGGGTCTCGGTGGTCCTCAAGGCCGATATCCGCCCGGGTGTCACGGACGGTCTGACGTCCAAGGTCGAGACGGTCGAGCGGCACCTGTCCGCGTAGCGGGGCCGACCGGGGCCGGAGGTGATCCCCCGGCTCCCCGGCCCCGCGCCCGGCCCCGCCCCGGCTGCCCGTCCCCGCACCCGTACCGGGCTCCGCCTCCGCGCCCCCGCCTCGGCTCCCCCCGTCCCCGCCTCCCCGCCCCGGCTCCGCGCGGCGCCCATGCGGCGGGGGCGGTGCCCACGCGGCGGGGACGACGGCGGAACGACGGGGGCGGTGCCCATGCGGCGCGGAACGACGACGGCGGCGGCGCCCACGCGCCCACGCGCCCATGCGCCCATACGCCCATGCGCCCATGCGCCCATCCGGCGGCGAAACGGCGGGGGCCGGAGCCGGGGCGGAGTCCGGGGGTCATCGGCCTCCGCCCACCAGCGCCATGCCCAGCGGGGTCCGCTCGTACAGCACCTGGTGCCCCTGGCGCCGCGAGCTGAGCAGCCCGGCGTCGCGCAGCACGGTCAGATGGGCCGAGACCGACGAGGGCGCCAGGCGGTGGCGGGCGGCCAGGGCCGTGGTGGAGGCGGGTTCCTCCAGACCGGAGAGGATCGCGGCGCGGCTGGCGCCCAGGAGCCGTACGAGGGCCTCCCTCCCCACCGCGTCCGGTTCCCGCCACAGCCCGCCGACCCCGCGCGCCGGATAGATCACCGTCGGCTGCCACGGCGGGACGAAACCGCTGACCACATCCGGCCAGACGAAGGCGCTGGGCATCAGCAGCACCCCCCGCCCGGCCAGGTCCTGGGTCCGGGCCGGGACCACGGGCGTACGGATCGTGAGCGTGCCGTCGGCCCAGCGCAGGGCGGGCCGCAGATCCGCGAACAGCCGCTCCAGGCCGCCGTCGGCCAACTGCCGTGACCGATAGGCGATATCGGCCTCCAGCAGGGCCCGCAGCCGGGGCCAGTCCGGGGCCACCAGGGCGTGCCAGGCCCGTTCGGTCACCTCGGCCAGCCGCTGGACCGCCCATGCCGGATCGGCCAGCATCGCCCGCCCCCGCGGGGACTCGACGGCCCCCGGGGTGGACTCCAGCGACAGGGCCAGCTCGCGGCGGGCAGCGGCGGGGTCCGTGGCCCGCAGCCGCGCCAGCTCTTCCTCGAACGGCGCGTACGGCACCTCTGGCGGCGGCCCCAGGAAGTCCGGGGTGTAGCCGTGCCGCTCCGGCATCAGCAGCCACAGATCCGACAGGTCGAGCCCGGCCACCGCCGCCCGCACCCGCCGCAGCCACGGCAGGTGGTAGCCGTGCCGCTCCCGGCGGCGCAGGGTGCGCACGGCCTCGTGGGTCTGGCACAGGGGAGAGATGGCGAACCGGCAGCGCAGCAGGTCATCGGCGCCGAAGAGCATGTGCAGGGGCATCCGCGTCCCCCTCTCCCCTGGAAGATTCGGTTCGGGCCGAAACACTAGAGCAGGCCCCGCCCGTACGGGCACGCTTCCGGCATGTCCACGCCCTCCGGGCCCGGTACCCCGGGCCCCCTCGAGTCGCGCCCCGGCGCGCACGCCTCCCGACCCGAGCTCGCGCCCGGCGGTGCGCGGGAGCCGGTGCGGGGCCCGGGGAGCGTCGGCTACCGCGCCGTGTTCGCGGTTCGGGAGTTCCGGGCGGTGTTCGCCGCCCATCTGGTCTCCATGCTCGGCGAGGTGGTCGGCCAGATCGCGCTGTCCGTGCTGGTGTACCGGCTCACCGGGTCGCCGCTGCTGAGCGCCCTGACGTTCGCCACCTCGATGCTGCCCTATGTGATCGGCGGCACCCTGCTGTCCTCCGTGGCCGACCGCTTCCCGGCCCGCCGGGTGCTGGTGGTCTGCGATCTGGTGCACGCCGGATGCGTGGCGGCCATGGTGGTGCCGGGGATGCCGGTGGCCGCGCTGCTCGCGCTGCGCTGTGTGCCCGCCGCGATCTCGCCGGTGTTCAGCGGGACCCGGTCGGCGACGCTCGGCGACATCCTCGGTGAGGGCGACGCCTTCGTGCTGGGCCGCTCGGTCATCCGGATCACCTCGCAGACCGCGCAGCTCGCCGGGTTCGGGGTCGGCGGGCTGCTGCTGGCCGCCGTCTCGCCACGGGCCGCGCTGGCGCTCACGGCGGCGGCGCTCGTCGGCTCGGCGCTGGTGCTCCGCTTCGGCACCCGCCGCCGCCCCGCGCGGCAGCCGACCGGGGGCGGGGCTCCCCCAGCTACCGCTGGGAGGTGCCCCCTGCTCGGGGACTCGCTGAGCGGGGTGCGGCGGCTGTTCGCGGACCGCCGGATCCGGGCGCTGATGCTGCTGTCGTGGGTGCCGCCGATGTTCGTGGTGATGCCGGAGGTTCTGCTGACGCCGTACTCCGATGGGCTGGGGCTCGGCTCGGCCGGGCTCGGGCTGCTGATGTGCGGCATGCCGGTCGGCGCGGTCGCCGGTGAGGCGCTGGTGGGTTCGCTGCTCGGACCGCGCGCCCGGGCCCGGCTGACGCTGCCGGTCGGCGTCGCGGCGATGCTGCCCGCCCTGGGGTACGCCTGCCGTCCGTCGTTCGGCTGGGCGCTGGCCCTCCAGGTGCTGACCGGCTGCGGTATCGCCTACAGCCTCGGCCTCGACCAGTGGTTCTTCGCCGCCGTCCCCGACGAGCTGCGCGGCCGGGCGATGACGGTGCTGACGGCCGGGCTGATGACCGCGCAGGGGCTGGGCATGGCGGTGGCGGGCGCGGTGGCCGAGTTCGCGCCGGTCCATGCCGTGGCCGCGGCGGCGGGTGGCTGCGGTGCGCTCTGCTCGCTGCTGGTGGCCCTGGAGGTGCGGCGCACCGTCGCCCGGCCGGCCCGGCCCGAAGTGTGAGATAGGGCTGACCACGATATGACCGGCCGGTAGGGTCGGTGGTGTGCCGAAGCCGCTCAGTCTGCCGTTCGATCCCATTGCCCGCGCCGATGAACTCTGGAAGCAGCGGTGGGGGTCCGTGCCCTCCATGGCCGCGATCACCTCGATCATGCGGGCCCACCAGATCCTGCTCAGCCAGGTCGACGCGGTCGTCAAGCCCTACGGACTGACCTTCGCCCGCTATGAGGCGCTGGTGCTGCTCACCTTCTCCCAATCCGGTGAGCTGCCCATGTCGAAGATCGGCGAGCGGCTGATGGTCCACCCGACCTCGGTCACCAATACGGTGGACCGCCTGGTCAGGTCCGGTCTGGTGGACAAGCGGCCGAACCCCAACGACGGCCGCGGCACCCTGGCCTCCATCACCGACCAGGGCCGTGAGGTGGTCGAATCGGCCACCCGCGATCTGATGGCGATGGACTTCGGGCTCGGTGCCTACGACGCCGAGGAGTGCGGCCGGCTCTTCGCGATGCTGCGCCCGCTGCGGGTCGCCGCGGGGGACTTCGAGGACGACTGACGAAGCGGCGGGGGCGGCGAAGATCGCCCCGGAACGGGCGGTTACGCTCAGGGCATGAAACGCAGCGTGCTGACCCGCTACCGGGTCATGGCTTACGTCACCGCAGTGATGCTGCTCGTGCTCTGCACCTGCATGGTGTTCAAGTACGGCTTCGACACGGGCGAGGACCTCACGCTCGTGGTCTCCCAGATCCACGGCGTGCTCTACATCATCTACCTGGTCTTCGCCTTCGACCTCGGCTCCAAGGCCAAGTGGCCGTTCGGCAAGCTGCTGTGGGTGCTGATCGCGGGCACCATCCCGACGGCCGCGTTCTTCGTCGAGCGCAAGGTCGTCCGCGAGGTGGAACCGCTGATCAGCGGCGCCGAGCCGGCGCCCGCGCGGGTCTGACCCGCGGCTTCGCGGCATGCCGCGCGCCCCGTCCGCATCCGGACGGGGCGCGGGACGGACGCGCGGGGCGTCACCCCGTCGGCCGGGCCCGGCGCGTCTCCCGTCGCCTTTACTAGGACGTCCTAGTAAATTTGACCCATGGACGCGGAAGGCATTGAGGCGGGCCGCCGACGCTGGCAGGCCCGGTACGACGCGGCACGCAAGCGCGGCGCGGCCGGGGGCCCGGGGGCGAAGCCCCTGGGGGACTGGACGCGCACCACGCTGTCCGGAGATCCCCTTGAGCCGGTCTACGGCCCCGCCCCGGGCGACACCGTGCGGGGGTTCGAGCGGATCGGCTGGCCCGGCGAGTTCCCGTACACCCGTGGCCTGTACGCCACCGGCTACCGGGGCCGGTCCTGGACCATCCGCCAGTTCGCGGGGTTCGGCACCGCCCAGCAGACCAACGAGCGCTACAAGATGATCCTGGGGGCGGGCGGCGGCGGGCTCTCGGTCGCCTTCGACATGCCGACCCTGATGGGCCGGGACTCCGACGACCCGCGCTCGCTCGGCGAGGTCGGCCACTGTGGTGTCGCCATCGACTCCGCCGCCGACATGGAGGTCCTCTTCAAGGACATCCCGCTCGGCGACGTCACCACCTCGATGACCATCAGCGGTCCGGCCGTCCCCGTCTTCTGCATGTACCTGGTCGCCGCCGAGCGCCAGGGCGCCGATGTCTCACGGCTCAACGGCACGCTCCAGACGGACATCTTCAAGGAGTACATCGCGCAGAAGGAGTGGCTCTTCCCGCCCGAGCCGCACCTGAAGCTGATCGGCGACCTGATGGAGCACTGCTCTCGGGACATCCCGGCGTACAAGCCGCTGTCCGTCTCCGGCTACCACATCCGCGAGGCCGGGGCGACGGCCGCGCAGGAGCTGGCGTACACCCTCGCGGACGGCTTCGGCTACGTGGAGCTGGGGCTCTCCCGGGGGCTGGACGTGGACACCTTCGCGCCCGGCCTGTCCTTCTTCTTCGACGCGCACATCGACTTCTTCGAGGAGATCGCCAAGTTCCGCGCCGCCCGCCGGATCTGGGCCCGCTGGATGCGCGATGTCTACGGGGCCACCACCGAGAAGGCGCAGTGGCTGCGGTTCCACACCCAGACCGCCGGGGTCTCGCTCACCGCCCAGCAGCCGTACAACAACGTCGTACGGACCGCGGTGGAGGCCCTCTCCGCGGTTCTCGGCGGCACGAACTCACTGCACACCAACGCCCTGGACGAGACCCTCGCGCTGCCCAGCGAGCAGGCCGCCGAGATCGCCCTGCGCACCCAGCAGGTGCTCATGGAGGAGACCGGGGTGGCCCATGTGGCCGATCCGCTGGGCGGCTCCTGGTACGTCGAGGCGCTGACCGACCGGATCGAGGCCGACGCCGAGAAGATCTTCGAGCAGATCAAGGAGCGCGGCCGCCGCACGGTGCCGGACGGGCGGCAGCCGGCCTGGCCGATCACCGCCGGCATCCTGCGGGGCATCGAGGACGGCTGGTTCACCGGCGAGATCGCCGAATCCGCCTTCCGGTACCAGCGGGCGCTGGAGAAGGGGGACAAGAAGGTCGTCGGCGTCAACTGCCACCAGGGCTCGGTCACCGGCGACCTGGAGATCCTGCGGGTCGGCCACGAGGTGGAGCGCGAGCAGGTGCGGGCGCTGGGCGCCCGCAAGGCCGGCCGGGACGAGGCGAAGGTCGCCGAAGGGCTCGGGGGGATGGTCGCCGCCGCCCGCGAAGGCTCCGACATGATCGAGCCGATGCTGGAGGCGGTGCGCGCCGAGGCGACGCTCGGCGAGATCTGCGACGCCCTCCGGGACGAGTGGGGGGTCTATACGGAGCCGGCCGGTTTCTGAGCCTGGTCCGCGGCGGACCCGGCCCGCGGGGCGCACCGGGGCTCCGGCGCGGGCACGGCCTTCGCGGCGGGCACGGCCTTCGCCGCGGATACGGCCTTCGCGGCGTCGGATACGGCCGGTGTGCCGCCGGGGGCCGCCCCGGTCATCCCGTACAGCAGCAGCTCGGTGAAGTCCCGGGCCCACCGCGGGTCCACCGGTTCCGCGGTGACCATCAGCCGGTGCAGTACCGTTCCGGCGATCACGTCGAAGATCAGGTCCGCGGTGCGGGCCGCCTCGCGCGGGTCCTCCTCGCGCGGCAGCTCCCCGCGCAGCCGGGCGCGCTCCCGGCCGATCGCGACCAGGTGCTTCTGCCGGTCCACGATCGCCGAGCGCACCCGGGCGCGTAGCGCGTCGTCGTGCACCGCCTCCGCGATGACGGCCATCAGGGCGGTGCCCGTCTCGGGGCGCTCCAGCAGCGTGCCCAGCTGGATCACCGCGGCCTCCGCGTCGGCCCGCAGACTGCCGTGGTCGGCCATTTCCAGATGCTCGTCGAAGACCGCCGCGACCGCGTCCACCACCAGTTCGCACTTGCTCGCCCAGCGGCGGTAGAGAGTGGTCTTGGCGACCCCGGCGCGGGCCGCCACATCGCTCAGTGTCAGCTTCGCCCAGCCCAGCTCCACCAGGGCGGCACGCGTGGCCCCCAGGATGGCGCGGTCGGCCTCGGCGCTGCGTGGGCGTCCGGTGCGGCGTGCGGACGGGCTCATGTCCAAAACCCTACCGGCCAGTACCGAGGGCGTCCCGGGTGAGTTACGCTACGACTCGTAGCGTAAGGGGGGTGCCCGGCCGGTCCACCGGCCGGTGCGCTTTTCCCTTCACCGCGGGAAGAGGGGAGGATAGGACCATGCAGCCACGGAACATGTCCATGAGTGGAGTGGTCGACCTCGCCGCGGTGAAGGCGGCCGGAGAAGCGAAGCAGAAGGCGGAGAAGGCGCGGGCCGAGGCCGCCCGCACCGGGGGCGCGCCCGCACCCGGCCCGCTGATCTTCGATGTCGACGAAGCGGGTTTCCAGCAGGACGTCCTGCAGCGCTCCACCGAAGTGCCTGTCGTGATCGACTTCTGGGCCGAGTGGTGCGAGCCGTGCAAGCAGCTCGGCCCCGTCCTGGAGCGGCTGGCCACGGAGTACGCGGGGCGGTTCGTCCTCGCGAAGATCGACGTCGACGCCAACCAGATGCTCTTCCAGCAGTTCGGCGTCCAGGGCATCCCCGCCGTCTTCGCGGTGATCGCCGGCCAGCCGGTGCCGCTCTTCCAGGGTGCCGCGCCGGAGGCGCAGGTCCGGCAGGTGCTGGATCAGCTGATCCAGGCGGCGGAGCAGCAGTTCGGCATCGTGGGTACACCGGTTGAACCCGGCGCCCAGGCCGAGCAGGGCGCCCCGGCGGCCCCCGAGTCGCCGGAGGACATCGCGCTCGCCGCGGCCCACCAGGCGCTGGACGCCAATGACCTGGACGGTGCGGTGCGGGCGTACCAGAACGTGCTCGCCGACGCCCCCGGCAACGCCGAGGCGAAACTGGGCCTGGCCCAGGCCGAGTTGATGCGGCGCGTTCAGGGCGTGGACGCGACGCAGGTGCGCAAGGCGGCCGCGGAGAACCCCGCGGACGTCAAGGCCCAGATCGCGGCAGCCGACCTGGACCTGGTGGGCGGTCATGTGGAGGACGCCTTCGGCCGGTTGGTGGACACGGTGCGCCGTACGGCGGGGGAGGACCGGGACGCCGCCCGCGTTCATCTCCTGAGTCTGTTCGAGGTGATCGGCGGCGAGGACCCCCGGGTGGTGGCGGCGCGCGGCGCGTTGGCGCGCGTGCTGTTCTGACCTCGGAGTCCTCAAACGGCACAGCGACCGCTCTTTACCAAAACTTGGTAAACGCGGTCGCTGTTACTGCCAGTACATAGGGACTTGGGCTTTGTCCGGTCCTGGAGTAAATCTCCCTCTCTTTCCGGTCACCCTCCGGCAACCTTGCGTGCCCGGTCTCGACCGTCCTGCCGCACTTCGGTTATCCGTCCGTTACTCGCTAGTAACGAACCCCTTGTGCCCGCGCCGTGAATGGACCACGATCGGCCAAGCTCGGTCCAACCCTCCGTAGCCCGGCATCCGGTCGGCGCGTCGGGGTGGTCGGGTCCCCACCGGGCCGGCCGGCGGCAGTGGCGCCGGCCGTGGACAGGGGGGTCTCTGCCCAACGGGCAGGGCCTGTCCAGGAGGTTGCGCGAGATTGCGTGGCCAGTGGTTGTCGCTCGGGGGTGATCGCCGGTGTCGCGGGTGCGGTGTGCGCCTGTGAGACGTGGGCGCTCTCCTTCCCGAGGACGTAGCACTTCTCCCATCCCAGGTCCGGGGCCTCGCCCCGACCGGAGATGTACGTCCGAGAAGGAGGAAAGTCATGGAGTCCGTGGCTCGTGGCGGCACCAGATGGAAGCGGTTCGCCGTTGTCATGGTGCCGAGCGTTGCTGCCACGGCCGCGATCGGCGTCGCCCTGTCCCAGGGTGCGCTCGCGGCCTCGTTCAATGTGTCCGGTCAGCAGTTCAAGGTTTCGGTCGACCGGCTCGACGGCACCGGGTTCGCCCAGTACGGGGCGCTCGACACCCAGCACGGGGGCAAGAACGTCCCCGTCGCGGTGTCGGCGTTCAAGAGCGCGAAGCTCAAGGGCCTGTGCCAGTCCGTGGTGATTCCGGTTCCGCTCTTCGGCGATGTGTCGCTGAAGCTGTCCGCCGGTAACGGAGCCAAGCGGGTCGAGGCCAAGAACCTCTTCATCGATCTCGATCAGCTGGACGCGGACGCGACGTTCCGTGGGATCGACATCGGTGTGGCGGCGGGTGACATCAACAAGGGTCCCGGCATCAAGGACGGCGACAAGGCCCTTCCCGGCTCGTTCGCCCAGCAGGCCGATACCGCGACGCTGACCGGTGTGAAGCAGACCGCCTGGGCGACCAGCGCGGGCACGTTCAAGCTCTCTGGCCTTTCGATGAAGGTCAGCAAGGGCAAGAACGAGTGCTTCTGACGCGTTGAGCAGAGGGTGGGGGGCCGCGGCGCTGCCCCTCACCCGGGCATCGCCCGGCAGCGCGCATGCGCCGGCATGAGTACCGCTGTAGAACATCCGCGATCACACCGATCGCCGGCCCCAGGGAGCTGTTTTCAATGAGTGCCGAGTCGCCGGGGGCGAGTGACCGTATCAGCCGCCTGCGGGGGTCCTTCCGGGCGTGGCGCTGGCAGCGCCCGTTCTGGGCGGGCCTGTTGAGCCTGCTGGCGGGGGTGCCGATCATGTACTTCCCGTACAACAACCTCAACGCGGGCGGATTCACCATCAACATGTCCACCACCGCCGGATCGGCCTCGCTGATCATCGGTGTGCTGTTGGTGGTCCTGGGCCTGACCATGTGGTTCCAGCCGATGGTCCGGGTGTTCGCCGGAGTCGCCACGATCCTGCTCGGGCTGGTGTCGATCCCCGTCTCGAACTTCGGCGGCTTCCTCATGGGATTCCTGCTCGCGCTGTTCGGCGGCGGTATGAGCATCGCCTGGGCGCCCGGTGAGACCCCCTCCGCGCAGCCGGCCGGGAAGCCGGGGGCCGCGCCCGAGGACGACGGGAACGGTGGAAGCGTGCCGGAACCGGCCGGGGCCGGGTCCGCACCGGATGAGGAAGCCAGGAATGGGAGGCACCGTGCGGGGTGAAGACCGACCCGAGCAGTCGGTGGGCGCGAGCCCACGCCGGGTCAGAACGGGCCCGCGGCACGCGGCGCCGAAGAAGTCGGTGCTCACTCGTCTTCAGATGCCCGCCGGGAAGGCCATAGCGCTGGCCGCCATGCCCTCGGCCGTGCTGATGGGCATGGGGCTCACTCCGCAGCTCGCCTCGGCCAACCCCCGGCCCGAGGACCGCTACAAGGCCGGACCGTGTGTGTCCCAGCCGGACGGGGCCGACCAGGACGACGCCAAGGGCGACGAGGGCGCCAAGGGCGGTAAGGACGCCAAGGGCGGTAAGGACGCCAAGGGTGGTAAGGACGCCTCGGACTCCGGCGGCCGGGACGAGGACGCCAAGGGCGACGGGCAGAACACGGACGCCAAGGGCGGCAAGGACACCGAGGACGCCGAGGACGCCAAGGACACCGACGGCTCGAAGGGTTCGTCCGGGAAGGACTCCGGGGACGGCTCCGGGGGAGCGTCGGACACCAAGCCCACCCCCACGCCGTCCCCGTCGGGCTCGCACGCTCCGTCGTCCGGTGGCGACGAGAAGCGGACGGAGGAGCCCTCGGCCTCGCCGAGCCCCTCCCCGTCCAAGAACCCCCTGGACCCGCTGGGGCTCGGGGACGCGCTCCACGACATCCTCACGCCCGACGACCCCGACGCCTCCGACGACCCCGACAGCACGGACAAGGACGCGTCGGCGGAGCCGAGCGCCTCGCCGAGCCCCTCGTCGAGTGCCGGGCCCAGCGCGTCGCCCACTCCGTCCAAGACGTCCGGCACGTCCGCCGATCCGGTCAAGGACACAGTGGACAAGGTGGGCAAGGGCGTCGAGGACACCGTCGACAAGGCGGGGAAGACCGCCAAGGACGCCAAGGACGCCGCCAAGGGCGAGGACAAGACCGACGAGGCGTCCCCCTCACCGTCCTCGTCCGCCTCCAAGGACGCCGACGGCGGCAAGGAGGCGTTCCCCTGCCCGGAGTTCGACGCCGACGCGTATGAGAACGCCGAGACCGATCCGGCCGCGAACCTGCTGCCCGAGGACCCCTGGACCCTCAAGAGCACGCTGCTGACCCTGCACGGCCTGGACTACAAGGGCATCGTGGAGGTCAGGACGCAGGGCGGCCAGTTGAAGAAGGTACTGAAGTTCACCGCCTCGGGCGTGGACATCAAGGACCTGCACCAGCTGGTGGTGGGCCCGGCCGGGACCACCACCCACGTCCAGGCGCGCGAGGGGTCCACCTCGACCATCCGCAACGGCACGGTGACCATGTACACCGAGGAGCTGTCGGGCAACCTCCTGGGGCTGATCCCGATCACCTTCAGTCCCAAGAGCCCGCCGCCGGTCAACATCCCCGAGGTGTTCTTCACCGGGGTCACCGTCAAGCAGGCCGGTCAGTTCGGCGGGGATCTGACCATACCGGGTATGCACCTGTTCAAGACCGGGGAGTGACCCCGCGCCGGCACGGACCTGTTCGGGAGCCGCACACCCCTCCTCCGGGAGGGAAACGCCCGTGGGCACCGCCTCACTCACCAGGCGGTGCCCACGGACGCGTTCGGCGAGGGGGAGCTACGCGCTCGCCTCGCCCAGGTGGTGGACCCGGACCATGTTGGTGGTGCCGGGGACGCCGGGGGGCGAACCGGCGGTGATGATCATGGTGTCGCCCTCGGTGTAGCGGCCCAGCTTCGACAGCTCGGCGTCCACCAGGTCGACCATCGCGTCGGTGTGCTCCACATAGGGCACCACGAAGGACTCCACGCCCCAGCTCAGCGTGAGCTGGTTGCGGGTGGCCACATCGGTGGTGAAGGCCAGGATCGGCTGCTGGGCGCGGTAGCGGGAGAGCCGGCGCGCGGTGTCCCCGGACTTGGTGAAGGCCACCAGCGACTTGGCGCCCAGGAAGTCGGCGATCTCGGCGGCCGCGCGGGCCACCGAACCGCCCTGGGTGCGCGGCTTCTTGCCGGGCACCAGCGGCTGCAGACCGCGCGAGAGCAGCTCCTGCTCGGCGGCCTGGACGATCCGGGACATGGTCTTGACCGTCTCGATCGGGTAGGAGCCGACCGAGGACTCGGCGGAGAGCATCACCGCGTCGGCGCCGTCCAGGATCGCGTTGGCGACGTCGGACGCCTCGGCGCGGGTCGGCCGCGAGTTGGTGATCATGGACTCCATCATCTGGGTCGCGACGATCACCGGCTTGGCGTTCCGGCGGCACAGCTCGACCAGCCGCTTCTGCACCATCGGGACCTTCTCCAGCGGGTACTCCACCGCGAGGTCACCACGGGCCACCATCACCCCGTCGAAGGCCGCGACGACCTCGGTCATGTTGGCGACCGCCTGCGGCTTCTCCACCTTGGCGATCACCGGCACCCGGCGGCCCACCTCGTCCATGACCCGGTGGACGTCCCGGACGTCGGCCGCGTCCCGGACGAAGGACAGGGCGACCATGTCGCAGCCCATCCGCAGGGCGAACTTCAGGTCCTCGATGTCCTTCTCGGACAGCGCGGGCACATTGACCGCCGCACCCGGCAGGTTGATCCCCTTGTGGTCGGAGATCACCCCGCCCTCGATGACGATGGTCCGCACCCGGGCGCCCTCGACCGAGGTGACCCGCAGCTCCACATTGCCGTCGTTGATCAGGACCTGGTCGCCCTTGGACACATCGCCCGGCAGCCCCTTGTAGGTGGTGCCGCAGATGGTCCGGTCGCCCTCCACGTCCTCGGTGGTGATGATGAACTCGTCGCCGCGGACCAGCTCCACCGGGCCGTCCTTGAAGGTCTCCAGGCGGATCTTGGGGCCCTGGAGGTCGGCGAGCACCCCGACGGCGTGCCCGGTCTCCTCCGATGCCTTGCGGACGCGGTGGTACCGCTCCTCGTGCTCCGGGTGGCTTCCGTGGCTCATGTTGAACCGGGCCACGTTCATCCCGGCCTCGATGAGGGACTTCAGCTGGTCGTAGGAGTCGACGGCGGGACCCAGAGTGCAGACGATTTTGGAACGGCGCATGGGGCAGATCCTATCGGTTTGTTTCGTAGCGGAATTTTCTCGGCATGGGCACAACGGAGCCGGCGCCGGGAATCAGGCGCTGACCAGGGCAAACGTCTGGCTGGCGATCTCCAGCTCCTCATCGGTGGGCACCACGGCCACCGCGACCCGGCTGCTCTGCGCGGAGATCAGCCGCGCCGTGGCGGAGCGCAGCGCGTTGCGGACGGTGTCCAGCTCGATGCCGAACGCGGTGAGGCCGCGCATCGCCGCCTCCCGGACCGCCGCGGAGTTCTCCCCCACGCCGGCGGTGAACGCGATCGCGTCCACCCGCCCGAGCACCGCGGTGTACGCGCCCACATACTTCCGCAGTCGGTGGATGTAGATGTCGAAGGCGAGCTGCGCGGCCGGATCGCCCTCGGCCATCCGGCGGCCGATCTCGCGCATGTCGTTGTCCCCGCACAGCCCGGCCAGCCCGCTGCGCTTGTTGAGCAGCGTGTCGATCTCGTCGGTCGACATACCGCCCACCCGGGACAGGTGGAAGACCGCCGCCGGGTCGATGTCCCCCGAACGGGTACCCATCACCAGCCCCTCCAACGGGGTCAGCCCCATCGAGGTCTCCACGCAACGGCCGCCGCGCACCGCCGAGGCGCTGGCCCCGTTGCCCAGGTGCAGCACGATCGTGTTGACCTCCGCGGGCTCCTTGCCCAGCAGCGCGGCGGTGGCCCGGGAGACGTACGCGTGCGAGGTGCCGTGGAAGCCGTAGCGCCGCACCCCCCAGCGGTCGGCGGTCTCCACGTCGATCGCGTAGCGCGCGGCCGCCTCCGGGACGGTGGAGTGGAACGCCGTGTCGAAGACCGCGACCTGCGGCAGGTCCGGGCGCAGTGAGCGGGCCACCTTGATCCCGGTGACGTTGGCCGGGTTGTGCAGCGGGGCCAGCGGGATCAGCTTCTCGATCTCCTCGACCACCTCATCGGTGATCAGGGTCGGCTCGGTGAACCGGGTGCCGCCGTGCACCACCCGGTGGCCGACCGCCGCCAGCTCGGGCGAGTCCAGGCCCAGGCCCCGCGCGGCCAGTTCGTCGGCGACCTGCTTGAGCGCCGCGGCGTGGTCGGTGACGGGCCCCTCACCGATCCGCTCCACGATGCCGGAGGCGGGCCGGGACCCGTCGGCCATGTCCAGCAGCTGGTACTTCACGGACGAGGAGCCGGAGTTGAGGACGAGGACTCGGGAGCCGTTCACGCGGACTGCGCCTTCTGTGTCGGGGTCGTCGGGGATGCCGGGGATGCCGGGGGCTGGGTCTGGACCGGGGACTGGGCCTGGACCGCGGTGATCGAGACGGTGTTGACGATGTCCTGGACGAGTGCCCCGCGGGACAGGTCGTTCACCGGCTTGCGCAGGCCCTGGAGCACCGGGCCGACCGCGACGGCGCCCGCCGAGCGCTGCACGGCCTTGTAGGTGTTGTTCCCGGTGTTCAGGTCCGGGAAGATCAGCACAGTGGCCCTGCCCGCCACCTCGGAGCCGGGCAGCTTGGTGGCCGCCACCGCGGCGTCCACCGCCGCGTCGTACTGGATCGGGCCCTCGACCAGCAGATCGGGGCGGCGCTCGCGGACCAGCTCGGTCGCCTTGCGGACCTTGTCCACGTCCGCGCCGGAGCCGGAGGTGCCGGTGGAGTACGAGAGCATCGCGATCCTCGGCTCCACCCCGAACCGGGCGGCGGTGGTCGCCGACTGGATGGCGATGTCCGCGAGCTGCTCGGCGTCCGGGTCGGGGTTGACCGCGCAGTCGCCGTACACCAGCACCCGGTCGGCCAGGCACATGAAGAAGACCGAGGAGACGATCTGGGCGCCCGGCGCGGTCTTGATGATCTCGAAGGCGGGCCGGATGGTGGCGGCGGTGGAGTGCACCGCGCCCGACACCATGCCGTCGGCCAGGCCCTCCTGGACCATCAGCGTGCCGAAGTAGGAGACATCGGCCACCACGTCGTACGCCAGCTCGTAGGAGACGCCCTTGTGGGCGCGCAGCCGGGCGTACTGCTCGGCGAAGCGCTCCCGCAGCGGGGAGGTCCGGGGATCGACGATCCGCGCCTCGGCCAGCTGGATGCCGAGCTCGGCGGCGCGCTTGCGGATCGCGTCCTCCTCGCCCAGCAGTGTGAGATCGCACACATCGCGGCGGAGCAGGACGTCGGCGGCGCGCAGCACCCGCTCCTCGGTGCCCTCGGGCAGCACCACCCGGCGGCGGTGGGACCGGGACCGCTCGATCAGCTCGCGCTCGAACATCATCGGGGTGACCCGGCTGGAGCGGCCCACCGAGATGCGCTCGGTCAGCGCGGCGGTGTCCACGTGCCGCTCGAAGAGGCCCAGCGCGGTCTCCGCCTTGCGCGGCGAGCCGGCGGTGAGCTTGCCCTCGATGGCGAACAGCTCGCCCGCGGTCGGGAAGGAGCCGCCCGCCACCGACGCCACCGGGGTCCCCGGGGCCAGCCGTGAGGCCAGCGCCAGGATGTCCGGGCCGGGCCGCTCGTCCAGGGTGAGCAGCACCCCGGCGATCGGCGGGGCGCCCGCGCTGTGCGCGGCCAGCGCGCCGACGATCAGGTCCGCGCGGTCCCCGGGCGTCACCACCAGGCAGCCCTCGGTCAGCGCGGGCAGGAAGGTCGGCAGCATCGCGCCGCCGAAGACGAAGTCGCGTACGTCCCGGGAGAGTCCGGTGTGATCGCCGAGCAGCACCTCGGCGCCCAGGGTGCTGACGATCTGGGAGACGGTGGGCGCCGAGAGGGACCCGTCCTCGGGCAGCACGGCGCTGGGCACCGGGAGCCGGGCGGCCAGCCGCTCGGCGATGACCCCGCGGTCCTCCGGCGCCACCCGGTTGACGATCACGGCGACGACGTCGCAGCCCTGCGCCTGGTAGGCGCGGTAGGCGTTGTGGGCCTCGGCGCCGGCCGACTCGGCGGTCTGGCCCTGGCCGCCGACGACGGTGATCACCGAGGCGCCGAACTCGTTGGCGAGCCGTGCGTTCAGCCCCAGCTCGTCGGGGAGGCTGGTGGCCGCGTAGTCGCTGCCCAGCACCAGGACGTGGTCATACGCGTCGGCGACCTCGTGGAACCGGCCGACCAGCTGCGACACCAGCTCGTCGGTGCCCCGTTCGGCCTGGAGGCCGGCCGCCTCCTGGTACGTCATGCCGAACACCGACTCCGGCGCCTGGCTGAGCCGGTAGCGGGCCCGCAGCAGGTCGAAGAGGCGGTCGGGGCCGTCGTGCACCAGGGGGCGGAAGACACCGACCCGGTCGACATGGCGGGTCAGGAGCTCCATGACTCCCAGCTCGACGACCTGGCGTCCGTCGCCACGCTCGACCCCGGTCACGTACACGCTGCGCGTCACGCGTGCTCTCCGTTCCTCTGGCGTTCCTCGGTGTTTTCCTTCTGTGCGCCCGTCGGACACAAAACGGCCACATTGAACGGCCCGGTCCTCTTGACAATACCTGTGGCCGTGATTAGGGCGCTTGTCAACTTGGGGGATACAGCACCACCCCGCCCATGAAACAATCAGACTGGCTCACATCTACCCGTAGGGAGCAGGAGACACAGCACGATGCGCATCGGAGTTCTCACCGCAGGCGGCGACTGCCCCGGCCTCAACGCTGTGATCCGGTCGGTGGTGCACCGCGCGGTCGCCGGCCACGGAGACGAGGTGATCGGCTTCGAGGACGGTTTCAAGGGGCTCCTCGACGGCCGTCACCGCAAGCTGGACCTCGACGACGTCAGCGGCATCCTCGCCCGCGGCGGCACCATCCTCGGCTCCTCCCGGCTGGAGCGGGCCCGGCTGCGCGAGGCGTGCGAGACCTCGAAGGACCACGCCCGCGACTACGGCATAGACGTGCTGATCCCGATCGGCGGCGAGGGCACCCTCACCGCCGCCCGGATGCTCTCCGAGGCGGGGCTGCCGATCGTCGGCGTCCCGAAGACGATCGACAACGACATCTCCTCCACCGACCGCACCTTCGGCTTCGACACCGCCGTCGGCGTCGCCACCGAGGCGATGGACCGGCTGAAGACCACCGCCGAATCGCATCAGCGGGTCATGGTCGTCGAGGTCATGGGGCGCCACGCGGGCTGGATCGCGCTGGAGTCCGGAATGGCGGGCGGCGCCCACGGCATCTGCCTGCCGGAGCGGCCCTTCGAGGTCGACGCGCTGGTGAAGATGGTCGAGGAGCGCTTCGCCCGCGGCAAGAAGTTCGCGGTCATCTGCGTCGCCGAGGGCGCGCACCCCGCCGAGGGCTCCATGGACTACCAGAAGGGCGAGATCGACCAGTACGGCCATGAGCGGTTCACCGGTATCGGCAACCGTCTCGCGGCCGAGCTGGAGCGGCGGCTGGGCAAGGAGGCCCGCCCGGTCATCCTGGGCCATGTGCAGCGCGGTGGCACGCCCACCGCGTACGACCGGGTGCTGGCCACCCGCTTCGGCTGGCACGCCGTGGAGGCCGCGCACCGTGGCGACTTCGGCATGATGACCGCGCTGCGCGGCACCGACATCACGATGGTGCCGATCGCCGAGGCGGTCACCGAGCTGAAGACCGTCCCGGCCGACCGGATGGACGAGGCCGAGTCGGTCTTCTGAGCCGCCGCGCCCGCGCCCCTTCCGACACCGGCTGCTCCCCCCGGCTTCCCCCTCGGCTTCCGCCCGTTGGACGCCGTACCGGCCGCCGCGGTCTCGATCCCCCCGTGGGCGATCGGGACCGCGGCGGCCGGTGTGCTGGTGGGGGAGGACCGCGAGGGGCCGCGGAGGGAGGCCCGCGCGGAGGGGCGGCCGGACGGGTGCGGGGTGATCAGCGCGGCCGGGGGCCACGGGCGGGGTCCGCGGCCAGGGTCCGCGGCCGGGGGCGCGCTTCCTTGTGATCCGTCATCCCTCGTCACCCCCCGTCAGCCCTTGACGGCGCCGCCCAGGGCGAAGCCGCCGCCCAGGCGGCGGGAGATCAGGACGTAGAGCAGGATCACGGGGGTCGAGTAGAGGATCGAGAAGGCGGCCAGCTGGCCGTAGACGACCTGGCCGTAGTTGCCGAAGAAGGTGAAGATCGAGACGGACGCGGGGAGTTGTTCGGGGGAGAGCAGCAGCATGAAGGGGACGAAGAAGTTGCCCCACATCATGATGAAGCTGTAGATCATCACCACCGTGATGCCGGGACCCATCAGCGGCAGGATCACCCGGGTCAGGCTCTGCAGCCAGGACGCGCCGTCGGTCCACGCCGCCTCCTCCAGGATCACCGGGACGCCGTCCATGAAGTTCTTCATCAGCCAGATGGCGAAGGGGAGTTGGGAGGCGGCGAGGAAGAGGGCCGTGCCGGACATGGTGTCGACGAGGTCCACCTGGACGAACAGTCCGTAGACCGGAACCATGATCGCGGTGATCGGCAGACAGGTGGTGAACAGCACCGTCAGCAGATACGGGCGGACCACGCGGGAGCGGAAGCGGGAGAGGGGATAGGCGGCGAGGGCCGCGCACGCGACGGTCAGGACGGTGGCGCCGCCGCACAGGAGCAGGCTGTTGAGCATGGGCGTGAAGGTGATCTCGTCCGTCCACACCGCCGAGAAGTTGTCCAGCGTGGGCGAGCCGGGCGCCGAGAGCCGCAGGGTGGCCTCGCCGTCGACGGAGGCCAGCACCAGCCAGGCGAGCGGAAGCACGAAGGCCGCCGCGACCACCAGCAGCGCGGCGTCGGCGGCCAGTCGGCGGCGCAACCGCGGGGACCACAGGCGGCGGGAGGTGTGCGGCGGGTGGTGCGGGCGGGGCCGGGGGCGGGCGGTGGGGGCGGAGAGCGCGGACAACCTCGGACCTCCTCGCGCGCTTGCGAGCGCAGTCGATCAGCGTTGGTCCATGAAACCGGTTGCCACGCGCCCGGGGGAAGACATGTGCGCGGCCACGCGCCCGGATTCGCCTCCCGCCGTGTCCGGCAACGCGCGCACCGGGGGCGGCCCGTAACGCGCACCGGGGGCGGCCCGTTCAGTTTGACTGAGGCGTATGACCTCTTCCGCTTCCTCCGTTTTCGAGACGACCAAACCGGCATCCGCCGACTACCTCACCCGGCTCGCCGCGAGCGACGCCGGACGTGACGACAAGGGGCGGATGCACGTCGTTACCTGGGCATGCAGCTCAAGCGCGGAAACCGCTCGCATCCGATGACGCTCAACCGCTAACGCAATCTGAGCCAAGCCCAGCCCCCGCCGACAACGGTCCCGACGGCCACCAGGAGCGTGGTCAGTTGGTCATCGTGGAAGAGGAATCCGGGAGTTGCTGCGATCGCGACGATGATGATCCAGCCGCAGGCAGCCGCAGCGATGTCCGCCGCATCGAAACGGCTTCGACTTCCCATCATGATTGTCCCCTAGCTCGGCCACCCGCCCGCACACTACCGAAGGTAGTGCTTGTCCAGCACCCGGACTGGCTGCCTAGGCTTCAGACCGTCTCGGGCTTCGGGCAGTCTCAGACGGCCCTGAACCAGGTGCCCAGCGCCTCGTGCAGACCGTCGCCGTCGCCCGTGGTGTCCTGCCAGGCGATGTAGCAGTCGGGCCGGAGCAGCAGCGCGGTGTCGAGTCCGGGGACGGTCACGGTCTCGACACGCGCCGCCCAGGGGCCCGCGTCGAGTCCACCGGTGGGGTCCAGCAGGAGCGGGCGCCCGGTGCGGGTGAGTTCGCGCAGGTGCGGCAGGCCCGGCAGGTCCGGTGCCCAATGGCCGACGAGCGGCCCGGCCGCCGGTCCCATGTCGTAGGTGAGGTCCGCGCCGGAGAGCAGCCGCGCGATATGGGACCGTGTCGTCGGCTGCTCGAGCAGTTCGCCGAACAGCTCGCGCAGCGCCGTCACATCGTCGCCCGGCCGGGTCAGCAGCGACTGTGCCTGGGTGTGCATGGCGACCCGGCGCGCCGCCGGCTGCCGTTCCGTCTCATAGGTGTCCAGCAGCCCCTCCGGCGCGTGGCCGCGCACCTCCGCGGCCAGCTTCCAGCCGAGGTTCACCGCGTCCTGCAGCCCCATGTTGAGCCCCGGGCCGCCGATCGCCGCGTGCACATGCGCGGCGTCGCCGAGCAGGAGTATCCGGCCCGCGCGGTAGCGGGCGGCGATCCGGGTGTTGCCGCCGAACAGCCGCCGCATCAGATGCGGTCCCGGCACGGCCGGCGGGCCGAGCGGCAGGTCCGCGCCGAGCACCCGGCGGGCGCTGGCGCGCAGTTCCTCCAGCGTGGCCTCGCCCTCGGCGGGCTGCCCCCACTCCACCGTGTTCAGCACCGGACCGCTCTCCGGGAACGGCCCCCAGGTGATCAGGCCGTGCTCGGTCCGCAGATGCCGGAACGGAGGGATGACGCCGAAACCGGGCACGACCAGGCCACCATCGGCATCGATCAGCTCCGGCGGCACGCTCACATGTCCGGAGCGCGACACCGAGTCGTCCCTGGACACACCGGGGAACTCGATCCCGGCGAGCTTGCGGACCGTGCTGTGCCCGCCATCGGCCCCGACCAGGAACTCCGCCTCGATCGGCGCCTGTCCGCGCAGCTCGACGGTCACCGACTTTCCGTTCTGCGTCAGCCCGACGACCTCGTGGCCACGACGGATCTCGACACCCAGCTCGGCCGCGCGCTCCTCGAGCACGCGCTCGATCCTGCGCTGCGGCACCATCAGCGTGTAGAGCGGGTTGTCCGGCAGATCGCTCAGTTCGAGCGGGAACGCGCCGAAGGTGTAACGGGGCGTCGGTTCGGGTGTGGTGGGTGCGGCGCCGGACGTGGCCAGCCGCTCGTACAGTCCGCGCCGGTCGAGCATGCGAACGACCTGGCCCACCAGGCCGTTGGCGCGCTGCTTGTCGTCCGGTTCGGCGAGACGTTCCAGGACGACCGGGCGCACACCGGCCAGGGCGAGTTCGCAGGCGAGCATCAGGCCGTTGGGTCCCGCGCCTGCGATGACAACCTCGATCATTCGGGGAACTCCCTTTCCGAGCAGGGGACATCGGCCCGGCGGCCCGGCCGGGCTGTCCGTCCACAGGTGAGTGGTGTGGTATGGGGGTGTTCTATGGATGGTGTTGCTACGGATGGTGTTGCTACGGGGTGGACAGCCCCGCGGCGATGTGGGCGAGGGCGTCCGTGAGCAGACGGTCCACCGGCACCGGTGGGTCGGTGCGGAGGTGGTGCGCGATGGCGGTGTTGACGGCGGCCATCACCGCGGACGCGACGAGGTGCGGATACAGGTCGTGATCGAGGTCGCCGCCGGTGCGCTCGGCCACGGCCGCGGCGATCTCCGCCTCGGCGATGGCTCCGGCCCGCAGCATCTCGCCCCGCAGGGCCGGTTCGGCGACCATCACCCGCACGCCCGCCGTCCACTGCGCCGCGTCGGCAACGGGATGGGCGGCCGACTGCGCGTCCGGCCCGAACCGCGTCAGCACCGCGTGGGTGATCGCGTCCCACAGCGGCTCGGCCGACCGCTCGCGCAACGCCTCCGCGACCCCCATGCAGCGGTCGAGGTGGCGGAAGACGATCGCCTCGGCCTTGCTGGAGAAGTAGTTGTTGAACGTGCGCGGCGAGACGCCGACGGCGTCGGCGATGTCCTCCACCTTGACGTTGTCCAGCCCGCGCTCGACGGTCAGCCGGACCGCCGCCCAGCTGAGCGCCGCGCGGGTCTCGGCCTTCTTCCGCTCTCGCAGTCCCATGAGGTGAGCCTACGCGAAAGTTGCGTGCCCCGCAAAGATGCGGGGCGCGCATGTTTCTTGGTCGGTCAGGGTTCGGTCGGGGAGGCGGTCAGGTCCAGCTCGGCCCAGATCTCCTTGCCGACGGTCCGCTCCCGCACCCCCCAACGGGCCGCGAGGGCCCGGACGATGAGCAGGCCCCGGCCGTGCTTGTCGCGCGGCGACGGGCGGCGGGGGCGCGGCATGCGCTCGCCCCTGGGGTCGGACACGGTGATCCGCAGCCGGGTCTTGGTGAGGGTGAGCTGTACGCGGAAGAGCCGCCCGGGGACGCTGCCGTACCGCACGGCGTTGGTGGCCAGCTCGGACACGATGAGCGCGGCATCGTCCGCGAGGGTGGGATGGCCCCAGTCGGAGAGCAGCCGCACGGCGTACTGACGGGCCCTGGTCACGCTTATCGGTGTCGGGACGTGGTCGACGCGGCCCTCCTGGACGACGGGGTCGTTGGGGTCCGGGATCCGAGGGTCTTGGGGCGCGAATGCCATCGCGTACCTCCAGTGGGCAGGGCGGAGCGCATCCGCCAACTGACGTCCCTGTGCGAGCGGTTCATCACGGAAGGTAGTCTTGTTTCGGCTCGCGAGGCAATCGGCTCGGGGAAATTTGTATCCGATCTTGCGTGCGGACTGTGCCTGACCGCACACTGGGCGTAAGGCAGGGAGGGTGCCAAGGTGGCAGAGGAGCAATCCGCGCAAGGGAACCGCGTCTCAACGGTTCTGGGGCGCAAGCTGGGTGGGGAGCTTCTGCGGCTGCGGACCGCAGCCGGTTTGACGCAAGGTCAGGCTGCGAGCGCCATCACCGCGTCCACAGGGAAGGTCGCCAAGATGGAGAGCGGTTGGGTGCCCATGCGTGAGCCGGACATCCGGGCGCTCTGTGAGCTCTACGGTGCCAGTGACCCTGAGATCGTTGGCCCGCTGTTGGAGTTGGCGCGCATCGACCGTGAGCGTCGTAAGGCCAAGGGGTGGTGGAACGACGTCACCCTCAGCAGCGCCATGCAGCAGTACGCCCCACTGGAGGCCGTCGCGACCGAGATCAAGGCATGGCAGGTGTCGTTCATCCCGGGCCTGCTCCAGACCGCCGCATACGTGCGGGCCCTGCGTGGCGTCTGGTTGCCCGATGAATCTCCGGAGGAGGCCGAAAAGTTCACGGCTTCCAGGTTGGCGCGGCAGCAGAGACTCTTCGAGGAATCACCGCTCCTGCTGCGGGCTGTCATACCCGAAGCCGCTCTGCGCATTCCCATGGTCCATTCCGAGATGCTCAGGGAGCAGTTGGAGAGCCTTCTCGACTGGGGAGAGCGGCCCAATATCACCTTGCAGGTGCTTCCCTTCAGCGCGGGATTCGCCAAGGGGCTGACCGGTTCCTTCAACGTCCTCTCGTTTGCCGAGCCGGGTGCCATGGACGTCGTGTACGTGGAGTCATCGCACAGCCACGTCTGGGTCGAGGGTGGTGATGGGGCGGCCCAACACGCGACAATCTTCGAGGAGACCGCGCGGCGCGCCCTATCCGAGCCCGAGACGCGGGCGTTCATCGAGGTGCTGATCAAGGATCTATGAGCAATGAGCGCTTTCACTTTCCGCAAGTCGAGCTACAGCAACCCTTTTGACGAATGCGTCGAGGTGGCGGTGAACGTCCCCGACGCCGTGGCGATACGCGACTCCAAGAACCCAGATGGGCCGATACTCCGGTTCACGCCCGCCGCTTGGGCGGCTTTCCGCGACGCGATAGTTGAGGAGGGCTGAGCCGTGGACGACTTGATGTACCGCAAGTCGAGCTACAGCGGTGGAGAGGAAGAGTGCGTCGAGGTGGCCGTGAACGTCCCCGACACCGTGGCGATACGCGACTCCAAGAACCCCGAGGGGCCGGTACTCCGGTTCACGCCCGCCGCCTGGGCGGACTTCCGGCGGGCCCTCACCTCGGCGCCCGAGTCCTGAGAATGTCGTGAGAACACCGGTGGCCCCGGTCCGGCAGAGCCGGACCGGGGCCACCGACCCCAAGGGGTGTCCTGCTTGGTGCCCTACTTCGTCGCGGGGCCGGACAGCTCCGTGCCGAAGGCGGCGCGGGCCGCCGGGGCGCCCAGGTCGCTCGGGCCGATGAGGGCCGAGCCCTTGGCGGTGAGCCCGTCGGTGCCCGCGTACAGCAGGGCCACCGCGCCCGCGCCCTCGGTCCGCTTCGGGACGCCGACGGCCAGGTCGGGCTTGCCGTCGCCGTTGTAGTCGGCCGGGGCGATGGCCTCGCCGAAGTGGTCGTTGCCCGCCATGTCGCCGGGAACGCCCTCGGTGTCGAGGGAGAAGGTCTGCGCACCCTCGTCGGTCAGCCAGTTCTTCGTGCCCTTGAACACGGTGATGGCGCCGGCGTTGTTGTAGCCACCGGGGGCCTCGGCGGAGGTGTCGCTGACGACGAGGTCGTCATGGCCGTCACCGTTGATGTCGGTGAGCCGGGCGGCTTCGCCGCTGGGCGCCGTGCCCTTCCAGGTCACCGGGTTGGCGGTGTCGAGCCCCGAGGCGGTACCCGGGTAGGTGCGCAGGCGCGCGTCGTCCGGGCCGTCCGCGAAGCCGGTGTCGATGACGACGTCGTCCTTGCCGTCGCCGTTGATGTCACCCACCACGGCCCGGTACGAGGCGAACCACAGCGACACCTTCTCGCCGAGCGGCGTCTTCTTCAGCCCGCTGGACGAACCGGGCAGCACGCCGAGGGTGCCCTCGTCGGCGGGGTCGTCCTGGTAGGCGACGGTGACCAGGTCGGCGAAGCCGTCCCCGTTGATGTCGCCGGAGGACAGGTGCGTGATACCCGCACCGCCGCCGGGCGGGGTGACGCTGGTCATCTTCGGGGTGGCCGTGTCGCGCAGGTTCGCCGCGCCGCTCACGATCCGGACCGTCTCGCCGTCGGAGATGGCGATGTCGTCGCGGCCGTCGTGGTTGTAGTCGCCCACCGCCAGCTTGTCGCCGAAGTGCTTGTAGGCGGTGGCGGTCGGCGCGTGGAAGGCGATGGCGTCGCTGGAGAGGCCGCCCTTGGCGCCGAAGACGACCGTGACCGAACCGGCCTGCTTGGTGGTGCCGATGGACTCGTTGTTCGCGGCGACGATCAGGTCGCTGTAGCCGTCACCGTCCACGTCGCCGACCACCACGGCCGAGCCGAAGTGGTCCCCGGCCTCGGGGGTGCCGGGCACTCCCGGGCTGGCCTGCGTCAGCGTGCTGTGCCGGGCGGTGTCCACGCCCTTCGCGGCTCCGTAGGTCACGGCCACGTAGCCCGCCTTGGACTTCCCGGAGACGGTGCCGTCGGGTGCGCCGATGCCGAGGTCGGCGTAGCCGTCGCCGTCGATGTCGCTCGGTGTGGTCTTACCCGCGGCAGCCGTGGGGGAGGGCTGGTTCTGGTCGCCGTCGCCGTTCGACGTCACGGCAC
Organism: Streptomyces hygroscopicus subsp. hygroscopicus; assembly: GCF_001553455.1. Lineage (GTDB taxonomy): Bacteria > Actinomycetota > Actinomycetes > Streptomycetales > Streptomycetaceae > Streptomyces > Streptomyces hygroscopicus. The sequence continues at coordinate 36,815 of NZ_BBOX01000203.1, forward strand.
TGGCTCCGGCGGCCACGGCGGCGGTCACGGCGGCACCCACCGCCACGCCGATCACACCTCTGGTCCTGTTGCGCACAAATCCTCCATCTGGTAGCGCATCGGTCGCCTTTCGGCCCGGCTGTCAACTGCGTCCCCCCAGCCGGAACCGAACGGGTCGTGGAATTAGAGGTGTTGGGAGGCTGAACGGTTGCACGACGCAAGGTAAAAACATGCCCCGGCGGGACAGAAGCGGAATCCGGGGGCGGCCGGGCGGGCGGACTGACGGGTCAGACCTCCTCACGCATCAGCCGCAGGTAGACCACCGAGAACAACGCGCCCACCAGCAGCAACAGCAGCGCCACCGCCGTGCCGTAACCGATGAGGGACTTGTTGAACGCCTGGTCGTACATGAAGACCGGAAGCGTCTGGCTGCGGTTTCCCGGACCGCCCCGGGTCATCGCCCAGATGAGGCCGAACACCGACAGCGTCTGCAGGGTGTTCAGCATCAGATTGGTGCCGATGGAGCGGCGGATCATCGGCAGGGTGATGTGCCAGAAGCGGCGGAGGCCGCCGGCGCCGTCGACCTGAGCCGCCTCGGTGATCTCCTTGGGGATCTCGGACAGGGCGGCGGAGTAGATGAGCATCGAGAAGGCCGTGCCGCGCCAGACGTTGGCGAAGGAGACGGCGAGGATGGGCAGGGTGTAGAGCCAGTTCTGGGACGGCAGGCCCAGCCAGTCCAGCAGCGCGTTGAGCGTGCCCTCGCGGCGGAAGAACGCGTACAGCAGGAAGCCCGCCACGATCTCGGGGACGACCCAGGCCGCGATGACGATCGAGCCCGTCAGCGTCCGCACCGGGGCGGAGGCGCGCTGCATCAGCGCGGCCAGGCCCAGGCCCAGGGTGTTCTGGCCGACGAGGGAGGAGAGGAGGGTGAAGACGAGGGTGAGAACGACGGCGTTGCGGAAGTCCTCGTCCCCGAAGGCGCGCCGGAAGTTGTCCAGGCCCACGAAGTCCGTGGTGGACGCGCCCGTCAGCTGCATATCGGTGAAGGCGATGTAGACGCAGTAGACGATGGGGCCACCGAGGAAGAGCAGCAGCATGGCGGTGGCGGGGGCGAGCGGAAGCCAGCGCAGGAGGCGGCCGCGACGGGGGCCCGGCGGTGCCGGGGTGACCGTCGGGGCCGCCGCCACCTTGGTCGCGGTTGTCATCGGCGATCGGCCCTCAGCCCCGGCCCGCCGCCACCGTGGCGCCGTCGGCGATGGACTTCAGCTGGTCGTCGTAGGACGCCGCGGCCTTCTCCGGTGAGGAGTCGCCCGTGGTCGCCGCCTCCGTGGCCTCGCCGATCGCCGTGGACACCTGCGGGTAGACGGGGGTGGTCGGGCGGTAGTGGGTGTACGTCACCAGGCTGGTGAAGAAGGTGATCCCGGGCATCGAGGAGGTGTACTCCGGGTCCCGGGCGACGTCCTTGCGGACCGCGATCTGGGCGTCCACGACGTCCCAGGTGACCGCGTTGTCCTTGGTCTGGAGCTGCTCGATGAACTTCCAGGCCAGATCGGGGTTCTTGGACTTCGCGCTGATCGCCCACGTCCACCCGCCGGACATGCTGACCTTGCCGGGCGCCTGGCCGTGCTGGGTGGGCATCGCGGCCAGGCCGAGCGTCCTGGACCACTCGGGCCAGGGCTTGCCGCCGGTCTTCAGCCAGTTCTGGCCCAGCCAGGAACCGTCGAGGGCGATGGCGAGCTTGCCCTCCGGCAGCCATTCGCTGTAGACGGTGGTGCCCACGTTGGGGTCGAGCGCGTCGGAGATGTCCGGGCCGAGCTTCTCGGAGTAGACGGTCCTGAGGAATGTCAGGGCGTCCTGGAAGCCCTTGCCGCCGGTGACCCACTTCTTGGCCTTCGGATCGTAGAGCGGGTGCGCGCCCGCGTCCCCCGTGCCGTACAGCAGCATCTCGAAGCCCTGCATCACGGAGGTCTCGCCCGGAGCCTTGCCGGTGTAGACGTTGAGCGGGATGACGCCGGGGACCTTCTTCTTGATCGTGCGCGCCGCGTCCAGGACGTCGTCCCAGTTCTTGGGCGCCCAGTCGGCGGGCAGTCCGGCCTTCGCGAAGATCTCCTTGTTGAACCACAGACCGCGGGTGTCGGTGCCGTCCGGCACCCCGTACGTCTTGCCGTCCTCGGCCTTGGCCGCGGCCTTCGCGGTGTCGACGAACTGGTCCCAGCTCTTCCACGTGGCCAGATAGTCGTCGAGGGGGCGCAGATAGCCCGCCTTGATGTCGGAGTTGATCCGGAAGGTGTCCTCGTAGACCAGGTCGGGGGCGGTCTTGGGGGACCGCATCATCTGCTGGACCTTGGTGGCGTAGTCGTTGTCCTGCGCCTGGATCGGGATCAGCTTGACCTTCTTGCCGGGGTGGGCCTTCTCGAACTGCTTCTTCACCTCGGCCAGGTGGTTGTCCTTGAAGCGGATCTTGTTGTCGGTGGAGCGGTTGTAGGCGACCTTGACGGTGTCCGGGTCGCTGCCCGAACCGCCGCCGCAGGCAGTGAGCCCAACGGCGGCGGTGAGGGTGGCGGCGAGGATCAGTGGGGCGGTGGGGCGCACGGGCACGACCTCCTTGCTGGCCTCTGTGGGCTGCGGGCTGACCGTAAGGTCGGCTTCAACGGAAGGTCAATCCCCGTGACCTGGATGGTCACTTGATCGCCGGACCCGCGCCGTGATCGGGCGCCGCGCCCTCGGACGGTACGGGCGGGGGCCGGGCGGTGTCGCGGTTCGGGGGTGTCGTGGTTCGGGTGGTGGTCCGGGTCCGGGGGTGTCGTGGTTCGGGCGGTGGTTCGGGCCCGGGGGTGTCGTGGTTCGGGCGGTGGTCCGGGTCCGGCCGGTGTACGCCGCGAGCGCCTTGGTGACGTCGTCAGCCGCCGCACCGGGCTGTCGCCGGCGGCCAGGGCCTTCGTGACCACCGCCCTCGCCGACCCCGGCCCCGGAACCTGGTGAGAGCGGCCGGACGGAGCCGCCTGATAAGGCATGCTTATAAGGCAGATCGCAACTGGGACTTGGACGGTCGAACAGGCTGATTGCTGCAATCGACGGCATGTCCAACCACCGCATTGCCCTGATCCCCGGCGACGGCATCGGCGCCGAGGTCCTGCCCCCGGCACAGCGGGTCCTCGATCTCGACCCGGCCCGCTTCGACGTGGTGGTCGCCTCCCACCTCTTCGGCGACATCCTCAGCGATCCGGCCGCCGCCGTCGTCGGCTCCACCGGCATCGCCCCGGCAGCCACCCTCGACTCCGAGCGCGCCTGCCCATCGATGGTCGAGCCGGTGCACGGCTCCGCTCCCGACATCGCCGGGCGCGGCGCCGCCAACCCGCTGGGCGCGGTCTGGCCGGCCGCCATGCTGCGCGACCACCCCGGGGCACCCGGAGGCGTCCAAGGATGTCGCCGATGCCGTCGCGGCGGTCCTGGCCAGGACCGACCCGCGCACCCCGGCCCGGGCGGCACCGCCTCCCCGGAGGAGTTCACCGGCAAACTCCTCGACCTGCTCTGAGCGAACCCCTCTGAGCCCCGCACGGCCGGAGCGCGAGCGGCAGGGACACCACCTCACCGCCCCGGCCTTCCGCCCTTCACGGGCGACCTGTCTGTTCGCTTCCGAGCCGCGCCCCTCCCGGCCCCTCCCAGAAGGCCATTCGCGTCCCGGCTGCGCCCTGTTCCTCAATGAGGAGAAACGTCATGGCAGCATCCGCGTCCCCGATCTCGCCCCCCGCCCGGACCGCCTCCACTCCCTGGTACAAACAGCTGTACTTCTGGGTCCTGACCGCCATCGCCTCGGGCATCCTGACCGGCTGGCTGTGGCCCTCGGCCGGGGTCGCCCTGGAACCGGTCGGCACCACCTTCGTGTCCGCCATCAAGATGCTCATCACCCCGATCGTCTTCCTCACGATCGTGGCCGGTATCGGCAGCGTCGACAGCCTGGGGCGGGTCGGCCGGGTGGGGCTGAAGTCACTCGCCTACTTCCAGGCGGGCACCCTGGCCGCCCTCGCGGTGGGCCTGGTCGCCGTCAATGTCTTCCAGCCCGGCGCCGGAGTGCACGCCCATCCCGGCGACCTCCACCTGACGGGCGACGCCGCCCAGTACGTCGAGCAGGGCGAGGGACGGAGCTGGTGGCACTTCCTCACCGACATCGTGCCCACCAGCGCCGTCGGCGCCTTCGCCGACGGGAACATCCTCCAGGTCATCTTCCTCTCGGTGCTGTTCGGCATCGCCCTCAAGGCCGTCGGGCCGGTCGCCGAGCCGATCGTGGCCGGCGTGAACCGGCTGAGCAGCGTGGTCTTCAAGATCCTGCACTACGTCATGCTGGCCGCACCCATCGGCGCGTTCGGCGCCATGGCCTTCACCATCGGCAAGTACGGCATCTCGACCCTCACCAGCCTCGGCCGGCTGATCGCCCTCTTCTACGGCACCTCGCTGTTCTTCGTCGTCGTCATCCTCGGCGCCGTCACCGCCCTGCTCAGAGTCAACATCTTCCGGCTGCTGCGCTACCTGGGCGGGGAATTCCTCCTGGTGCTGGGCACCTCCTCGTCCGAAAGCGCCCTGCCCCGGCTCATGACCAAGCTCGAAGGGCTCGGTATCCGCCGTGACATCGTCGGGCTGACCGTGCCCACCGGCTACTCCTTCAACCTCGACGGCAGCTCCATCTACCTTTCCCTGGCCGCCGTCTACATCGCCCAGGCCACGGACACGCCCCTCGGCATCGGCGAGCAACTGGGCCTGCTCGCCCTGATGATCCTCACCTCCAAGGGGTCCGGAGGCGTCACCGGCGCCGGATTCATCGCCCTGGCCGCCACCCTCTCCTCGGTCGGCACCGTGCCGGTGGCGGGCATCATGCTGATCTTCGGCATCGACAAGTTCATGTCCGAATGCCGCGCCCTGACCAACCTCGCCGGCAACAGCGTCGCCACCCTTGTCGTCGCCCGGTGGGAAGGCGCTCTCGACACCGCATGCGTCAACCGCGTGCTGCGCACCGGGACCCCCGCCCCCGACCCCACGCCACGGCCCGAGGCCGAAACCGACACGGAAACCCACACCGAGGCCGGAAGGCCCTCACTCGGTCAGGACCACCAAGCCGTGCCGTCCCTCACCAACCTCCGTGGACAGAACACCTAGTGCTCGCTGAGCCAGCGGTACAGCAGCTCGGGCCGTCCGATCTGCCCGTAGTGCGGGGCGCGGGCGGCCCGCCCCGCCTCCACCAGATGCTCCAGGTAGCGGCGGGCGGTGATCCGGGAGATCCCCACGGTCTCGGCGGTCGCCGCGGCCGAGATCCCCTCCTCGGCGCCGCGCAGCGCCTCGGTGACCGCGTGCAGGGTCGCCTGGGTCAGCCCCTTCGGCATCGCCGCGGGCTGCGGCGCCCGCAGCGCGGCCAGCGCCCGGTCCACCTCGTCCTGCCCGCTGGCCTCGCCCGCGGTCGCCCGGAACTCGGCGTACCGGAGGAGGCGGTCCCGGAGGGTGGAGAAGGTGAACGGTTTCAGCACGTACTGCACGACCCCGAGGGAGACCCCGTCGCGGACCATCGCCAGATCCCGGGCCGAGGTGACCGTGATCACGTCAGCCGCGTTCCCGGCCGCGCGCAGCGCCCTTACGAGCTGCAGGCCGTGTCCGTCGGGGAGGTAGAGGTCGAGCAGCAGCAGATCGACGGGCGTCCGCTCCAGCAGCCGCTGGGCGTCCGCGCCGCTGCGCGCGGTCCCGACCACGGCGAAGCCGGGGACGCGCTCGACGTACATCCGGTGCGCGTCCGCCGCGACCGGGTCGTCCTCGACGACGAGAACCCGGATCGGCGCCGGATCCCCCGGTTTCGCCTGCGGGCTCATGGACGAGTTCCTCTCGGATGCGGTGCGCGCCGGGCGCGCGGAAAGCTCAGGGCTCCAATTTACGGAGGGTAACCGCAGGGGGCCAGATCCCTGCGGTGACGATCCGACCACCCCCCGTCGTGCGGGGCTGCCGCCTGTGCGGGCTGCGTCCAGCCGTGCCGTGCGGGCCGTGTGCGTCCCCGCCCCGCCGGGGCTCGCTGCCCGGTGCGGCGGGATCGGTGCGGCGCGGCCGGTAGGGGCGGATCGCACGCGGGGTCCCGGCCTGGCGGACCGCACCGGGCGGTGCGGCCGGGCGCGGGGCGTGGCACCGAGGGGTGTGCGGTCGGGCGCCGGTGCCGGTGTGATGGATGGTGGTGGCGCGGGGCGTGGCGGTCGGGCGCCGTCGTCGGTGTGGTCGATGGCGGTGCGCAGGGCGTCACGATGGGCCGTCACGAGGTGACGGCCGGGGCCGTGAGGGGGAGGCGGACGGTGAACTCCGCGCCGCCGTCCGCCGAGCCCGCCACCTCCACCGTGCCCGCGTTCCGGCGCGCGGCCTGCTGGACCAGGGCCAGGCCCAGGCCGCGCCCCGCCGACTTGGTGCTCCAGCCGCGGCGGAAGACCTCCTCGGCCGCCGCCGGGTCGAGCCCGGCCCCGGTGTCCGCGACGCGCAGCGTGAGCTCTCCGGCGTCGGCGCGGGCGGTGACGGTGACCCGCGCGCTGCGGGGAGCCGTGCCGGTGCCGACGCCCTCGGCGGCGGCGTCCGTGGCGTTGTCGATGAGGTTGCCGAGGATGGTCACCAGGTCGCGGGCGGGCAGACCGGGCGGGAGGACGCCGTCGTCGATCCGGCTGTCGGGGGCGAGGACCAGCTCGACACCGCGCTCGTTGGCCTGGGCCGCCTTCCCCAGCAGCAGCGCGGCCAGCACCGGCTCGGCCACCGCCCCCACCACCTGGTCGGTCAGCGCCTGGGCCAGCTCCAGCTCGGCGGTGGCGAAGTCGACGGCCTCGTCCTCCCGGCCCAGCTCGATCAGCGAGACGACGGCGTGCAGCCGGTTGGCCGCCTCATGGGCCTGGGAGCGCAGCGCCTCGGCGAAACCGCGCACCGAGTCCAGCTCGCCGGAGAGCGCCTGGAGTTCGGTGTGGTCGCGCAGGGTGACGACCGTGCCGCGCTGCTCACCGCTGCTCACCGGTGAGGTGTTGACGACCACGACCCGTTCCGCGGTCAGGTGCAGTTCGTCCACGCGCGGCTCGGTGGACAGCAGCGCGCCGGTCAGCGCGGGCGGCAGGCCCAGGTCGGAGACGTAGCGGCCGACGGAGTCCGGGGGCAGTCCGAGCAGCTCCCGGCCGCCGTCGTTGATCAGCGCGATCCGCCGCCGGCCGTCGAGCATCAGCAGCCCCTCGCGCACGGCGTGCAGCGCGGCCTCGTGGTAGTCGTGCATCCGGCTCAGCTCGTCCGCGTTCATCCCGTGGGTGTGACGGCGCAGCCGGGCGTTGATGACGTACGCGCACAGGCCGCCGACGGCGAGCGCGGCGGCCGCCACGCCGAGCAGCGCGAGCAGCTGGCGGCGCACTTGGGCGCTGATGGTGTCCACGGTGATGCCCGCGCTGACCAGCGCGGTGATCCGGCCGCCGGCGCGGTCGTCGCGCACCGGGGCGACCACCCGCACGGAGCGGCCGAGCGTGCCGGTGTAGGTCTCGGGGAAGACCCGGCCGCGCAGCGCGGGCCCGATGTGGCCGAGGTAGGTGGCGCCGATCTGGTCCGGATCGGGGTGGGTCCAGCGGACACCGCGGGTGTTCATGATCGTGACGAAGGTGACGCCGGTGTCCCGGCGCACCTTCTCCGCGTACGGCTGGAGCCGGGCGGAGGGGTTGCCGGTCCGCACGGCCTCGGCGACCGATGGCGAGTCGGCGACGGCGACCGCGACGGCCGTGGCCCGCTGCCGCGCGGCGGCCTCCGCCTGCTTGCGGCCGGTGGCGTAGGCGAAGACGGCGCATCCGGCCACCAGGGCGGCGACCAGCACGACCTGCATGGCGAACAGCTGGCCCGCCAGGCTCCGCGGGTGGGGGATGCGCATGGCCATCAGTCTGCACACGCATCTTTGTGTGAACGAAATGAACGGAAGGGTGACCCCCGTCACAGGGTGGGGCATAGTCGCCGGGACCGTTCAAGGCGGTGTGCGAGCCGCACACGGTACAGCGCCGGGACAGTTGGACGGCAGAACAGAAGGAGGCAGCACCGTGGCTGCGCGGACCTCGACGCCCGAGGCGGGACGTAACGAGCCTGAGCGGGCGAAGAAGGAAAGGATTCACTACCTCTACCTCGCCGTGATCGGCGCGGTGGTGCTCGGCATCATCGTGGGCTTCGCGGCTCCCGGTGTGGCGGTGGAGCTCAAGCCCATCGGCACCGGCTTTGTGAATCTGATCAAGATGTTGATCTCGCCGATCATCTTCTGCACGATCGTGCTCGGCATCGGTTCGGTGCGGAAGGCCGCGAAGGTCGGTGCGGTGGGCGGTCTCGCCCTCGTTTACTTCATGCTGATGTCGACCGTCGCCCTCGCGATCGGTCTGGTGGTCGGCAACTTCCTCGACCCGGGCAGCGGCCTGCACATGAGCCATGAGGCGGCCCAGGCCGGGCAGAGCCAGGCCGAGGGTGCCCACGAGTCCACGGCGGACTTCCTGCTCGGGATCATCCCGACCACCCTGGTCTCCGCCTTCACCGGCGACTCGGTGCTGCAGACCCTGTTCGTGGCCCTGCTCACCGGCTTCGCCCTGCAGGCGATGGGCAAGGCGGGCGAGCCGGTGCTGCGCGGCATAGGTCACATACAGCAGCTGGTCTTCAAGCTGCTGTCGATGGTCATGTGGGCCGCTCCGGTCGGTGCCTTCGGCGCGATGGCCGCCGTGGTCGGCGAGACCGGTCTGGACGCGCTCAAGGCGCTCGCGGTCATCATGATCGGCTTCTATGTGACCTGTGCGCTGTTCGTGTTCCTCGTCCTCGGGACGATCCTCCGGCTGGTCGCGGGCGTGAACATCTTCCTGCTGCTGAAGTACCTGGCGCGGGAGTTCCTGCTGATCCTGTCGACCTCGTCCTCCGAGTCGGCGCTGCCGCTGCTCATCGGGAAGATGGAGCACGCGGGCGTCAGCAAGCCGGTCGTCGGCATCACCGTCCCCACCGGCTACTCCTTCAACCTGGACGGCACCGCCATCTACCTGACCATGTCCTCGCTGTTCATCGCCGAGGCCATGGGCGAGCCGCTCTCCATAGGCCAGCAGATATCCCTGCTCGTCTTCATGATCGTCGCCTCGAAGGGCGCCGCCGGGGTGACCGGCGCGGGCATGGCGACGCTGGCGGGCGGCCTCCAGTCGCACCGGCCCGAGCTGGTGGACGGCGTCGGCCTCATCGTCGGCATCGACCGCTTCATGAGCGAGGCCCGCGCCCTCACCAACTTCGCGGGCAACGCGGTGGCGACCGTCCTGGTCGGCACCTGGACCAAGGAGATCGACAAGGAGCGGATGCAGCAGGTCCTCTCCGGACAACTGCCGTTCGACGCCGCCGCGTTCGCCCAGAACGGCGGCGGCCACGGCCCGGCCCCGGCCGAGTCCGAGTCCGACGAGGACGAGGCCAAGGCCCTCCCCGAGCGGCGTGACGGTGACACGGCGAAGGAGCACGTCCCCGCCTGACGCCCACGCGCCCGCGGCCCTGCCCTCCTGAATCGGGGCAGGGCCGCGGGCGTGTCACGGGATGTATGCGACGCACACGAGGTGCGCCACGTGCGCCACGCAGGCGACGTGCGCCACGCAGGCCGCGTGCGCCGCGTGCGCCGCGTACGCCACGTACGCGACGAATGGCGCCTCGCGTCCTCCCCCCGTTGGAAGACGCGAGACGCCGCCCATGGCCCCCCGCCGGACCGTGGTCGGTCTCGGTCGGTCCCGGTCGGTCTCGGTCGGTCCTCGATCGTTCCCGCTGGTTCTCGATGGTTCTTGACGGCGACGGAAAGCGTCGCCTCAGCGCTCGCCGTCCGCCGCGCGGCGCAGCTGTTCCGGGAGGGCCGTCCACTCGGGGCCCTCGTGCAGGGGTTTGACCCAGGCGATGTTGCCGCCGGTGTCGACGTAGGCGACGCGGCCCATGGTCTCCCGTTCGAGGTCGTAGACGAGTTCGCCGATCCGGGGTGTACTGCGTGTCCCTCCAGTGGTGGTCATGAGCCGCCTCCTCGGCACCTCACTGTCATACCGTCCCCCGTTCATGGTTGGAGGAGGATCCCGGGACCGGAACGTCCGGGCCGGTCGCCGCCACCGCGGTGGACCGGGACGGCATCTGGTGCCCGTGGGACCCTCGATGACTCGTAGGGTGCTACGAGCCGCTGATGTCCCGCTGATGCCTCGCTGACCCGAACCCGTGGGTAGGCTTCGAGGCGGGCACATGAAATCTCTGGTACCGACGGGGGCAGTGCGTGGACGGGACCGAGTTTCGCCTGTTGGGACCGGTGGGCATATGGCAGGGCGAGCGGCTGCTCGGGCCGACCGCCGCGCAGCAGCGGTCCGTGCTGGCGATGCTGCTGATGGCGTCCGGCCGGGTGGTGTCCGTCGACCGGCTGGTCATGGCGGTGTGGGGCGAGGACCCTCCGGGGTCCGCGCGAAATGCCGTGCAGGTGCAGATATCCAAGCTGCGGCGGATCCTGTCCGCGCTGCCCGGCGCCGAGCTGACGACGTCGGCGAAGGGCTACGCGCTGACCGTCGCGCGTGACCAGGTCGACCTGCACCGGTTCCGCGATCTGGTGCGGGCCGCGCGGGAGGTCCCGAAGGACGCCGAGGGGGCCGAGGACCGGGCCGGTGAACTGCTGCGCGCCGCGCTGCAGCTGTGGCGCGGGCCCGCGCTGGCGGACGTCGCGGGAGGCTGGCTCTCCGATACCCTGGGCGCCGGTCTGGAGGAGGAGCGGCGTACGGCGGTCGAGGAGTGCGCCGCGATCGACATGCGCTCCGGACGGCATCACGAGGCCGCCGCGGAGCTGTCCCTGCTGGTGGCCGAACACCCCCTGCGGGAGCGCACGGTGGCGCTGCTGATGGAGGCCTTACGGTGCTGCGGGAGGCGGACCGACGCCCTCGCGCTGTTCCGCTCCACCCGCCGGAGGTACGTGGAGGAGCTGGGCATCGAACCCGGCGACGAGTTGCAGCGGCTCCACCGGCAGGCACTCGAGGACAGCCGTGACGGCCGCGACGGCCGTGACAGCCGGGACAGCCGCGACAGCTGGGACAGTCGGGACGGTCGGAACAACCAGGACGGCCAGGACGGGCGCGACAGCCGGGACGGCCGGTCCACGGATCAGCCGGGGCCTTCCGGGGCGAGCGGGAGCGCTCCCGCGGCGGCGCGGGCGTCCGCACCGCCGCCCCCACCTTCCCCCGCACCGTCCTCCGCACCGC
>NZ_BBOX01000204.1 GCF_001553455.1 Streptomyces hygroscopicus subsp. hygroscopicus
CCCGGTCACGGTCGGCGGCTTCACCGGAGTCGCCGGAGTCGCCGCCTGCGCGGTCGCCGGTCCCCCGGGCACCACTCCGGTCGCCGGGCTCCCGGGCACCGCTCGGCCGCCGGGCTCCCGGGCACCGTTCGGTGGCCGGGCCGCGGCCACCGGCGGGTGCCGGTAGGACGGCGGGAGGGAGCGCAAGGTGGTGCCAGGTGCCCACCGCTGCCCGGTGCCCGCTCGAGACGCGCAATCCGCTGCCCGCCGTCGGCGGCACCGAGCCCGAGCCGGTCGAGCGGGTCCGCCGGCTCGCCCCTGCCCCGGGGCCCGGCCAGGTCCGTGCCACCGGCGCCCACCACCGGGGACGGCGCGCCGACCACCCGGCCGATCGCGCACCCCCCGAGCAGCCCGAGGCACCCCGGGCCCTCCCCGGGGCACCCCTCACGCCCGCGGCGTCCCCGTTACTGGTCCGACGAGAAGCGGACCGCCCCCGCCGGGATGTCCGCCCCGCACCACACCCGTACGCCGTCCCGCAGCTCGTTGTCCGCGCCCACCAACGCGCCGTCCCCGACCACCGCCCCCTGCAGCACCGTACGGGCGCCGATCCGCGCCCCCGCGCCGACGAGCGAGTCGCGCACCTGCGCGCCCTCCTCCACCACGGCCCCCTCCAGCACCGTGCTGCCGTCGATACGCGCACCCGCGCCCACCCGGGCCTGCGGCCCGATGACCGTGCCGCCGGTCAGCTTGGCGTCGACCGCGACCGAGGCGCTGTCCAGGACGAGGCGGTCACCGCAGCGCCCCGGCACGGCCGGGGACGGGGCCCGGCCCAGCACCAGATCCGCGGAGCCGCGGACGAACGCCTGGGGGGTGCCGAGGTCGAGCCAGTACGTGGAGTCGACCATGCCCTGGAGATGCGCGCCCGCGGCGAGCAGACCGGGGAAGGTCTCGCGTTCGACGGAGACGGGCCGGTCGGCGGGGATGGTGTCGATGACCGAGCGGTTGAAGACGTACGCGCCCGCGTTGATCTGGTCGGTGACGATCTCCTCCGGGGTCTGCGGCTTCTCGAGGAAGGCGGTGACCCGGCCGTCTTCGTCGGTGGGCACCAGCCCGTACGCACGCGGGTCGGTGACCCGGGTGAGGTGGAGGGAGACGTCCGCGCCCGTCGTGCGGTGGTTGTCCACGAGGGCACGGATGTCGAGGCCGGTGAGGATGTCGCCGTTGAAGATGAGCACCGGGTCGTCGGGGCCCGAGCGCAGCCGGGAGGCGACGTTGCGGATGGCGCCGCCGGTACCGAGCGGCTCCTCCTCCGTGACGTACTCCAAGTGCAGACCGAGCGAGGAGCCGTCGCCGAAGTAGGGTTCGAAGACCTCCGCCAGATAGGACGTGGCGAGCACGATGTGCTCCACCCCGGCGGCGCGGGCGCGGGCCAGTTGGTGGGTCAGAAACGGAACGCCCGCCGCCGGGACCATCGGCTTGGGGGTGTGCACCGTCATCGGACGCAACCGGGTTCCCTTGCCGCCGACCAGGAGGATCGCCTCTGGCGATGGCGTTGCTGGCGCTTTGGTCACGTAACGTCTCTGCTTCCTGCTGGGGCTCGCCGGTCGGCGGCCAGTGTATGCAGATCCCCGGACCGCCCCTGATCAGCGCCCCTGTAGGCGAGCGGCCGTCTTCCGCACCGAACCGAGCTTCTTGTAAAGACGTTTCCCCGGGCACTCGGTGGCGAAGCCGTCGCGGTGACCGGCGATCACATGGAGCTTTACGCTAGCGCCCTTTTTGTACTTGTTGCCGCCGCCGGACACCAGATGTGTGGTGCCGCGCGGATTCCGCTTGAAGAGACCGAGTTTCCACGCGGTGAGCTTGGCGATGGCCTTCACGGCCTTGGCCGGGGGCTTCTTGGTGGAGAACGTACCGAGAACGGCGACGCCCATGCTGTTGGTGTTGAAGCCCAGAGTGTGCGCCCCGCGTACGGCTTTGGCCACACCGCCGGAACGGCCTTCGTAGATTTTCCCGCACTTGTCGATGGTGAAGTTGTAGCCGTAGTCGCGCCACCCCAGGCTCTTCACGTGGTAGCGGTAGATACTGCGCAGAACGGAGGGCGCCTGGGAACAGCTGTACTTGTTGCCCGTCACGGTGTGGTGAATGAAGGCCACCTTGACGGTCTTGCTGTAGACATGGCCCTTTTCCCGGATCTTCTCGTCGGCGCCCCAGCCCGCGCGGGTGATGATGCGGGGCCGCGGCGCGGTGTGCCCGGCGGCATTCGCCTTGGTCACCTCGGCACCGAGGGCGCTGGGCGGCTGGGTGGAGGGGGCGGGGGACGGCAGCGGCCCGGCGGTGGCCTTCGAAGGGGACGGTCGCGGGGAGGAGGGGTCGGGGGACGGTTTCCCGGACGACAATCCGGACGGCAATCCGGCCGACGGCTTCCCGGACGACTTCCGGGACGACGATCCGGCCGACGGTTTCGCACCCGGCGCGGCACCCGCACCCCCTGGCGTCGGCGCGGGGTGTGTCGGCGCGGAACGCGGGGGCACGGGGCGCGTCGGCACGGGATGCGTCCGTGCGGGGCGCGTCGGGACGGATTGCGGGGACGCGGGGCGCGGCGGCACCGGGTGCGTCCTCACGGGAGGCGGCGGCACGGGACGCGGCGGCACCGGGTGCGCCGGAAGGGCGCGGAGCGCGCCGCGGCCCGGGGGCGGCGCCGGGGCCTCGCCTGGGTCGACCAGCTCCAGCCGGAGCCCGGCGGGCAAGGCCGCCGCCCGCACGCCCCCGGCCACCGCCCGCCCATCCACGCCCTCGTCCGCCACCACCCGCCCGTCCGCGTCCGCCGTCGCCGTCCGTTCGGCCCGGACCCGCGCCTGGACGCCGTCCGAGTCGCCGACCCACAGCGGAGCCGTACCGCCGTGGGCCCGTGCGCTCCGGCGCTCGGGCGAGTCGGGGTCGGGGGCCTCGTCCTCGTACGGCAGCAGCTCGCGCCACGGGGACC
>NZ_BBOX01000205.1 GCF_001553455.1 Streptomyces hygroscopicus subsp. hygroscopicus
CGCGAGTGCGGACCTGTACCCGGGCGCGGAGGCCGGCGGAGGGCCGGTCCCAGACGACGCCGACGAGCGAGAAGGGCCGCACGTCCGGCGCGGCCACGCCCCGGTCGCCCGTGTCGCCACCGGGCGCGGCCACGCCCCGGTCGAGTCCGCCGGACGCGAGGGGAAGCAGCGGCAGCGACTGCGTGGACCCGGAGGTGGCGGCCCGCTCGGTGCGGGCGTGGGCGGGGCCCGGATACAGGGCGAGGGGAAGGGCGAGGGCGGCGGTGCACGCGACGCCGATCGAGGATGCCAGGTATGCACGCATGATTGGAATGGTCCCCATACCATGACAAACCTGTCCATTCGGAAGAGCGGTCACGTCGCGGACCGTTTGCCGACCCGGGCCTCACCGACCCCGTCCGCGCCGCACCTTCGGCGCGTAGGCTTGCGCGGGTGAACGCCACCGATCGCACCCCTGCCGACCTGCTGGGATCCGCGCTCGTCGCGGACCCGTCCCGCCCGCTTGTGACCTTCTACGACGACGCCACGGGCGAACGCGTCGAACTCTCCGTGGCCACCTTCGCCAATTGGGTGGCGAAGACCGCCAATCTGATCCAGGACGATCTGGCCGCCGCACCAGGCGACCGGTGCGCACTCCTGCTGCCCGCCCACTGGCAGACCGCCGTGTGGCTGCTGGCCTGTTCCTCGGTCGGGGTCCTCGCGGACATCGGGGGCGACCCGGCCTCCGCCGATCTCGTCGTCAGCGGCCCGGACACCCTCAAGGAGGCGCGCGAGTGCTCCGGGGAGCGGGTTGCGCTGTCGCTGCGGCCGTTGGGCGGCCGGTTCCCCCAGCTGCCGGAGGGGTTCGCGGACTACGCCGTGGAGGTGCCCAGCCAGGGCGACCGCTTCGCCCCGTACTCCCCGGTGGACCCGGACGCGCCCGCGCTGGCCGTCGGCGGTCTGGAGCTGACGAGCGCGGAGGTGGTGGAGCGGGCGCGCGCCGACGCCGCCGCACAGGCGCTCGGGCCCGGCTCCCGGATCCTCTCGGGGCTGCCGTACGACGTCTGGGAAGGGCTGTCGTTCGGGCTGTACGCACCGCTGGCCACCGGCGGTTCGGTGGTGCTCTGCCGCCACCTGGAACGGCTGGACGAGAAGGGGCTGGCCGAGCGCAAGGAGAGCGAACGGGTCACCGCGACCACGTCCTGAGCCGTCCTGAGCCACCCCGGAGCCGCACTCCGACCCACCGGACCACCCCGCGCCACCCCCAGCCACCTCACCCCCCAACCACCGGACCACCCCGCACCCCGTACCCCGCACCACCCCGACCACCTCACCCCCGACCACCTCACCCCACACTGGACTCGGACCACAGCCCCCGCCCCCTGCCCCGTCCGGCGGACCGGCGGACCGGGAGAGCGGGGGAGCGGATCCACGGGCGGCGCCGCGCGCCCCGCGCACGCCCCGCTCGATGCTCTACGGATACGTACAACCATGCGCGGGGTTCGCATGTCTGTTCCGTTAATCGGTATCGCAGCACGTGAAGCCGCCCCGCCCCGCGGGCGGGAGACGGGCGGGAGGGCGCGGACGTGACGACTGACAGCTCTGAGCCCGCGCCGAGACGCAGGCGCCGCTGGCCGCGCGTCCTCGCGCTGGGCACGGCCGTACTGGTGCTGTCGGTCGCCGGGGCGGGGTGGTGGTTCTACGAGCGCCTGGACGGCAACATCCGCACCGACACCCGGACCGCGAACGAACTCAAGAAGTACGAGGCCGAGCGGCCGGTGTCGGTGGTGCGGGACGCCCAGAACATCCTGCTGATCGGCTCCGACAACCGGGGCGGCAAGGGCAACGGCAAATACGGCCAGGACACCGGCACCCAGCGCTCGGACACCACGATCCTGCTGCATCTGCAGGCCGGCGGAAAGAGCGCCACCGCCGTCTCCATCCCCCGCGATCTGATGGTGGACGTCCCGGCCTGCGACCAGCCGGACGGACAGCGGACCCGCCCCCGGCTCACCCAGTTCAACTGGGCATTCGAATTCGGCGGTGCGGCCTGCACGATCCGCACCGTGGAGAAACTGACCGGCATCCGCGTCGATCACCACGTGATCGTGGACTTCAGCGGCTTCAAGAGGCTGGTGAACGCGGTCGGCGGGGTGGAGATGTGCCTCGAGGAGCCCGTCGACGACGATGACGCGCATCTGAAGCTGCCCGCGGGCCGTCAGGTCCTGCACGGTGAAGAGGCCCTGGGCTATGTGCGCGCCCGGTACAGCATCGGCGACGGGAGCGACACGGAGCGTATCGGCAGGCAACAGGAATTCATGGGTTCGCTTGTGAAGAAATTGCAGAGCAATGGTGTGCTGCTCAATCCGGCGAAACTGTATCCGGTGCTCAACGCGGCGACCTCCTCGCTGACCACCGATCCGGGACTCGATTCGCTCAAAGATCTGTACGATCTGGTGCGCGGAGTGCGGGACATCCCTCGGGAGAAGATCCGGTTCCTCACGATTCCGCGCCAGCCGTATACGTACGACAAGAACCGCGATGAACTCGTCCAGCCGGATGCCGACCGCCTGTTCCGGCAGTTGCGGCTGGACCGCCCGGTGGCGGTGTCCCGCACCGTGACGGTCTCGGCGAGCGGCGCCCGGAAGGCCGGTGGCCACGGCTCCCACCAGGGGACGACGGCCGCACGCGGCATCTGCGGGTAAAGACACCATAAGAATGAGCCGCGCTGCGTGAAGGATCGGATAAGGATGGGGCAGATTGCCCAGTTGTAGGGAAGTGGAATGTGTCACCGGCGTCGCTTGACGCTGATCTGGACGGATAGTGTGAGCGATCCGGTGCGCTCTACGAGGTGGCCGCGCACTGCACAAGAAGACGTATGGAGCGCCTTGAGGGGGAGGCGCCGCGTGGCACCGACGGAGGACACAGGCGACCGTGGACGCGCAAGGCCCTGGCGGGGCGGGTGACTTCGACCCAGCCGATCAGTGGGTGTTCGACCCGAACACGGGCAATTACGAACTGCGGCTGAACCCTGCCGAGACATCGGCGGACGACACCACCGAGTTGCGACGGGTCTCCAGATCGTCGAGCCGTGACGGCGCCACCGACTCCGAGCCCAGAGGGCGCCGCCGCGCGGCCAAGCAGGAGTCGGAGCAGGAGAAGGAGACCGGCCCGGTCAGCCGCCGCAAGCCGAAGCCGAAGAAGTCGAAGGCGAAGAAGGCGCTCTACTGGGGCAGCGGCACCCTGGCCTTTCTGCTGGTGGGCGGTTCGGCCGCGGCGTACTTCATCTATCAGCACCTCAACGGCAACATCAGCAAGGTCGACGTCGGCGAGAACAACGCCGCGGTCTCCGACGGGCCGATGAACATCCTGCTCATCGGCACCGACCGGCGCGACGGCAAGGGGAACGAGGGGTACGGCGACGCGGGGAGCGTGGGCCACGCCGACACCACGCTCCTCTTCCACGTCTCCGAGGACCGTTCCAACGCCACCGTGCTGTCCATCCCCCGCGACATGATCACCGACATCCCGGACTGTCGTACGAAACAGAAGGACGGTTCGTTCAAGACCATCCCGGGCGAGTCGGAGGTGCGCTTCAACACCAGCCTGGGACAGGAGGGGCGCGACCCCGGCTGCACCTGGCAGACGGTCGAGAAGCTGACCGGTCTGGAGATCAACCACTTCATGATGGCCGACTTCAACGCCATCAAGGAGATGTCCACGGCGGTCGGCGGGGTCGAGGTGTGTCTCGGCAAGGACATCAACGACCCCAAGTCGCATCTGAACCTCTCCAAGGGCCGCCACACCATCAAGGGCGAGGAGGCGCTGGCGTTCGTCCGGACCCGGCACGCCGTGGGCTACGGCGGCGACCTGGACCGGATCAAGCTCCAGCAGCAGTTCCTGAGTGCGCTGATGCGCAAGATGAAGTCCAGCGGGACGCTCACCAGCCCCGGCAAGATGTGGGACCTGGCCCAGAGCGCCACCAAGGCGCTCACCGTGGACACCGGAATCGGCACCGTCTCCAAACTGGCCTCGCTGGGGAAGAACCTGAGCAAGGTCGATCTGAAGAACGTCACCTTCGTGACCGTCCCGGTCGTGGACAACACCGACGGCGCGACCGTACTGCTCGACAAGACCAAGGCCGAGCCGCTGTTCGCCATGGTCCGCCAGGATGTGTCGCTGACCGAGGTCAAGAAGAAGGAGAAGGCGGCCAAGGACAAGCAGGCGGCCCGGCTCAAGGGGCCGAAGGCCGATCCCGCCGATGTCCGGGTCAAGGTGCTCAACGGCAGCGGTCGGTTCGGCGCCGCCCAGGAGACCGTCGACTGGATGCAGAACACCGAGGGGATGCTCCGCACCAGCAACGGCGGAAACGCTCCCTCGGAGTCGAAGAAGACGACCCTGGAGTACGCTCCCAACCAGGCCGATCAGGCGCGTCGGCTGGCAGACAGCATGGGGCTGCCCGCCTCTGCCATGAAGGAAGGCACGAAGGACGCCGAACCCATGGCGGAGATGACCCTGACGCTGGGCGCGGACTTCAAGGGCGCCGGCACTCCGATCTCCGCTCCGACGAAGGCGCCGAAGGACATTCAGAGGGTCGAGGCCGACGACAAGAACGTCTGCGCCAAGTGACCCGTCGCCGGCCAGCGGATCCACCTTCGTCCATCGGGCCGGACGACAGAGAGACAGCGGGGAGGGCCCGATGCGTCAGAGCAGTGTGCGGGAGGAGAGAGGCCGGTCCGCCGTCCCCGAACCCCGCGAGGACGGTGAGGACGACGGTCCGCCGGGCGGAAAGGAGCCCGCGTCGGGGGACGCGGGGTACCGCCCGAGCGGTCCACGGCGGCCAAAGAGGAGTCGCGGCGTGCGGATCCTGCGCTGGAGCGCGCTGACCCTGACCGTGCTGATACTCGGCGCGGCCGGTGCGGGCTACTTCTACTACCAGCATCTGAACGGCAATCTGCGGAAGGAGGAGCTGGACCTCGGCGACAGCAAGATCGGCAAGCCCGAGCCCAACGCCGCCGGCCAGACTCCCCTCAACATCCTGCTCATCGGCTCCGACAGCCGGAACACCGCGGAGAACGTCAAGCTCGGCGGCGCCAAGCAGGACGCGGACCGCAAGCCGCTGGCCGATGTGCAGATGCTGGTACACGTCTCGGCCGACCGCGCCAACATGTCGGTGGTCAGCATTCCGCGCGACACCCGGGTGACCATCCCCCGGTGCACCGACCCGAAGGACGGAACGGTGTACCCGAAGACCGTGGGGGCCATCAACCAGTCGCTCCAGCACGGCGGTCCGGGCTGCACGGTCGCCACCTGGAAGGAGCTCACCGGCGTCTACATCGATCACTTCATGATGATCGACTTCTCCGGGGTGGTCTCCATGGCGGACGCCATCGGCGGCGTCCCGGTGTGCGTGAACGCCAACGTCTACTCCCATGACAGCAAGGGCCACGGCTCCGGTCTGAAGCTGACCAAGGGCACCCACAACGTCAAGGGCGTCCAGGCCCTCCAGTGGCTGCGCACCCGCTACGGCTTCGAGGACAACACCGACATCGGCCGGGCCAAGGCCCAGCACATGTACATGACCTCGATGATCCGCCAGCTGAAGGCGGGCACCAAGCTCAGCGACCCGGGCAAGCTGATGGACCTCGCGGAGGCCGCCACCAACGCGCTGACCGTCGACCACGGCCTCGGCAGCGTCAAGAAGCTGTACGACCTGGGCAATGACCTCAAGCGGGTGCCGACCAAGCGCACCACCATGATCACCATGCCCTGGGAGTACGGCGGCGGCGGGGAGTACGTCCTGCCCAAGCCGGGCGACGCCGAGCAGACCTTCGCACTGCTGCGCAACGACATAGCGCTGGACGGCAAGGACAAGAAGAAGCCCGACACCACCCCGGCACCCACCGCGCCCAAGGCGGAGATCCCGGTGGTGGTGCAGAACGGCACCGCCAGCACCGTACTGGGACCGGTGGCCGGCCGGGCCGCGGTCATCACCTCCGAGCTGGTGCGGCTGGGCTACGCCAAGGCCACCGCGAACTCGCTGCTCATCTCGCAGGCCGACACCACCGTCCTCTACCCCGACGAGGCCGAGCAGGGCGACGCGCTGGCCGTGGCCAAGGCGCTGAAGCTGGCGAAGTCCGCGGTGAAGTCGTCGAAGTCGGTACAGCACGTCACCGTGGTGGTGGGCAACGACTGGCGCCAGGGCACCACCTATCCGAAGGCGGCGGCGGACAGTGGCGACAGCGACAAGACGCCCGAGAGCGCGGACGCCCTGAACGGCGAGGAGAAGGGCTGCATGAAGGTCAACCCGGGCTACAGCTTCTGACGCCTCCGGTGACGGCACGGGGCCCTGACGGCACGGGGACCCCCATCGGAGGCCGCGTCCCCGTGGCACACCTCCCGGCGGCAGCACACGTACGTCCCCGTGCCGGCACGGCGAAGGGGCCGGACCCGGCGTGACGGCGTGGGTCCGGCCCCTCGTGGCGTCCGGATGGATGCGCGGGCGGCGGCCAGGGCGAAACACGCCCTAGGGGGCCATGACCGCCGGGCGGCGGCTGGCGATGACCTTCTTGGCGAGCGACCGCGGACTGGTCAGGAAGCCCCAGCCCCACGACATGTGCATGGTCGCGAGCGCGAGCGGGATCTGCAGCCGGGCCTTCACCGGCAGCCCCTTCCCCGCCGGGATCGAGCCCGCGACGATGGCCGCCAGATAGCCGCCGGGGACCACCAGGCCCCACGGGGTGACGGCCGCGCCCACCACCAGGCCCGCCGCGATGGCGACGACGGCGGTCGGCGGGGCGAGGTAGCGCAGATTGATCGAGCCCTGGTGGAAGCGGGCGACGACATGGCGCCAGCGCCCGTAGTCCTTGTACTGCTTGGCCAGCGCCCGTACGTTCGGCCGCGGCCGGTAGGAGACCTTCAGCTCGGGCGAGAACCAGATCAGCCCGCCCGCCTCACGGATCCGGAAGTTCAGCTCCCAGTCCTGGGCGCGGATGAACTCCTCGTTGTAGCCGCCCTGCCGCTCCAGCGCCTCGCGCCGGAAGACGCCCAGGTAGACGGTTTCGGCGGGGGCCGCCGCACCGCCGGTGTGGAAGGCCGCGTTGCCCACCCCGATCTTGGAGGTCATGGCGGCGGCGACGGCCTTCTCCCAGTCGTTCTCGCCCTCGGCGTACATGAGCCCCCCGACGTTCTGCGCGCCGGTCTCCTCCAGGAGCCGTACGGCGGTCGCGATGTAGTCGGGCGAGAGCATGCCGTGACCGTCGACCCGCACCACCACCGGATGGCGGGATGCCTTGATCGCCGCGTTCAGGGCGGCCGGGGTGCGTCCGGTGGGATTGGGCACCGTATGCACCCGGGCGTCCTCCGCCACCAGTTCGGCGGCGATCTCGTCGGTGCGGTCCGTGGACGGGCCGAGCGCGATCACCACCTCCATCTCGCCGGCGTACTCCTGCTCCAGGATGTGCCGCACGGCATTGCGCAGATGGCGTTCCTCATTGAGCACCGGCATGATCACTGAGACGGCCGGGAGCTGATGCGGGGGCATGGCACCTCGGGGTTCGGGGGCCGGGCCCCAGGAGACTGGGGGTGGGGCCCCAAAAGGCTGCGGTATCGGGCCCACGTTACCGCGAATGGTGGACACCGGACCGCGCCGCCCGGGTGGCAGCGCGCGGTACGGGCGGCGTGGGGCCGCCGGGACGATCGTCGTATCGGCCTACGGTGAGGCGGTTCCGCCCAGCCCGCCCGTTTCCGGAGGTCCCCTTCAGTGAGTGCGCCGGTTCGATCGCCGCGCCCGTCCCGGCCCCCCTCCCGCCGCCCCCGCTGGGGGCTGCGGCTGGCCACGGGCGGTGCCTGTCTGGTGCTGGCGGTCAGCGGCATCGGGCATCTGCTGGTCCGGGAGCTGGAATCCGGGATCCACCGGGTGGATGCCTTCGGCGGCCTGGACAACCGGCCGAAGGACACCGGCGGGGGCGTCAACTTCCTCGTGGTCGGCACGGACGGACGGGAGAAGATCACGCCTCGGGAGAAGGCGCTGTACCGGCTGGGCGGAGCCCCCTGCAACTGCACCGACACGATCATGCTGATGCATCTGTCGGCCGACCACCACCGGGTCAGCGCGGTCAGCCTGCCCCGCGACTCGTACGCCGAGATCCCGGCGTACACCGACGCCGCCGGAAAACGCCATCCGCCGCATCCGCGGAAGCTCAACGCCGCGTACGCCGAGGGCGGGCCGAGCCTGACCGTGCGCACCGTGGAGCAGCTGACCGGGGTCCATGTCGACCACTACCTCGAGGTCGACTTCACCAGCTTCATGAAGACGGTCGATGTGATCGGCGGGGTGAAGATCTGCACCGCACGGCCGCTGAAGGACGACCACACCGGGCTGGACCTGCCCGCCGGCACCCACGTCCTGAACGGCGGCCAGGCGCTGCAGTACGTGCGCTCCCGGCATGTCGACGGCACCTCCGACCTGGGCCGGATCCAGCGCCAGCAGCGCTTCCTGGCCGCGGTGGTCCACCAGACCACGGCCGGTGGCATCCTGCTCAACCCGGTGCGGTTCAACCGGGTGGCCGGGGCCCTGCTGGGCTCGGTCCGCGCCGACCACGGCCTCGACGCGGCGGACCTGGTCGCCCTGGGGCGGGCGATGAACGGCATCACCCCCGCGTCCTCGGAGTTCGCCTCGGTCCCGGTGGTCCTGCCCGGCGTTCCGCTGAAGGGGTCCGGCTCCACACTGCGCTGGGACCACGCCAGGGCCGAGCGGCTCTTCACCGCCCTCCGCGAGGACCGGCCGCTCACCCACCGCCCCAAGCGGCCGCGGGCCACCCCGGTCGAGGTGGACCCGGGCCGGATCCGGGTCCATGTGCTCAACGGCACCGACACGGCGGGGCTGGCCCGCCGTGCGGACCGCGCGCTGCACGCCACCGGCTTCGCCACCACCGGCTCCCCGGCGGACGCCGCGACCCCCGACGTCCCGCACACGGTGATCGCGTACGACCCGGTCTGGGACCGCTCGGCGCGCTCGCTGGCGGCCGCGCTGCCCGGGGCCCGGCTGAAGCCGGTGGCCGGACAGGGCGAGGTGATGCAGCTCACGCTCGGCGCGGACTTCACGGGCGTACGGCCGGTGCGGCTCGAGGGTCCGGACACCGGCGAGAACGGCCTCGGGGCCGTCACCGGCGAGGAGGTCGCCTGCCCCGAGGAGACCCAGACCCCTGTGCCCCGGGATGCGACAGGCCGCGCCCTGTGACCCGGGGTGCGCGGGGGCGGTATGCGACCTCCGCGCGGGGGCGGCGTGCGTCCTCCGCGCTGCGGCGGTGTGCGCCCTCCGCCGGGGCGGGGCCCTCCCCCGGGGAGGGGTGATCAGCCCGATCAGCGCCGCCGACGG
>NZ_BBOX01000206.1 GCF_001553455.1 Streptomyces hygroscopicus subsp. hygroscopicus
GGGCACCGGCACGCCGGTCGGGGCACGGCCGTGCTAGCGGCCTTCGACCCCCTCGGCGCCCGCCGCGCCCTCGGCACCACCGGCGCCCGCCGCGCCCGCGGCGCTTTCGGTGCGCCGGGTGGCGCGCTGGGCGCGGAGCTCCTTGATCGCGCGGCGCCGGGCCAGCCGGTGGGTCCGCCGGATCTCGGCCTCCTGGTAGCGCCGCTTGTCCCGCTCGGTCTCCGGGATGACCGGAGGCACGGGCCGGGGCTTGCCATCGGCGTCGACGGCCGCGAAGACCAGATAGGCGCTGCCCACCTGGGTGGCGGGCGTGGACTCGTTCCACCGCTCGGCCAGCACCCGCACCCCGATCTCCATGGAGGACCGGCCGGTCCAGTTGACCTGGGCCTTCACATGGACCAGGTCGCCGACTCTGACCGGTTCGAGGAAGGCCATCTCGTCCATCGACGCGGTGACCGCGGGTCCCTCGGAGTGGCGTCCGGCGACCGCGCCGGCCGCGTCGTCCACCAGTTTCATGATCACGCCGCCGTGCACGGTCCCGAGGAGATTGGTGTCACTGCCCGTCATGATGTGTGACAGCGTGGTGCGGGAGGCGGAGGTGGGCTTTCCCGGAAGCTCCGGTTGCGCACCCTGGGCCTGATTGGTCATGCCGTCCACCTTATGCGGACCGGATTCTTATCAGGTCTGCAACAGCCGCGCCCCGATCCGGCCCCCGCCCTGTAAGGGGGCGCACCCGACCAGGCACACTGCCTTGCATGAGCGAATGGCCCCAGGGATGGACCGGCGACGGCAGCGGCCGGTACGGACGTGGCAGCGGCAGCGCCGAACCGGAAGGGGCGCGCGCCATGCCGCAGGTGAGGCGCACGGCGCCGGGTGCGGGCGGTCCGCCGCCGTACGGCGAGCCGCCGCTGCCGCCCGACCTCTCACCCCGCGGCACCATTCCCCGGCAGCAGGCGTCCCAGGGGCAGGATGACTATGACGACGGCTACAACACCGGACAGGTCTACGGACACGGCCACGGCGGACCGGGCGGCGGACCGGGGGACCCGAGGGGTCCCGGGGGTCCCGGCGGCGGCCCGCGTCCGGTGAGGCCGAAGAACTGGAAGCGCCGGATAACCATCGGCCTGGTCACCCTGGTCGTCGTGCTGCTCGCGGTCGGCATCGGCACCTACATCTGGGCCGATTCCAAGCTCCGCAACGAGGTGGACCTGAGCAAGGTCGAGGACCGGCCGGACGGTGGCAAGGGCACCAACTACCTGATCGTGGGGTCGGACAGCCGCGAGGGCATGTCCGCCGAGGACAAGAAGAAGCTCCACACCGGCTCGGCCGATGGCCGCCGCACCGACTCGATCATCCTTCTGCACGTCGGTGACAACGGGAACACCATGGTCAGCCTGCCGCGTGACTCCTGGGTCACCATCCCGTCGTTCACCGGACCGGACTCCGGCAAGCGCTACGGCCAGTCGCAGAACAAGCTCAACGCGTCCTTCTCCATGGCCGGTCCCGAGCTCCTGGTCCGCACGATCGAGTACAACACCGGTCTGCACATCGACCACTACGCGGAGATCGGCTTCGACGGCTTCGCCAAGATCGTGGACTCGGTGGGCGGCGTCGAGATCGACGTGCCCCAGGACATGAAGGAGAAGCACGCCGGCACCGACCTGAAGAAGGGCAAGCAGACGCTCGACGGCCAGAAGGCGCTCGCCTTCGTGCGTCAGCGCTACGGCCTGGCCGGCGGCGACCTGGACCGCACCCGGAACCAGCAGAAGTTCCTCTCCGCGCTCGCGAACAAGGCCGCCACCCCCAGCACGGTCCTCAACCCGTTCAAGCTCTACCCGACGATGGGCGCGGGCCTGGACTCGCTGATCGTGGACAAGGACATGGGCCTGTGGGACGTGAAGGACATGTTCTTCGCGATGAAGGGCGTCTCCGGCGGCGAGGGCAAGCAGATGAACATGCCCGTCTCCAACCCGGGCCTGGCCACCTCCAAGGGCAGCGCGGTGCAGTGGGACATGACCAAGGTCAAGCAGCTGGTGAGCGAGTTGAAGAACGACGAGAAGGTCACCGTCTCCGGCAACTGACCCGGAGCCGGTACGAAACGACCGCCGCCGGCCCGCTCGGGCCGGCGGCGGTCGTTCGTCGTAGCGGATGCCGTGGCGGCGCGGCTACGGGAGGTTGCGCGCCATCACGATCCGCTGAACTTGGTTCGTGCCCTCATAAATCTGCGTGATCTTGGCGTCGCGCATCATCCGCTCGAGCGGATAGTCGCGGGTGTAGCCGTAGCCGCCGAGCAGCTGGACGGCGTCCGTGGTGATCTCCATCGCGGCGTCGGAGGCGTAGCACTTGGCCGCGGCGCCGAAGAAGGTCAGGTCCTCCTTGCCGCCTCCGGCGGCCACGCGCTCGGACTTGGCCGCCGCCGCGTAGGTGAGCTGCCGGGCGGCCTCCAGCTTCATCGCCATGTCGGCGAGCATGAACTGGACGCCCTGGAAGTCACCGATCGGCTTGCCGAACTGCTTGCGCTCCTGGACATAGCCCTTGGCGTAGTCCAGGGCCCCCTGGGCGATGCCGAGGGCCTGGGCGGCGATGGTGATCCGGGTGTGGTCGAGGGTCTTCATGGCGGTGGCGAAGCCGGTGCCCTCGGCGCCGATCAGCCGGTCGGCGGGGATGCGGACGTTGTCGAGGTAGACCTCCCGGGTCGGGGAGCCCTTGATGCCGAGCTTCTTCTCCGGGGCGCCGAAGGACACGCCCTCGTCGGACTTCTCGACGACGAAGGCGGAGATGCCCTTGGAGCGCTTCTCGGGGTCGGTGACGGCCATCACGGTGTAGTACTCGGAGACCCCGGCGTTGGTGATCCAGCGCTTGACGCCGTTGAGGACGTAGGAGTCGCCGTCGCGCACCGCCCTGGTCTTCATCCCCGCCGCGTCCGAGCCCGCGTCCGGCTCGGAGAGACAGTAGGAGAACATCGCGTCGCCCTTGGCGAGCGGGGCCAGGTACTTCTTCTTCAGCTCCTCGGAGCCGGAGAGGATGACCGGCAGCGAGCCCAGCTTGTTGACCGCGGGGATCAGCGAGGAGGAGGCGCAGACCCGGGCGACCTCCTCGATGACGATCACGGTGGCCAGCGCGTCCGCGCCCGAGCCGCCGTAGGACTCGGGGACGTGCACCGCGTGCAGATCGTTGGCGACCAGGGCGTCGAGCGCCTCCTGGGGGAACCGGCCCGCCTCGTCGACCTCGGCGGCGTAGGGGGCTATCTTCGCCTCGGCCAGCGAGCGGACGGCGTCGCGGAGCATGTCGTGCTCCTCGGACGGCCGGTACAGATCGAAGTCGTTCACCGAGGACGCCAAGCCTCTCACTCCCCAAGAGTGCTAACTACCGTTAAGTAACTGAATTCTAGGGTCGCCTTCCCGATACGTATAGGTGAGTTAGCCGACACCGTCGGCTGAGCCCGTCCCGCGGTCCCGACTATGCTCAGGCACCGCATCTGCGACCGACCGTTCTGGAGCACTTCCATGGCCCTCAAGATCACCGTGATCGGCACCGGCTATCTCGGCGCCACCCACGCAGCGGCCATGGCGGAACTGGGCTTCGAGGTCCTGGGCCTCGACATCGTGCCCGAGAAGATCGCGATGCTCACGGCGGGCCGGGTGCCGATGTACGAACCGGGCCTGGAGGAGCTGCTGCGGCGCCACACCGCGGGGATCGAGGGGGCCAGCGGGCGGCTGCGCTTCACCACCTCCTACGAGGAGGCCGGAGAGTTCGGCGACGTCCACTTCATCTGCGTGAACACTCCGCAGAAGCACGGCGAGTACGCGTGTGACATGAGTTACGTGAACGCGGCGGTGGAGTCGCTCGCCCCGCATCTGCGCCGTCCCGCGCTGGTGGTGGGCAAGTCCACGGTGCCGGTCGGCAGCGCGGACCGGCTCGCCGCCCGGCTGGCCGAGCTGGCCCCGGTGGGGGCCGACGCCGAGCTGGCCTGGAACCCCGAGTTCCTGCGCGAGGGGTTCGCCGTCCAGGACACCCTGCGGCCGGACCGGATCGTGGTGGGCGTCACCAGCGACCGGGCCGAGAAGCTGCTCCGCGAGGTGTACGCCAAGCCCCTCGCCGAGGGCTCGCCCTTCGTGGTGACCGACTTCCCGACCGCCGAGCTGGTGAAGGTCGCGGCCAACTCCTTCCTGGCGACGAAGATCTCGTTCATCAACGCCATGGCCGAGGTCTGCGAGGCGGCGGGCGGCGATGTGGTCAAGCTCGCCGAGGCCATCGGCCACGACGAGCGCATCGGCCGGAAGTTCCTGCGGGCCGGTATCGGCTTCGGCGGCGGCTGCCTGCCCAAGGACATCCGGGCCTTCATGGCGCGCGCCGGTGAACTCGGCGCCGACCAGGCGCTGACCTTCCTCCGCGAGGTCGACTCGATCAACATGCGGCGCCGCGGCCATATGGTGGAGCTGGCCCGCGACGCCGTCGGCGGCAGCTTCCTGGGCAAGCGGGTGGCGGTGCTGGGCGCGACCTTCAAGCCGGACTCCGACGACGTCAGGGACTCCCCCGCGCTCAACGTGGCCGGTCAGATACAGCTCCAGGGCGCCCAGGTCACCGTCTTCGACCCCAAGGGCATGGAGAACGCCCGTGCGCTCTTCCCCACCCTCGCCTACGCGGCCGACCCGGCCGAGGCGGCCCGGGGCGCCCATGCGGTGCTGCACCTGACCGAGTGGCGCGAGTTCCGCGAGCTGGACCCGGCCGGGCTCGGCGACGTGGTCGCCGAGCGGCGCATCCTCGACGGGCGCAACGCCCTGGACGCGGACCGCTGGCGCGAGGCCGGCTGGACCTACCGCGCCCTGGGCCGCCCGCTGGCCTGACCGCCATGGGACGAGGACCCGGCGGCCGTGTGACCGCCATGGTGCGAGGACCCGGCGGCCATGTGACCGCCGTGGTGCGAGAACCGTGGTGTGAGAGCCTGACCGTGGCGGTGTGACCCCGACGCCGTAGGGCGGGCCCGGCCGCGGTGGTGTTGAACTGACCGCCGTAGCGCCAGCCGAGCGCCGCGGTTTCAGCCGGTGCCTCGTGGTCAACCCGGAACCACCGGACCACGAGGAGGAACCATGGCCGTTGCCACAATGGACGTCGTCGTCATCGACTGCCCCGACCCCACCGCGCTGGCCCGCTTCTACCAGCAGGTGCTGGGCGGAAAGATCGAGAACGAGGGCCGGCGCTGGGTCGATCTCTTCCTGCCCGCCGGGCCCCGGCTGGCCTTCCAGGAGGCCCCGGGGTTCGTACCGCCGAGCTGGCCCTCGGCGGACGGCTCGCAGCAGCTGCACCTCGATCTGCGGGTGACGGACATGGAGAGCGCCCAGGAGCGGGTGCTGGAGCTCGGAGCGCGGGCGCTGGACCTCGACGACGACGGCGGGAAGCGGGACTTCAGGGTGTACGCCGACCCGGCGGGGCACCCCTTCTGCCTCATCCGCCCCTGACCGGGGAACGCGCCTGACAGCGGCTCAGTGGCCGGGGACCGGTTGGGCCGGGACCCCGGTTTGGCCGGGGATCAGCGGCCGGAATGGGTCCCGGCCGGGATCAGCGGCCGGAGTGGGCCTCAGTGGCCGACGTCGGTCCCGGCCCGGGTCAGCGGCTGGGGCCGGTCCCGTCCAGCTCCTCGATCGTGGCGATGGACGGGCCCCGGGAGGCGCGCAGCCCGTGCGCCACCTCCTCGGCCGAACGCACGGCGCGGACCGCGTTCTGCCAGGTCAGCTTGGCCAGGTCGGCCGGTGACCAGCGGCGGTCGAGGAGTTCGGCGACGAGGTTGGGGTAGCCCGCGACATCGGTCAGGCCCTCGGGGGTGAAGGGGGTGCCGTCGAAGTCGCCGCCGATGCCGATGTGGTCGATGCCCGCCACCTCGCGCATGTGGTCGAGGTGGTCGGCGACGGTCGACACGGTGGCCAGGGGCCGCGGGTTGGCCTCCTCGAAGGCGCGCTGGACCTTCATCGCCGCGGGCGTCATCTCCAGCGGGTGCAGTCCGTGGGCGCGCATGTTCTCGTCCGCCTCCCGGGTCCAGTCGACCGCCTCGGGGAGCACGAACTTGGGAACGAAGGTGGCCATCGCCACGCCGCCGTTGGCGGGCAGCAGCTCCAGCACGTCGTCGGGGATGTTGCGCGGATGGTCGCAGACGGCGCGTGCGGAGGAGTGCGAGAAGACCACGGGCGCCTCGGTCACCCGGAGCGCGGCGCGCATGGTGTCGGCGGAGACGTGGGAGAGGTCGACCAGCATGCCGAGCCGGTTCATCTCGCGCACCACCTCCTCGCCGAAGCGGGTGAGGCCGTGCGCCCTCGGCTCGTCGGTCGCCGAGTCCGCCCAGGGGACGTTGTCGTTGTGGGTGAGCGTCATATAGCGCACGCCCAGGTCGTACAGGGTGCGCAGGGTGGCCAGGGAGCAGTTGATGCTGTGGCCGCCCTCGGCGCCCATGAGGGAGGCGATCCGGCCCTCGGCCCGCGCCGCCTCCATGTCGTCGGCGGTGCGGGCGGGGCGCAGCTCGGCCGCGTACCGCTCGGTGAACCGCCGGACGACATCGATCTGTTCGAGGGTCGCGCTGACCGCCGTGTCGCCGCTGAAGTCGGAGCGCACGTACACCGACCAGAACTGCGCGCCCACACCGCCGGCCCGCAGCCGGGGGATGTCGGTGTGGGTGTACGCGCTCAGGTCGCCGGCGATGTCGCGCCGGTCGAGGTCGTAGCGGACCTGCTCGCGCAGGGCCCAGGGGAGATCGTTGTGACCGTCCACGACGGGGTGGGCGGCCAGCAGGTCACGGGCTTGGGCGAGGCGGTCGGTCATCCTGACATCTTGCAGTGCGGCCCGACCGAAGTCACGTGATGATCCTCACTTGCCGAAGCCGAAGGAGCGCGCCCCCTCCACCTTGGCGCGCAGCCGCTTGCCCTTCTCGGTGGCCTGCGCGTTGAGCTCGTCCTGGAACTCGCGCATCCGCGTGCGCAGACCGGCGTCGTGCGCGGCCAGGATCCGGGCGGCGAGCAGCCCCGCGTTACGGGCGCCGCCGACCGAGACGGTGGCCACCGGGACCCCAGCGGGCATCTGGACGATGGACAGCAGCGAGTCCATGCCGTCGAGGTACTTCAGCGGCACCGGCACCCCGATGACCGGCAGCGGGGTGACGGACGCGAGCATGCCCGGGAGATGGGCGGCGCCGCCCGCGCCCGCGATGATCGCCTTGAGTCCGCGGTCCGCCGCGTTCTCCCCGTAGGCGACCATCTCGCGCGGCATGCGGTGCGCCGAGACGACGTCCACCTCGTAGGGCACCTCGAACTCGTCGAGGGCCTTGGCCGCCGCTTCCATGACGGGCCAGTCGGAGTCGGAGCCCATGACGACGCCGATCACAGGAGCGCTCATTCGGTGATGGTCCCTCGGAGGTAGTCGGCTGCGTGCCGGCCGCGCTCGCGCACATCGGCCAGGTCGTCGCCGTAGGTGTTGACGTGGCCGACCTTGCGTCCGGGCTTCACGTCCTTGCCGTACATATGGATCTTGAGCGCCGGGTCGCGGGCCATGCAGTGCAGATACGCGGCGTACATGTCGGGGAAGTCGCCGCCGAGCACATTGGTCATCACGGTCCACGTCGCACGCGGCCGCGGATCGCCGAGCGGCAGGTCCAGCACGGCCCGCACATGGTTGGCGAACTGGGAGGTGACGGCGCCGTCCTGGGTCCAGTGACCGGAGTTGTGCGGGCGCATCGCCAATTCGTTGACCAGCAGCCTGCCGTCACGGGTCTCGAACAGCTCGACCGCGAGATGGCCGACCACCCCCAGCTCCGCCGCGATCTTCAGCGCCATCTCCTGCGCCTGGCCGGACAGCTCCTCGGAAAGACCGGGGGCCGGGGCGATCACGGTGTCACAGACCCCGTTCACCTGGATCGACTCCACGACGGGGTAGGCCACGGCCTGGCCGTGCGGGGACCGTACGACATTGGCGGCCAGCTCGCGGGCGAAGTCGACCATCTCCTCGGCCAGGACGGGCACTCCGGCGCGGAACGGCTCGGCCGCCTCCTCCGCCCGGCGGACGACCCATACGCCCTTGCCGTCGTAGCCGCCGCGCACCGTCTTGAGGACGACGGGAAAGCCGTCGCCCTCCTCCTCGGCGAACCGCGTGACGTCCGCGGGGTCCGCCACGATGCGGTGGCGCGGGCACGGCACACCGGCCTTCCGCAGCCGCTCGCGCATCACGCCCTTGTCCTGGGCGTGCAGCAGCGCCTCGACCCCGGGGCGGATGACCACGCCGTCCGCTTCCAGGGCGCGCAGATGGTCGGCCGGGACGTGCTCGTGGTCGAAGGTGACCACGTCACAGCCCTGTGCGAACGCACGAAGAGTGTCCAGGTCGCGGTAGTCGCCGACGACGACATCGCTGACCACCTGGGCCGCCGAGTCCTGGGGGGTGTCACTGAGCAGCTTGAACCTGATGCCGAGGGGGATGCCCGCCTCATGGGTCATACGGGCGAGCTGGCCGCCTCCGACCATGCCGACTACCGGGAATGTCACCCTCCCAGGGTAACTTCCCCCGCCGACCGGCCCTGACCTGCGTTGGAGGAACCTCCAGTTTTTCTCACCGGGCTCTTGACGCCGCCTGCGGGGCGGGCGCCACGGCCGCTGGTTAGCATGGGGGGATTGACGACACCGACGGGATGGGGCTGAACGATCACCATGAGTGAACGGAGCACACTCGGCGGGCTGCGCGCCCAGATGGGGCAACTGGCTCGCGAGATCGCGAAGTTCGGGGTGGTCGGCGGTGCCGGCGTCTTCGTCAACCTCGCGGTGTTCAACCTGGTGCGCAGCGTCACCGACCTGCCCGTGGTGCGGGCCAGCATCGTGGCGACGGTGGTCGCCACCGGCTTCAACTACGTGGGCTACCGCTACTTCACCTACCGCGACCGGGACAAGCAGGGCCGCACCAAGGAACTCAGCCTCTTCCTGCTGTTCAGCGCCATCGGCCTGGTCATCGAGAACGGTGTGCTCTACATCGCCACCTACGGCTTCGGGTGGGACGGCTCACTGCAGAGCAATGTGTTCAAGTTCCTCGGCATCGGCCTGGGCACCCTGTTCCGCTTCTGGTCGTACCGGACCTGGGTGTTCCGGACGCTGCCCGCGCGGAAGGCCGTCGAGAGCGCGGAGGCGTTCCTGTCCGAGGCGCCGCCCGCCCAGGCCACCCGGAAGCAGCCGGTCCGGAAGTAGCGGGTCCGGAAGTAGCAGGGACCCGCCCGCAGGAAGCGGGAGCGGGACCCGCCCGGCAGGAGCCGGGGCCCGCCCCGCGCGGGCGAGAGCCCGCCCGGCAGGCCGCGCACGCGCGGCCGGGAGCCGCTCACCACCGGGGAGCCGGTCAGGAACCCGGCCAGGAACCCGCTCAGGAACCCGGCGGCTCCTCGGCCTCCCGGCTGAGGAAGAGCGCGAACACCGGCGGATGCTGCTGCAGCAGCTCCAGCCGGCCGCCGTCCGCCTCCGCCAGGTCCCGGGCGACGGCGAGCCCCAGCCCCGTGGAGTTCCGCCCGCTGACCGTCCGCTCGAAGACCCGCGCCCCCAGGTCCGGCGCCACCCCCGGCCCCTCGTCGGAGACCTCCACCACGGCCTGGTTGCCGGTGACCCGGGTACGCAGCGCGACCGTGCCGTCACCGTGCATCAGCGAGTTCTCGATCAGCGTCGCCAGTACCTGGGCGACCGCGCCCGGGGTGCCCACCGCGCGCAGCCCCTTCTTGCCCGAGCGGACGATGGCGCGGCCCTCGCTCCGCGAGGCCGGGCGCCACTCCTCGATCTGCTGCTTGACGACCTCGTCCAGGTCGAAGGCGACCGCGGACCCGCTGCGCGGGTCACGGGAGTTGGTCAGCAGCCGCTGGACGACGTCGGTGAGCCGCTCCACCTGGCCCAGCGCGATCGTCGCCTCCTCCTTGACCGTCTCCGGATCGTCGGTGAGCGTGATCTCCTCCAGCCGCATCGACAGCGCGGTCAGCGGCGTACGGAGCTGGTGCGAGGCGTCGGCGGCCAGCCGCCGCTCGGCGGTGAGCATCCGGGCGATGCGCTCGGCGCTGGCGTCCAGGACGTCGGCGACCCGGTCCAGCTCGGGCACCCCGTAGCGCCGGTGGCGCGGCCGGGGGTCCCCGGAGCCCAGCCGCTCGGCGGTCTCCGCGAGATCGGTGAGCGGGGCGGAGAGCCGGTGCGCCTGGCGCACGGCGAGGGCGACCGCGGCGAGCACGGCCAGCAGCGCGACCGCGAGGATGATCAGCATGGTGCGGCCGACCTCGCGGCTCACCGTGGAGCGGGACGCCTCGACCCGTACCACCTCGCCCTGCTCACCCGACTCCTCGGCGGAGATGACACTGCCCTTGGGGCGCTTGCCGATCTCCAGCTCGCGGTGGTCGGGCATCTTGATCACGGCGTAGCGGCCGGGCTCGATCTGCTCGCGCAGCACCCGGGGGGTGACCCCCTCACCGCCCAGCAGTCTGCTGTCGACGATGCTGACCAGGCGCACGGCGTCGGAGCTCACGCTCTCCTTGGCGCTGTTCTCGATGGTCCGCGTCTCGACGATGACCAGCGACAGGCCGAAGACCGCGATGACGACGAGCACCACGGCCAGCGTGGAATTGATCAAGCGACGGCGCATTGCCCTACCGTGTCAGCCCTGGTCAGCTTTTCTCGAACCGGAAGCCGACGCCGCGGACGGTGGCGATGTAGCGGGGGTTGGCCGCGTCGTCACCGAGCTTCTTGCGCAGCCAGGAGATGTGCATGTCGAGGGTTTTGGTGGAGGACCACCAGGTGGTGTCCCACACCTCGCGCATCAGCTGATCGCGGGTGACGACCCGCCCGGCGTCCCGGACCAGGACCCGCAGCAGGTCGAACTCCTTGGCGGTCAGCTGCAGCTCCTCGTCCCCCATCCAGGCGCGGTGCGACTCCACGTCGATCCGCACCCCGTGGGTGGCCGGCTGCTGTTGCTGCGTCTCGACGGCGCCGCGCCGCAGCAGCGCCCGCACCCGGGCGAGCAGCTCGGCGAGCCGGAACGGTTTGGTGACGTAGTCGTCGGCACCGGCGTCCAGGCCGACCACCGTGTCCACCTCGTCCGCGCGGGCCGTGAGCACCAGCACCGGAAAGCCGTGGCCCTCCGTGCGGAGCCGGCGGCAGACCTCGAGCCCGTCCATCCCCGGCAGGCCGAGGTCGAGGACGAGCAGGTCGACGCCTCCTTGCAGACCGGCGTCGAGCGCGGTGGGTCCGTCCTCGCGCACCTCGACCTCGTACCCCTCGCGGCGCAGGGCGCGGGCGAGCGGCTCCGAGATGGATGCGTCATCCTCGGCGAGCAGTACTCGGGTCATGGGGTGATGGTAGTCCGCCGAGGTCGGGGCACGGGGGCGTACGGTGCGACGGGCGGAACACGGACGGTTGCATAGCGCACGCGTGACGTATCTCTCACCCCGCCCGAGAGTGTCAAGCACGTGTCGTATGGTGAAACAACGTCTGCAGCACTCCTCCGGGGCCTTTGGCCGTCACGACGCGCGCCGAAGGTCTCTGTCGTGTCCGGGGGGACGGGGTCGGCACGACCGGCCCGGCCCATGCCCGGCGCTCAGTCGCTCAGCCATCCCCCCACGGGCGCTGGCCCCGCCGGCAGCGCTCCTGAGCACACAAGGAAACCACCATGGCGTCCAGCCTGACGAAGGGCGCCACCGCGCAGGGGACCCCTGCCGGCGGCAAAACCTTCTTCGGCCACCCCCGCGGCCTGGCCACTCTCTTCATGATCGAGATGTGGGAGCGGTTCAGCTTCTACGGCATGCGGGCCCTCCTCGTCGTCTATCTGATCTCCGGCGGCCCCGACGCCAAGGTCGGCGGACAGGGCGGCGGGCTCGGGATGTCCGAGGGCAACGCGGTGGCCATCTACTCGGTGTACCTGGCCCTGGTCTATCTGCTGGCCATGCCGGGCGGCTGGTTCGGCGACCGGGTCTGGGGCCCGCGCAGGACGGTGGTGATCGCCTCCGGTGTCGTCATGGCCGGGCATCTGGCGCTCGCCGTCCCCGGTCAGGCGACCTTCTTCGTCGGCCTCGGCCTGGTGGCGCTCGGCTCCGGTCTGATCAAGGCCAACATCTCGACGATGGTGGGCCAGCTCTACGACGGTCCGCAGGACCCGCGCCGGGACGGCGGCTTCACCCTCTTCTACATCGGCATCAACATCGGCGCCTTCGCCGCCCCGCTGGTGATCGGCACCGTCGGGCAGTCGTACAACTGGCACCTGGGCTTCGCGCTCGCCGCACTGGGCATGGCGCTGGGCCTGGTCCAGTTCCTGATCGGCACCCGCCACCTGAGCCCGGAGAGCAGCGTCGTCCCCACCCCGCTGGCGGCCGAGGAGCGCCGCTCCTGGCTGCGCAAGGCGATGATCTGGCTGATCGTCGCCGCGGTCTTCTACACCGGGGTGGTCCTCAGCGGCAGCTGGGCCCTCAACTGGGTGCTGGTCCCGATCACCGTCCTGGGTCTGGTCATCCCGACCGGGGTGCTGATCCGGATCAAGCGCGACCGGGACCTGTCGGCGGTCGAGCAGACCAAGGTGAGCGGCTACATCTGGTTCTTCGTGGCCGCCGCCGTGTTCTGGATGATCTACGACCAGGGCGGTTCGACGATGTCCGCCTTCGCCGACTCCAAGACCGCGGACACGATCTTCGGGCTGCACTTCCCGTCCTCGTGGTTCCAGTCCGTAAACCCGCTGATGATCATGGCGCTGGCCCCGGTCTTCGCCTGGCTGTGGCTGTGGCTGGCGCGGCGCGACCGGGAGCCGAACACCACGCTGAAGTTCGCGATGGCCCTGGTCCTGGTCGGTGCCTCGTTCTTCGTCTTCGTCGTGCCGATGGCGATGGCCCAGGACGGCACCAAGGTCAGCCCGCTGTGGCTGGTGTCCATCTACATGATCCAGACGATGGGCGAGCTGTGCCTGTCGCCGGTCGGCCTGTCGGTGACCACCAAGATGGCGCCGGCGAAGTACGCCAGCCAGATGATGGGCGTGTGGTTCCTGGCCGTGACCGCGGGCGACTGCATCACCGGGCTGCTGTCCATCGCCGGGGTGGACATGAGCGGGGTCGGGGTGATCGCGCTGGAGGCGGCCATGGCGGCGCTCGCGGGCTTCGCGGTGTTCATGTACCGGAAGAAGGTCGCGGCCTTGATGGCCGACGTCCGCTGACGTCGGTCCGGGAGGCCGGTCGCCACGAGGAAACGGCGAAGGGCCCGGCGCGGTGTTCCCCGCGCCGGGCCCTTCGCCGTTTCCGCGTGGCGACCGCTCAGCGGGTGGTGCCGCGCAGCCTGCGCCACGGGGTGAGCACGAAGATGGCGCCGCCGAGCAGAACGGTGGTACCGGCGATCAGGGCGAGCGCCCTCAGCCCGCCGTGGTCGTCCGCACCGGTGTCGGCGAGCCCGCCGCTGGTGCCCGAGCCGCCTCCGGCCGACGAGGCGCCGCCGGAGGTGCCGCCACCGGCCGTGCCGCCACCGGCCGTGTCACCGCCGCTGGTGCCGCCCGGCTGGGCCGAGGTGTCCAGTTCGAGCGAGACACCGGGGTCCTTCGACGGGGTGCAGGTGGTGGTCGTACCGAGCGCCTTGACCGTCAGCACCCCGGGCGTGAGCGTGGACTTGCCCGTCGCACCCGGTGTGTAGGTGCCGGTGAGATCGGGGATCTCGATCGGTTCACCGGACTTGATGGGCCCCTTGTTGGCCGGCCCCGCCACGGCGACGGTGCCTTTGTCCGCACCGCCGACCTTGACGGCCATCGACGGCTTGACCGAATCGGCGGGGATGTCGGC
>NZ_BBOX01000207.1 GCF_001553455.1 Streptomyces hygroscopicus subsp. hygroscopicus
GATGTCGGCCGGGCTGTCCATCACCGACTTGCCGAACTTCACGGTCAGGGCGAAGTTCCCGCCGCTCTTCGTGGCGTTGATTTGGACCGGGGAGGTGGCGTTCTTGTCGCCGATGGGGGTCTTGCAGGCGTAGGCGACCTGGACCTCCTTACCGGTGTACGCGCCGCCTCCGCCGTCCCCACCGCCGGTGGTTCCGCTGGTGGTACCGCTCGTCGTGCCACTGGTCGTACCGCTCGACGTACCGCTGCTGGTGCCGCTCGTCGTGCCACTCGACGTGCCGCTGGTGGTGCCACTCGTCGTACCGCTGCTGGTGCCGCCCGAACCGTTGCCGCCGTCCGTCACCTTGATGGTGGCGGCGGCCTTGACGGCCTCCTGCGCCGAGCACTTGGTGTCCGTGGACAGCGGCTTGCTGACGTTGATGTTGTAGCGGCCGGGCGTCAGCGTCACCTCGCCCGCCTTCGTGAGCTTCAGCTTCCCCTTCATGTCCGAGAGCTTCATCTCAGCGCCCTTGGGGATCGCCGGGTTCTTCCGCGGGCCCTCCAGGGACAGCTCACCGGTCTGTGCGCCGCCCACCGTGATGGTGCCGGTCGGCAGCACGGTGTCGGCCTCCAGGTCGAGGATCGGCGGGTTCGTGGAGGCGGCCCGCACCGTCTTCCACACCACCTCGACCTCGTCGCCGACCCTGGCCGTCTCCGGTGCCGTCACCGCCACGGTGGTGGTGCCCTCCACCGGGGGCAGACCGGAGATGGCGGGCGGTATGCACTCGGTCTTGTACGAGACCTCGGCGCCCTGCGCGGTGCCCGCGCCGAGCAGCACGCCCGCACCGCCGAGCAGCAGCGCGACGGTGGCCGCACTCACTCTTCGTCGCATCTCACGTGTTTCCTTTCGGAGTCGGTCGGATCTCCTCGGACGGTGCGGAAATCTGGTGGTGCGTCCGTGCCTCCGGCGACGTGTCCGGCGTGAACCAGGGCAGGGCCGGGCCCGCCCCGCTCACCGGGGCCGGTCCGGGCGACGACGGGGGCGGCGGCGCGGCCGGGGCCGTACGGGGCCGTACCTTGTTCACGACGGCCATGCCGATCCGGAAGACCGCCGCCGCGACCACCACGCACAGCAGGACCCAGAAGAGCGCGACGCCCCAGGGCCGTCCCACCGCCCACGGCTCTTCGACGAGCAGCTTGTCCCCGTAGCGCAGGGAGACCAGATAGTCGCCATGGGCCCCGGCGGACAGTTCGACGTCCAGCTCGACCCGCGCCTTCTTCCCCGGCTGGACGGTCCCCCGCCAGCGCTGCTCCTCCCAGGAGGGGGCGAAGACGCCGTGCGAGGTGCCCACCTCGAAGACCGGATCGCGGGCCGGAGTCGAGCCGAGGTTGCCGACGGTGACCACGAGCCGTCGCCTCGGGGGTGCGCCGAACCAGGTCAGCAGCCCGCTGGAACCGTCGAGCCGGACCGCGAGCACGCTCAGCCGCTCGCCTCCGGACCGCTCCTTCGGCAGTGGCGCGACCGGATGCCCGGCGACCTTGAACGTCACGTCCGCGGCGGCGGCCTCACCGGTGACGGTCGCTATATGGATGACACAGGGGCAGGGCTCGGGCGGCTCGGCGACCGGCAGCTTGGTGGTGAAGGTGCCGTCCGCGCCGACGGTGACCGCCCTGCCGTCGCCATTGGCGCAGGAGTTGGTGCCGCCGATCATGTTCTGTCCGCAGATGAGCAGGGTGAGCAGGGCACGTGGTCGCCACCGGGCGCCGGTCACGGTGACCGTGCCGCCCGTGCCCGCCTCGGCCTCGGAGACCCTCGCGGTCGGGCCCTCGGCCGCCGCGGCGCCGCCCGTTAGGGGCGCACCGAGGGTGAGGAGGACCAGGGCGAGCACGGTGAGCACGGCGGGAGGCCGGGCCGGGATGTCTCCGTATCGACATGTCTTCACGTGATCGCTCCTGCCCCCGCGCTCTGCGGTCGCGGTCGCGGGGTGCCGTGCCGTCGCCGTCGCCATCGGCGGCGCAGCAGCCAGGCGCATCCGCCGCCCGCGCCCGCCAGGACGGCCGCCGCGGGGGCGAGCAGCCACCGGGGGACGGCGGTGTAACCGGCGGTCGCCGTGGCGTGCGCGCCCCCGCCCGCGGTGACCGTGAGCCGCACGTCCACCGAGTCGAGGGCGGGCGGGTGCGGCCAGCTCTCGGTGAGCCGTACCCGTTCGCCCGGCGGCAGCTCGACCGGCAGGGTGCGCGGGTCGCGGCGCAGCACCTGGCCGAAGAGCCCGTCGGCGCGTACGGCCAGCCGCGGGGTCAGCACGGTGTTGCCGCGGTTGACGAGGGCGTAGCGGATGGCCGCCCCGTCGCCGCGGCCCTGGATCGTCACGTCCTCGACGGAGAGCGCGGACAGCGTCGGCCCGCTGATCCGCAGCCGCAGCCGCACCGCGACCTCGCGGCCGCCGGAGGAGACCGTGACCGTGCCGGGGCGTTCGCCGGGCACCGCGTCGGACGGGACGGTGACGGTGAAGGGGATGTCGGCGCGGGTGCGGGGCGGCACGGTCACCCGCGGTTCGGCGAGCGCGACCCGGACGCCGTCGGCGGTGCGCAGCCGGACGGTGCGGGGGCGTTCGCCCCGGTTGGTGACCGAGAGCTTGTCCTGGAGGACGGCGCCGGGCCCGCCTTCGAGGTAGATGTACGGCCGGTCGCCCGCGCCCGGTGTGCTTCCGCCGCCGGCGGCGGGGGCCGCCGACCAGTCGGGGCCGGCGGCGGCCGCGGGCGTCCAGGACGCCGGGACGGCCGGGGCCAGCAGGAACACGGCCAGCAGGGCCGGGGCGAAGGCGCGAACGGTGGGACGGATGCGTACGGGGACGACTGCGGCGGCTGCGACGACTGCACGGCTGCGCGACGGCATCGGCGGCTCCTCGGGTGGAGCGGGACTAGCGCACGGGGCGCTGACGGCGGGTCAGCCAGAGCGCCCCGGCCACTCCGGCGAGCAGCACCGTGCCGCCGAGGGTGCCGAGCGCGACGGCGGAGTCCGCCGGTCCGGTCTGCGGCAGCTCGTCGTTGCCCGAACCGCCCTGCTCACCGCCGGAGCCGCCCGTTCCGCCCGTATCGCCCGAGCCGCCGGTGCTCGTACCGCCCGTATCGCCCGAGCCGCCGGTGGAACCGGAGTCCTGGCCGCCGCCCGCGGCCTTGACGTCCAGGGTCAGCGAGGGCCCGGGGCTGTTGCCGGGGGTACAGGTCGTGGTCGTGCCCAGCGCCTTGATGGTGAGGGTCGAGGCGGTGAAGGTGACCTTCCCGCTCTTCTTGGGGGTGTAGGTCCCCGACAGGTCACTGATCTTGATGGGGGTGTTGGCGGGGATGGCCTTGTCGTTGGCGGGCCCCGACACCGACACCGTTCCGCTCTCCGCACCGCCCAGTTTGATGAGCGCGCTGGGGTGCATGGCCCCCTTGCCGAGTTCGACGGGGCTGGAGGAGACGCCCTTCTGGAAGGACATCGTGAGGGTGTAGGAGCCGCCGCTCGCCGCGCTCTTGATGTCGATGGGAGATACGGCGCTCTTGTCGCCGATGGGCGTCTTGCACTGGTAGTCGACGTCCACGGTGTCGGCGTGCGCGGCCGGGGCGGTGAGGAGTGCCGCGGAACCGGCCAGGGCCGCCGCGAGCGCGAGGGCGCCGCCACGGCCGGCCGGGCGGCGTGGGTTGTGGGACACCACGAGATCCCCTCTCGTCAAGCGCCGCAGCCAAAGGCAACTGACGGCATATCAGATGGGGCGCTGACGGTACGCCGGGGACCTTGTCAAGGGAAGACAAAGAACGCGCCGGATCGGCGCGAAGCGGGTGAAGCGCGGGGGAAGCGGAGGGGGATGCCGGGGCCGGGGCCGGCAACGCGGGAGGAGACGCCGGCCGTGGACGGCACGGCCGGACCGGCGCGGCGGATCGGCCGGACGTGATGACGCGCTGCGCCGGGGCGGTGGGGGCGGGGCTGTGGGGGGCGGTGCGGTGGTGGGCGGGGCCGTACTCTTCAGCCCGGTGCGGCGAGTTCGGCCCAGACCGTCTTGCCGGAACCCTCCACGTTGCGGACGACCCCCCAGTCGAGGCAGAGCCGCTGCACGATGAACATGCCGTGCCCGCCGGGCCGTCCGGCGCGGTGCGGGGTGCGCGGCGCGGGCGTACCGGTGCCGAGGTCCACCACCTCCAGGCGGAGCACCTTGGCGTTGCAGCTGACCCGCACCTCCTCGGGGCCGTCGGCGTGCAGACAGGCGTTGGTGACCAGCTCGGAGACGACGAGCAGGACGTCCTCGGCGGCGGCCCGCTGGTCGGCGGTCGCCGCCGGGAGCCACCCCCAGTCGCGCAGTGCCTGACGCGTGAAGTCGCGGGCGCGCGGGACCGCCCCGCTGGCACCGATCAGGTGGAGCCTGCGGATCTGGCGGATGGGGCCGGCGGTCGTGGGTACCGGTGGGGAGGCCGAAGCGGCGGGGCCGTCCGGGTCCGGGCCGCGGTCGCCCGGCGGGTACGGCCGGGTGGTGCTCATCAGCGCTTCACCTCACCGATTCACCGATTCAGGGACAAGGGATACCTGATCTCTTCAACAGTTTCAGCCTGTCTCCTGCCCGGCCATGGCGTGAGAACACCCACTACTTCCGCGCCACGGATGTGACGCAGGCAACGCACCGATGACGCACCGATGACCGGCCGGAAACAGGAAGGTCCTTCATCACTCGACGAGCGCTGCGTCGAGCGTCTCGTGGACCGTGAAGACGGCGTCCGCGCCTGTGATCTCGAACACGCGGGCAACGATGGGCAGCATCCCGGCCAGATGGACACCGCCACCCTCGGCCTCGGCCTTGAGCCGGGCGCCGAGGAGGACGTTGAGCCCCGTGGAGTCACAGAACTCCAGCTTCGAACAGTCCACGACCAGCCGGACACGTCCCCCCTCCACGCACTTCTCGAGCGGCTCGCGCAGCACTTCGGCGGTGTGGTGATCCAGCTCACCCGCCGGTGTGACGACCGCACTCGCCCCGTGGTGCCGAACCTCGACCTGGAGCCGGCCCTTGCTGGCGCTGCCGACCATCCCGCGGTCCATCTGCGCACCTCTTCTGGCGTCTCGTTGCTTTCGATTGCGCGCATCGAACCCTACGCCTTTTACCCGGTCCCCCGGTAGCCGAACATTTCGCATAGTTCGGCAAATATGGACAACGTGGACTTGCCACTTGGTGGCCGATGCAG
Organism: Streptomyces hygroscopicus subsp. hygroscopicus; assembly: GCF_001553455.1. Taxonomy (GTDB): domain Bacteria; phylum Actinomycetota; class Actinomycetes; order Streptomycetales; family Streptomycetaceae; genus Streptomyces; species Streptomyces hygroscopicus. The sequence goes on from NZ_BBOX01000207.1 coordinate 5,190, forward strand.
GTAGGCGTAGAGGGACACACCCGCTTACGGCCCGGCTTTGGAGGCGCCGCTCACCGGAGCAGCACGTTATGGCACCGGCAGCCATATGCCGAGAACGATGGAGGAGACTATGTCACCCCGCCTCGACGACACGCGTACCGAACCCTCGGGGAGTACTCGGACCACCGTCTCGTCGGCCCCCCTGCCCGAGCAGTTCGCACCCGACACGGACGTCCAGGCGACCGTCGGCCATCTCTGCGAAGAACTGCCGGAATTGTCCGGTCTACCGGAGATACCCCCGTATGACACGGTGGCACCGGTGGACGCGAGGGCTCTGTCGAAGACCCTTTTCGAACGCCTCGAGGTGCTGGAAGAAGGCACCCACGAGTACGCCTATGTGCGTAACACCCTGGTCGAGCTCAACTTGGCGCTGGTCAAGTTCGCCGCCTCCCGGTTCCGCTCCCGCAGCGAACCGATGGAGGACATCGTCCAGGTCGGCACCATCGGCCTGATCAAGGCCATCGACCGCTTCGAACTCGGCCGGGGCGTGGAGTTCCCGACCTTCGCGATGCCGACGATCGTCGGTGAGATCAAGCGCTTCTTCCGCGACACCAGTTGGTCGGTGCGGGTGCCGAGGCGGCTCCAGGAACTCCGGCTCGACCTGGCCAAGGCCGGCGACGAACTGGCCCAGCGGCTCGACCGCTCGCCCACCGTCGGCGAGTTGGCCGAGCGGCTGGACATCACCCGGGCAGAGGTCGTCGAGGGCATGGCCGCGAGCAACGCGTACACCGCGAGCTCGCTGGACGCCCAGCCGGAGGAGGACGACTCCGAGGGAGCGCTGGCGGACCGGATCGGCTACGAGGACCACGGACTCGAGGGCATCGAGTACGTCGAGTCCCTGAAGCCGCTGATCGCCGATCTGCCCGCACGTGACCGCAAGATCCTCTCCCTGCGCTTCGTGGCGAACATGACGCAGTCGGAGATCGGTGAGGAGCTGGGCATCTCCCAGATGCATGTCTCGCGGCTGCTGTCGCGCACCCTCCGCCGGCTCCGCAAGGGGCTGATGATCGAGGAGTGACGCCTCCGCAGACGGATAAGGGCCCGCCCCCGCTCACCGGGACGGGCCCTTATCCGTGCGCGCTGCCGGGGCGTCAGATCAGGGTGCCGTGCTGCCACACCGCCGAGACCAGGGGGACGCCGGGGCGGTAGGCGAGGTGCACATGGGACGGGGCGTCCAGGAGCGCCAGATCCGCGCGGGCGCCCGGACTCACCCGGCCCACGTCGGTACGGCGCAGCGCCCGCGCCCCACCGGCCGTGGCGGCCCATACGGCCTCGTCCGGGGTCATCCCCATCTCCCGTACGGCCAGGGCGACGCAGAACGGCATGGAGCTGGTGAAGGACGAACCCGGGTTGCAGTCCGGGGACAGGGCGACCGTGACGCCCGCGTCGAGCAGCCGGCGCGCGTCCGGATAGCTCGAGCGGGTGGAGAACTCCGCCCCGGGCAGCAGGGTGGCGACCGTGTCCCCCTGGGCCAGCGCGTCGACGTCGGCGTCGGTCAGATGGGTGCAGTGGTCGGCGGAGGCGGCGCCGAGTTCCACCGCCAGCCGCACACCGGGACCGTGGGAGAGCTGGTTGGCATGGACCCGGGGGATCAGCCCGCGCTCCTGGCCCGCCGTCAGGACGGCGCGGGCCTGGTCGCCGTCGAAGGCGCCCCGCTCGCAGAAGACGTCGATCCAGCGGGCGTGCGGGGCGCAGGCGTCCAGCATGGGGCCGGTGACCAGCTCCACATAGGCGGCCGGGTCGTCGGCGAACTCGGGGGCCACGATATGCGCCCCGAGGTAGGTCACCTCGTCGGTGTGGGCCCCGGCGATCGCCAGGGACCGGGCCTCGTCCCGCTCGGTCAGCCCGTAGCCGGACTTGATCTCGACGGTCGTGGTGCCCTGCCGGCGCGCCTCGGCCACGTAGCGGCCGACGTTGGCGTGCAGCACCTCGTCCGGGGCGGCGCGGGTGGCGGCGACGGTGGTGCGGATGCCGCCGGCGCTGTAGGCGCGTCCCGACATCCGGGCGTTGAACTCCTCGGTCCGGTCACCCGCGAAGACCAGGTGGGAGTGGGAGTCCACGAAGCCCGGAATGACGGCCCGGCCGCCGGCGTCGACCCGGTTGTCGGTGGCGGGTGCTTTGCTTGTTCCACCGACCCAGGCGACGCGGTCGCCGTCGATCACGACGGCCGCGTCCCGGATCAGGCCGAGGGGGCCTTCACCGAGGGAGGGGTCATTGGTGACCAGACCGGCGATGTTGGTGATGGCGGTCGTGGGCGTCGCGGTGGTCGCGGTCGTCGCAGTCGTCGCGGTCGTCATCGTGAAGGCGTTCTCCTTCGTCGGCCGTGGGGGTGGCGGCCTCGTCGGCCGCGGCGGTCGGGGCCTCGTCGGCCCGGTCGGGGGCGGCCGGATCACCAGCCGTGCAGGGCCGCGATGGCCTCGGCCAGCGCCTGGGGGACGCGCGGGACGAGCTGATGGGCGCCGTCGCGTACGACATGGCGGCCGCCGACCACGGTGTGCCGGACATCGGCGTTGGTCGCCGCGAATACCACGGTCTCCGGGCCCAGCCGGGGCGGCGGCCCCGCCGTGCGCACCGAGTCCAGCGCGATCGTGGTGAGGTCGGCCAGCGCGCCCACCTCGATCCGGCCCGCGTCCGCGCCCCAGCCGAGTGCCGCATGGCCGTCCACGGTTGCGGCCCGCAGCAGCTGGGCCGCGGTCCAGTGGCCGCGGGCGCGGGTGCGCAGCCGCTCGTCGAGCTCCAGGGCACGGGCCTCTTCCAGGATGTCGATCACGGCATGGCTGTCGCTGCCCAGCGACAGCGGGGAGCCCGCGCTCTGCAGCTCGGCGGCCGGGCCGATCCCGTCGGCGAGGTCACGCTCGGTGGTCGGGCACATACAGACGCCGGTGGAGGCATGGCCCAGGAGCCGGATGTCACCGGGGGTGAGGTGGGTGGCGTGCACGGCGGTCGTGCGCGGGCCCAGCACCCCGTGGTCGGCGAGCAGCCGGGTGGGGGTGAAGCCGTGCGCCTCCACACAGGCGTCGTTCTCGGCGATCTGCTCGGAGAGGTGGACGTGGAGGGGCGCCGTGCGCTCGTGGGCCCAGCCGGCCACGGTCGCCAGCTGATTGACGGGGACGGCCCGCACGGAGTGGATCGCCGCGCCGATGCGGGTGTTGCCGTCGCCCTTCAGCCCGGAGACCCGCTCGGCCCAGCCCTCGGCCGTGCCGTCGGAGAAGCGCAGCTGATGCTCGTTGGGCTCGGCCCCGAAACCGGAGGAGAGGTAGCAGGTGTCCAGCAGGGTGATCCGGATACCGGCCTCGGCCGCGGCCGCGATCAGCGCCTTCCCCATCGCGTTGGGGTCGCCGTAGCGGGCGCCGCCGGGCGCGTGGTGGAGGTAGTGGAACTCCCCGACGCAGGTGATCCCGGCCATCGCCATCTCGGCGTAGACGGCGCGGGCCAGCTCGAAGTAGCTGTCCGGGGTCAGCCGGTCGGCGATCCCGTACATCACCTCGCGCCAGGTCCAGAAGGAGTCCGGCGCCCCCTCGCCCGGCCCCTCCGCCCCGTCCTCCGCCTGCACGACCCCGCGCAGGGCCCGGTGGAAGGCATGGCTGTGGGCGTTGGCCAGACCGGGGAGGGTCAGACCACGGAGGGTGACCGACCCGGCGGGCGGCCGCGGACTCCCGGGCACCACCGCCGTGATCCGCCCATTGGCCGCGGCCACGATCACCACGTCCGACCGCACGCTTCCGTCCACCCAGGCGTGCTCCGCCCAGTACGTCTGCGCCGTCAGTGACACGCCAGACCCTCCAGTACCTCCGCGAGCGCGGCCACACCGGCGAGGCAGTCGTCCTCGGCCGCCGTCTCCGCGGGTGAGTGCGAGACGCCGGTGGGGTTCCTTACGAACAGCATGGCCGTCGGAACGGACGCGGACAAAATGCCGGCGTCGTGCCCGGCCCCGGTCGGCAGCACCGGAACGCCGCCCAGCAGCCCCGACAGCCGGTCCCGCAGGCCGTGGGCGAACTCGACGACCGGGGTGAAGGACTCCCGGGTCACCCGGACGTCCACCCCGTCGCGCCGTCCGCGCTCGACGGCGGCGCGCTCGATCTCGCCGACCACCTCGGCCAGGGTCTCCTCGTCGGCGGCGCGGGAGTCCAGCCAGCCGCGCACCAGGCTCGCGATCGCGTTGACCCCGTTCGGTTCGACGCTGACCTTGCCGAACGTCGCCAGCGCCCCGGCGAGCCGGGCCTTCTTACGGGCCGCGAGGACGGTGTTGGCGTAGGTGAGCATCGGATCGCGGCGGTCCTCGATCCGGGTCGTCCCGGCGTGGTTGGCCTCACCGTGGAAGTCGAACCGCCAGCGGCCGTGCGGCCAGATCGCGGAGGCGACGCCCACGGGGGCGCCGGCCGCGGCGGAGCCGCCGCCGGACCGCGCCGCGAGGGCCCGCCCCTGCTCGATGTGGAGCTCGACGAACGCGCCGACACGGGCCAGCCGCTCCGGGTCGGGCCCGATGGCGTCCGGGTCGTATCCGGCGCGCTCCATGGCCCGCGGCAGCGAGACGCCGTCCGCGTCGCGGAGGGCGTGCGCCTGTTCCCTGGTGAGCTGCCCGGCGGTGAGCCGGGAGCCCACACAGGCCAGGCCGAACCGGGCGCCCTCCTCGTCGCCGAAGTTGACGACGGCGAGCGGCTTCACGGGGCGCGCCCCGCGTGCGCGCAGCTCGTCGAGGGCGGCGAAGGAGGAGACCACGCCCAGCGGGCCGTCGAAGGCGCCGCCGTCGGGTACGGAGTCGAGGTGGGAGCCGGTGACCACGGCGTCCCCGGCCATGGGGTCGCCCAGCCAGGCCCACTGGTTGCCGTTGCGGTCCACTTCGTAGCCGAGCCCGCGGTCGCGGGCCTGCTCCTCGAACCACGTTCTGCAGTCGGTGTCCGCTTGTGTCCAGGCGTAGCGGCGGTAGCCGTTCGTCGAGGCGTCCCGGCCGATGGGGGCCAGGTCGCGCCACATCTCGTGGAACGACGCGCCCGCCCGGGGCGCGCCCCCCGCCGCGGGTCCGTCCGTCTCGTGCCCGGGTGCCGCCCGGTGGGCGGGGCGGGCCGGCCCGTTCCGCCCGGGGGACGCCTCACGGCGGTGGCCGGGGGAAGGACGATCGTCCACGGCCGGGTCCTCCTGGCTCACTCGGTCTCCCTCATCGGGACGCGGACGTTCCGCTCCTGCGCCACCTCGTCCGCGCGGTCGTAGCCCGCGTCCACGTGGCGGATCACGCCCATGCCGGGGTCGTTCGTCAGCACCCGGCGGATCTTCTCGCCCGCCGTCGCGGTGCCGTCGGCGACCGTGACCTGGCCCGCGTGGATCGAGCGGCCCATGCCGACGCCGCCGCCGTGGTGGATCGAGACCCAGGAGGCGCCCGAGGCGACGTTGACCATGGCGTTGAGCAGCGGCCAGTCGGCGATCGCGTCCGAGCCGTCGAGCATGGCCTCGGTCTCGCGGTACGGGGAGGCCACCGAGCCGCAGTCGAGGTGGTCGCGGCCGATCGCCAGCGGTGCGGCGAGCGTGCCGTCGGCGACCATCTCGTTGAAGCGCGCCCCCGCCTTGTCCCGCTCGCCGTAGCCGAGCCAGCAGATCCGGGCGGGCAGCCCCTGGAAGTGAACCCGCTCCCCCGCCATCCTGATCCAGCGGGCCAGCGACTCGTTCTCCGGGAAGAGGTCGAGGATGGCCTTGTCCGTGGCCGCGATGTCCTTGGGGTCGCCGGACAGCGCCGCCCAGCGGAAGGGGCCCTTGCCCTCGCAGAAGAGCGGCCGGATGTAGGCGGGGACGAAGCCGGGGAAGGCGAAGGCGCGTTCGAATCCGGCCAGCTTGGCCTCGCCGCGGATCGAGTTGCCGTAGTCGAAGACCTCGGCGCCCGCGTCCATGAAGCCGACCATGGCCTCGACGTGCCGGGCCATGGACTCGCGCGCCCGCTGGGTGAAGTCGGCGGGCTTCTCGGCGGCGTACGCGGCCATCTCGTCGAAGTCCACGCCGATCGGCAGATACGACAGCGGGTCGTGGGCGCTGGTCTGGTCGGTGACGATGTCGATCGGGGCGTTCATCGCGAGCAGCCGCGGGACCAGCTCGGCCGCATTGCCCAGCACGCCGATCGACAGGGGACGCCTGGCGTCGCGCGCCTCGGTCGCCAGCTCGAGGGCGTGGTCCAGGCTGTCGGCGCGGACGTCCAGGTAGCGGTGGTCGATCCGGCGCTCGATGGCGCGCGGATCGCAGTCGACGCAGATCACCACGCCGTCGTTCATGGTGACCGCCAGCGGCTGGGCGCCGCCCATGCCGCCGAGGCCCGCGGTGAGGGTGATCGTCCCGGCCAGGGTGCCGCCGAACCGCTTCGCGGCGACGGCGGCGAAGGTCTCGTAGGTGCCCTGGAGGATGCCCTGGGTGCCGATGTAGATCCAGGAGCCCGCGGTCATCTGGCCGTACATGGTCAGGCCCAGCGCCTCCAGGCGGCGGAACTCCTCCCAGTTGGCCCAGTCCCCGACCAGGTTGGAGTTGGCGATCAGCACCCGCGGCGCCCATTCATGCGTCTGCATGACGCCCACCGGGCGGCCCGACTGGACCAGCATCGTCTCGTCCTGCTTCAGCGTCCGCAGGGTGCGGACCATGGCGTCGAACGAGCGCCAGTCGCGGGCCGCCTTACCGGTGCCGCCGTAGACCACGAGCTTCTCGGGGTGCTCGGCGACCTCGGGGTCGAGGTTGTTCTGCAGCATCCGCAGGGCGGCCTCCTGCTGCCACCCCCGGGCGCTGAGCTCCGTACCACGCGGGGCCCGTACGGGTCGCGGTCCTGACATGGGCCAAGCCTCCCTGCCATCGACTGGATTGAGCTATTCACATCTTGATGCCGATGAATATGGCTAGTCAATAGCGCCGGAGGGCGCATGCCCCGGGTGGCCCGTTCCGACGCCGATACGCGGCCGGCCCGCGGCGGGCAGCCGCTTCCGACGCCGCCCGGGGGCGGGCGGCGCCTCCGGGGCGAAGGCGTACGGGACGACCCCGGCGACAGCCCGCGCCGGGCGCCCAGGCGCCGTCCGAGACCGGCGCCGTCCGACACCAGCGGGTCCGACACCAGCACCGTCCGAGACCAGCACCGCCCGACACCGGCGCCGTCCGACACCAGCACCGCCCGACACCGGCGCCGTCCGACACCAGCACCGCCCGACACCGGCGCCGTCCGACACCAGCACCGTCCGACACCGGCGCCGTCCGCCGGAGGCGCCGCGGGCGCGGCCGGACGCGCCGGACAGCGCCTAGCGTGGAGACATGGCGGAAGGCGGGCATCGGCCGACCGCAGCGCGCGCCGCGGATCTGGTCCGCGGCGGCCCCCGGATGGTTGGCTGAGGACATGACATCGATACCGGTTGCGCCGGCCGCCCGGCGCGAACAGGCCGCGCGGGCCGCCGTGGAGCACGGGCTGCTCGGCCCGGACCAGCCCGTCGTCGGGCTGCTGGACGTGGCCGGGATCCGCGCCGCCGCCGCGGGCCTGCGCGCGGCCTTCGACGAGGTCGTCGCGCCCGGCACCCCCGTTCTGCACGCCTTCGCGGTCAAGGCCGCCGCGCTCGTCCCCGTCCTGCGACTGCTGGCCGACGAGGGGCTGGGCTGCGAGGTGGCCAGCCCCGGCGAGCTGGCACTGGCCCGCGCGGCGGGGGTGACACCCGACCGGATCGTCCTGGACTCCCCCGCCAAGACCGTCGCGGAGCTGCGCGAGGCCCTCGCCCTGGGCATCGCCGTCAACGCCGACAACCCCCAGGAACTGGACCGGCTCGACGCACTGGTGGGGCACGGCACACCCCCGGCCGCACCCCTGGGCCTGCGGGTCAACCCCCAGGTGGGCGGCGGCAGCATCGGCGCGCTGAGCACGGCCACCGCGACCTCCAAGTTCGGCGTCGCCCTCCTGGACCCGGGAGCGCGCGCATGGGTCGTCCGCGCCTTCACCGAGCGCCCCTGGCTGACCCGGCTGCACGCGCACGTCGGCTCCCAGGGCTGCCCGCTGGAGCTGATGGCGGCGGGCATACGGGCGGCCTACGAACTGGCCGAGGAGATCAACCGGACGGTCGGACGACAGCAGATCGACACCCTCGACATCGGCGGCGGACTCCCGGTGAACTTCGCCTCCGACGAGATCACCCCCGGCCACCGGGAGTACGCACAGCTGCTGCGCGGCACCGTGCCCGGACTCTTCGACGGGCGGTACGGGCTGGTCACCGAGTTCGGACGGTCCCTGATCGCCAAGTCGGGCCTGGTGCTGGCCCGGGTGGAGTACACCAAGTCGGCGGGCGGCCGCCCGATCGCGGTCACCCACGCGGGCGCCCAGCTCGCCACCCGCACGGTCTTCGCCCCCGACGCCTGGCCGCTGCGCGTCACGGCCTACGACGCGCAGGGCCGCCCCAAAGCGGAGGGCGACGGCGGCCCGGTCCTCCAGGACGTCGCCGGACCGTGCTGTTTCGCGGGCGACCTGGTCGCGTCCGGCCGCTCACTGCCGGAGCTGGCGGCGGGCGATCTGGTCGGCCTGCTGGACACGGGCGCGTACTACTTCTCCAACCACTTCGCGTACAACAGCCTGCCCCGGCCGGGGATCTACGGCTTCGACGCGACGGGCGCCGACGGCGAAGTGCGCTTCGCGACGGTACGGGAGCCCCAGACGGTGGACGAGATCGTGGCCGAGAGCGGCGCGAAGCACGCGCTGGGCCTGAGCCGGCTGCGCTAGAGCCCCGCGTCCGGGCGCGCCACGATGCGCCGCGCCGCACGCCGCACATCGCGAGGTGTGCCCAGGCCGCACGGACCCAAGGTCCGCCGCGCGACCACCGCTTCGTCTCGCGTGGCGTCCTTTGAGCATCAGGGCAGGTGGGAGCGGGCGCGGACCGCTTGGCCGACGATCAGGCCGGAGGGGGCGAAGCCCGTGGCGGCATCGGTGACCTGGCGTCGAGGCCGCTGCCGGACCGCGGGCCCCTGCGGCCCGGCGACCACGACTCCGGCCCAGGTCACGCGGCACCGCGCCCTCGCGGGCGGCGAAAAGCCGGCGTGTCCCGGACGGCCGACACCCCGCTCCGTGCCCGGCGGCCCGGTGGGACCCCCCTTCAAAAAACGCTTGATGTGGCGCAACTAATTTGTCAAACGTTTTCCGGAGGGGTACCTGACCCCCGGCAGTCCGGCGTCGGCCCGCGCCCCGGAACACAGGTGCCGCCACCGGGACCCGCCCCCACCGGCCCGCCGCCCGGCGGCGAGGGCCGGGCCGGGCACCCCCTGCCCCGTTGCTCACATGCGCCGAAGGCGCGAGACGGCGCCACACCCCCTTACGCCGCGTAACCCCCACCGCGTTTCCAAGCCGCCTGATGCTCGGCGAGCAGGGTGGCCACTTCCGGCACCTCCGCGCACTTCCGCAACCTGGCGAGGCTGACGCGTACCCGTTCGGCGGTGCGTTCCGAAGCGATGGCGAAGTGCCCCTCGTGCGGCGGCTTCGGGAAGCGCTGGCGCGACAGAGCAGCCAGCCCACTGAACCGACCCCGTCCATGCGCTGACCCCGCAGCCATGGACGGGGCGATCCCTCAGCGCGCGGCCGCCGCCAGCGGCCGGGAGCGCCGGGCGCCGCCCGGCCCCGCGTCACCGGCCACGATCCCGGTCGTCTGATAGGCGTTCACCGCCTTGCCCGCGGGCCGCCCCCGAGCGACCCGGTCCGTGCGCACCCACAGCAGCACATCGTTCGTACGCTCCCAGCGGCCCAGCCACAGCGCCTTGGCCCACAGCCCCGCGCCCAGCCCCGCCATCAGCATCCCGCCCGCCGCCGGCACGGCGAAGGACGAGCCCACCGCGGCGACGAAGGCCACCAGCAGCCACCAGCGCAGGGCACGCCGACGGGTCCGTACGGTCACCGCGCGGTCCTGGAGGAAGACCGACTTGCCCGCGCGTGAGGCGGCACGGGCCAGCTCCAGATACCTCCTACGACGCACCACGAAGACCACGGCCGCCGCGATCAGGAAGAGCGCCGCCCCGGCGAGAGTTCCGATCCGGCGCCCGGTCAGCCCCGGCACCAGCGCCCCGATCCCCGCGGCCAGCACACCGGGCCACCACAGCCACCCCGCGGGAGCCCTCACGATCACCGCCACCCGTGCCAGCGCATACGCCCCGCGCCCCACGACCGACCTCCTCATCCCTGGCGAATCCTTGACGTCGTCCCTGAAGGATCCCGGAAGAAATCCCGGAAGAAATCCCTGTCGAACCGAGGAATTTAGCCAGCATGCCTGAGAATTCGGTGAGAGGGGCGGGCTCGGCACCCGGAACAGCCCCGGGCCGCCCCCGAGCGGCCCCGCAGC
>NZ_BBOX01000208.1 GCF_001553455.1 Streptomyces hygroscopicus subsp. hygroscopicus
CGGAACAGCCCCGGGCCGCCCCCGAGCGGCCCCGCAGCCGCCCGCCGCGGTTCCGGAGCGGCCCCGCAACGGCGCCCGCACCGCCCCCGGAGCCGCCCCCGCAACAGCCCCGTCCCGGAACCGGTCCCGCACACAGCCCCGACCCGGTTCACTCCACGAACAGCCCCCGCTCCGCGGCCTTCGCGTCGAACTCCTCCAACCGCGCCTGAGCGTCCGGCAGCGCGTCGCACATCGCCTCCAGCAGCACCCGCCCGAGCAGCATCGGCGAGCACGCGGTGTCGAAGGCGAGGCCCGTGCCGACCGCCGCGGGCAGCAGCAGATCGCTGTGCCGGGCCACCGGGGCGAAGGCGCTGTCGGCGACGGTGACCACGGTCAGGCCCACCCCCCGGGCGTACTCCAGGCCCTCGACGACCTCGCGCGGATGGCGCGGCAGCGCGAAGCACAGCAGCGCCGTCGCCCCCGCGCGCTGTGCCGCGTCGACGCGGTCGGCGAGCATCGTGCCGCCCTCGTCGAGCAGCCGGACGTCCGGATGGACCTTGCGCGCGAAGTAGGTGAAGCCGCCGGCCTGCGCGGAGGCGGCGCGCAGCCCGAGGACCGGCAGCGGGCGGGAGGCGGCGAGCAGCCGGCCGGCCCGGACGACGGGGGCGGGGTCGGCCAGCAGCGCGGCGAGGTGGCGCAGATTGTCGATCTCGGCCAGTACGGCCTGCTGGTACTCGTTGTACGACCCCTTGTCCGCCTCGGGCCCGGCCGGGGCGACGTCGCGCAGGTGCTTGCGCAGCGCCGGATAGCCGTCGAAGCCGAGGGCGACCGCGAAGCGGGTCACGGACGGCTGGCTGACGCCCGCGAGTTCGGCCAGTTCGACGCTGGAGAGGAACGGCGCGTCCGCGGCCCGCCGCACCATGCAGTGGGCGATCCGCCGCTGGGTCGGGGTCAGCCGGTGTCCCTCGAACAGCGCCTGCAGCCGAGCGGCCGTCGAGGTGCCCGAGCCGCCCGGCGCGCCCGGTGACACCACCGCGGTGTCCTCGCCCACCGGCGCCACCCCCGCACCGCCCGCCCCGTTGTCCGTACTCATCCCGTCCTCCTGACCCTCGTACCCTGGTCCCTCATGCCCCCGCCGGCCGCCCCGCCAGCCGGTCGAGCAGGCGCGCGGCCACGGCCACATCCTCCGTCAACGGCCGGTCCTCCATCCGAGGATCGAGCACTTCCGACGCCAGGGCGAAGGCGGCCCCCACCGGCAGCTCCGGATCGGGCTCCAGACCTCGCTGGCGCAACGCCCTTACGGCCGCGACCAGTTCACAGCCCAGCACCAGCCGGTAGTGGTCGGCGACCCGGAGCGTCTGCCGGGCGCCGAGGGAGGCGAAACTGGCCTGTTCCTCGACCCCCCGCGAGAGCACGGCGTGGCCCAGCGAGGCGGGGGGGGAGACCGCCCGCATCTCGCCGAGGGCCGCCCCCGCCGCGTATTCGAGGATCATCACCCCCGAGCTGGCGGGTGCGGCGTCGCCGAGGAAGGGGCGCAGCCGGGTGAAGTCGGGTTCGCTGAGCGCGGCGAGCCGGGCCGTGGAGAGCCGGGCGGTCTGCAGCGCGGCGAGCCGGAAGTGGTCGAGGGCGAGGGCGGTGTGCGCGGCGTAGAAGTTGCCGTGGTGGTAGGCGGCCTGGTCGGCGGCGCTTATCAGCGGGTTCTCGGCGGCCGCGTTGAACTCGACGGTCAGCACCCGCTCCAGCGCGTCCGCGGCGTCCAGCGCCGGTCCGTGGATCTGCGGCAGACAGCGGAAGCCGTACGGGTCCTGGATGCGCCCGAGCGGCGGGGTGGGCCGGGCCGGGGCGCCGAGCAGGGCGCGCATCCGGGCGGCGGCGGCGACGGAGCCGGGGTGCGGCCGGGCGGCGTGGACGGGTTCGGCGTACGCCTCGTACGAACCGCCGACCGCGATCAGCGACAGCGCCGCGACACAGAGCGAGGCGGACAGCAGCCGCCGCAGCTCGGTGAGGGCGAGCGCGGACTGGCCGAGGGTGAGGGCGTTGCTGCTGATGAGCGCCAGAGCGTCATTGCTGTCGAGCGCGATGGGGCCGGGGGCGCGGCGGCCCGGGTCGGCCTCGGTGAGGTCCCAGGGGTGCTCGCCGACGAGGGCGAGACCGGTCTGGGCGAGCGCGGCGAGGTCCCCGGTACCGACCGCGCCGTATTCGTTGACCACCGGGTGGGCGCCGCTGTCGAGGCCCTCGACGAGCGCGGTGACGACGGCCGGGCGCAGCCCGGCGCCGCCCGCCAGCAGCTGATTGGCACGGACGGCCATCATGGCGCGCACCTCACGGGCGGGCAGGGGTGCGCCGATCGCGCCGGCGTGGCTGCGCAGCAGCCGCAGCCCGTGGTCGGAGTCGGCCGGGCGGACGTCCTCGGTGCGGTTGGCGCCCACACCGGTGCTCCGGCCGTAGACGCGGCCGGTGGCGGCGAGCCGGTCCGCGGTCTCCCAGGCGCGTTCGGCCAGGGCGAGTGCGGTGGGGTCGGGGGCGGCGGGCCGGCTGAGGCGGTCGGCCAGGCGTACGACATCCAGGACGCGCAGGCTCCGGCCGTCCAGCGTGATCCGCGCGGCGGCGCCGTCCGCGCCGTCGGCCGTCGCGGCACTGTCATCCAGCATGTGAGACAACATCCAGGACAACCCCTCTCGAACCCGCCCTTTCCGGGCCAGCCATCAGGCATTCCATCCCGCATCGCGAGCAGAAGTAACCGGTGATCCAAGCAGACCTATTGACTTCTATTCACTCGCCTATGACTGTGCATGACCATATGCAGACAGGGCAAGGGGAAGCGGATGATCAGCTTCAAGGACGTCAGCAAGCACTATCCGAACGGCACCACAGCGGTGGACCACCTCAGCCTCGAACTCCCCGAAGGGGGCATCACGGTCCTCGTCGGCTCGTCGGGCTGCGGCAAGACCACCACCCTCCGCATGGTCAACCGCATGGTCGAGCCGAGCAGCGGCACGGTGAGCGTGGACGGGCGTGACGTCCTCGAAGCGGACGCCGCCGAGCTGCGGCGCGGCATCGGCTATGTGATCCAGCAGGCCGGGCTCTTCCCGCACCGCACCATCCTGGACAACATCGCCACCGTCCCGCTGCTGCTGGGCTGGGGCCGCCGCAAGGCCCGCGCCCGCGCCGCCGAGCTGCTGGAGCTGGTCGGGCTGCCCGCCGACTCCGGCAAGCGCTACCCGCACCAGCTCTCCGGCGGTCAGCAGCAGCGCGTCGGGGTGGCCCGCGCCCTGGCCGCCGATCCGCCGGTGCTGCTGATGGACGAGCCGTTCGGGGCGGTGGACCCGGTCGTCCGGACCCAGCTCCAGAACGAGCTGCTGCGGCTGCAGGGCGAACTGCGCAAGACGGTCGTCTTCGTCACCCACGACATCGACGAGGCGGTACGGCTCGGCGACCGCATCGCCGTCTTCCGCACCGGCGGCCATCTCGTCCAGTGCGCACCCCCCGCCGAACTGCTGGCCGCCCCCGCCGACGACTTCGTGGCGGGCTTCCTGGGCGCCGAACGCGGACTGAAGCTGCTCTCCCTGTCCACCCTCGCCGACGTACCACAGCAGCCCGTGCCCGCCGACGGCGAGCGCTGGCGGCTGGTCACCTCCGGGCGTGGGGAGCCGCTGGGCTGGCGCGACACCGAGGGGCCGGACGGCGACCGGGCCCCGCTGCTGCCGGTGCGCCCACTGCGGGACGGCGATTCGCTGCTGGCCGCCCTGGACGAGTCGCTGGCCTCCCCCGCCGGGCTGGTGGCCCGCGTGGACGCCGACGGCGTCCTCACCGGGGTCACCGGGCGCGACCGGATCCACGAGCACGCGGGACGCCGCCGCGCGGAGGCGAGCCGGGCGGACGGGGGGCGCGCGGAGGCAGGCCGGGCGGAAGCAGGCCGGGCGGACGCGGGCCGGACGGAGACAGGCCGCGCGGACGCGGGCCGCACGGACGCGGGCCAGGCAGACGCGGGCCGGACGGACGCGGGCCAGGCAAATACAGGCCACACGAAGGCAGGCCGGGCGGACGTCCCTGGGAACGCCCCAGGAAGCGCGCCCGAGGCCGACGATGTTCCGGACGTGACCGCGTGACCATCGACTGGGGCTGGTTCCCCGACCATCAGGACGACCTCGTCACACTCACCCTCGACCACCTCTCCACCGCCGTCCCCGCCGTCCTCCTCGGTCTGCTGATCGCGCTGCCGCTGGCCGTGATCGCCCACCGGGTGCGGCCGCTGCGCGGACTCCTCCTCGGAATCTCGAACGTCCTGTTCACCATCCCCTCCATCGCGATCTTCGTGCTGCTGCTGCCGGTCACCGGACTCACCCGCACCACCGCCGTCACCGGGCTGACCATCTACACCCTGGTCGTACTGCTCCGGAACACCGTCGAAGGGCTCGACAGCGTCCCCGCCAAGGTCCGCGAGGCGTCCACCGCGATGGGCGCCCGTCCGCTGCGTACCCTGCTCACCGTCGAGCTGCCGCTCGCCTTCCCGGTGATCATGGCGGGCGTACGGGTCGCCACGGTGATGGCGATCTCGCTGGTCAGTGTGGCCAGCTACATCGGGTACGGCGGTCTCGGCCAGCTGTTCACCGACGGCTTCCAGCGCAACTACCCCACCCCCGTCGTGGCCGGAGTCGTCCTGTCCCTGCTGCTCGCGCTGGTCGCGGACGCCGTGCTGGTCACCGTCCAGTGGCTGTGCACCCCGTGGCTGAGGAGGCGTGCCTGACATGATCGAACTGCTGCGTGACCTCGTCCGCTGGCTGACCAGCGGCTCCCAGTGGTCCGGGCCCGACGGCATCGCGACCCGCCTCCTGGAGCACCTCCAGTACTCGCTGCTGGCCACCCTCGTCGCCGCCGCCCTCGCCCTCCCGGTCGGACTGCTCATCGGGCACACCGGGCGCGGCGCGTTCCTCGCCATCAACCTCTCCGGATTCGGGCGGGCGCTGCCGACCGTCGGCCTGGTCACCCTGGTCTTCCTGGCCAGCGGGCTGAGCATGTGGCCGGTGTACGTCTCGCTGGTCGCGCTCGCGGTCCCGGTGATCGTCACCAATACGTACGCGGGCATGGCCGCCGTCGATCCCGAGGTCAGGGACGCGGCGCGGGGCCAGGGCATGCGCTGGTACCAGGTGCTGTTCCAGGTCGAGCTGCCCCTCGCGCTCCCGCTGATCATGACCGGGCTGCGGCTGGCCTGCGTCCAGGTCGTGGCCACCGCCACCATCGCCGCTTACGTCAGCTTCGGCGGGCTCGGCCGCTATGTCTTCGACGGGCTCGCCCAGCGCGACCTGGTGCAGGTGCTGGGCGGCGCGGTGCTCGTCGCCGTCCTGGCCATCGCCCTGGACCTGGCGCTGGCCGAGGTGCAACGCCTGCTGTTCCGCAACCGCCCCCCGCGCGCCCACGCGCACTGACGACCGACCGCCCAGGCGGCCCACCGCCCAGAGGGACCCGCCACCCCCAACAGGCCCACCGACCCGAACGACGCACCGCCCGAACCGGCCCACCACCCCAGGGGACCCACCACCCGAGCGGCCCACCGCCCCAGGACCCACCACCCCAGCGGCCCACCGCCCCAGAGGACCCACCCCCAGCGGTCCACCGAGCCGGGCGGCCCGCCACCCCGAGCGACTCATCGACCCACTCCGATCCGAGGAGACGACCCCATGAACCGCAGGAAACTGCTCGGCGGCCTGCTCGTCGGCGCCTCCGTGCCCGCGCTCGCCGCCTGCGGCGGCGGTATCACCTCGCTCAAGGGCGACGGCGGCAGCGGTGGCTCGGGCGGCGGCAGCAGCGCGGGCGGCCTGGTCATCGGCACCGCCAACTTCACCGAGAACCAGCTGCTGGGCTATCTGTACGCCGAGGCGCTGCGCGGCGCGGGGGTCAAGGCGAGCGTCCGGCCCAACCTCGGCTCCCGCGAGATCGTCATCCCCGCCCTCCAGCAGGGCGACATCGACCTGCTCCCCGAGTACCAGGGCAACCTGCTCCTGCACTTCGACGACAAGGCCGCGCAGACCGAGGCCGGGGACCTCCAGAACGCCCTCACCGTCGCCCTCCCCAGCGGCCTGGAAGCGCTCCCGTACGCGGCCGCCGAGGACAAGGACGTCTTCTGCGTGACCAGCGGGACGGCGCGGAAGTACGGTCTGCGCAGCTTCACCGATCTCGCCGCGCGGAACGGCGAGCTGGTCTTCGGCGGCCCGGCCGAGGACAAGAAGCGCGTGGTCGGCCTGGTCGGCCTCAAGGACCGCTACGGCGTCACCTTCAAGGGGTTCAAGGCCCTCGACGCCTCCGGCCCCCTGGTCAAGGGCGCGTTGAAGAAGGGCGACGTCGACGTCGCCAACCTCTTCTCCACCGACCCCGACATCGAGGCCAACAACTGGGTGGTCCTCGCCGACCCCAAGGCGCTCATCCCCGCCCAGCACATCGTTCCCGTCGTCCGCGCCGCCAAGGCCGACGCCAAGGTCCGCAAGGCCCTGGCCCGCCTCGGCGGCGCCCTCACCACCCGCGAACTGGCCCGGCTCAACAAGCTGGTGAGCAACGACAAGAAGGACCCGGACGAGGTCGCCGCCGACTGGGCGAAGGACCACGGCCTCGCCAAGCGCTGAGCCGAGGCCAGAAGCCGGAGCCGGTCCAGGGGCCGCCCCAGCGCCGTCCCGGCGTCGTCCCGGACCGGCCCAGGGGCCGGTCCGGGACCCGTCCCGAGGCTCGTCCCGAGGCCCGTCCCGGGGGCCGGGGCTCAGGCCGGGGGCAGCAGCTTCTTCTGGGGCTTTCCCATGGCGTTGCGCGGAAGCGCCTCCAGGAAGCGGACCTTGCGGGGGCGCTTGTGGACGGAGAGCTGGGCGGCGACGAAGTCGATCAGCTCCTGCTCACCGATGCCGTCGGCGACCACGTACGCGACGATCTCCTGGCCGAGGTCGTCGTGCGGGGCGCCGACGACGGCGGCCTCGCGGACGGCCGGATGGTCCAGCAGGGCGTTCTCGACCTCGCCCGCGCCGATCCGGTAGCCACCGGACTTGATCATGTCGGTGGAGGCGCGGCCCACGATGCGGTGGAAGCCGTCCGGGTCGATGGCGGCGATGTCGCCCGTCCGGAACCAGCCGTCCTCGGTGTACGAACCGGCCGTGGCCTCGGGCCGGTTCAGATAGCCGTCGAAGAGGGTCGGACCGGTCAGCTGGAGCTCACCGATCTCGGCGCCCTCCTCGGTGGCGATCCGGGTGCGGATACCGGACAGCGGGGTGCCGACATAGCCGGGGCGGCGCTCACCGTCGGCCCGGGTGCTGATGGTGATGAGCGTCTCGGTCATGCCGTAGCGCTCGATGGGACGCTGTCCGGTGAGCCGCTCCAGATCGCGGAAGACGGGGGCGGGCAGCGGGGCGCTGCCGGAGACCAGCAGCCGGGCGGAGGCCAGGGCGCGGGCGGAGTCCGGGTCCTGGACGGTCCGGTTCCAGACCGTGGGCACACCGAAGTAGAGGCTGCCGCCCGCCGCCGCGTACGCCGCCGGGGTCGGCTTGCCGGTGTGCACCAGACGACTGCCCACCCGCAGCGGGCCCAGTACGCCGAGCACCAGCCCGTGCACGTGGAACAGCGGCAGACCGTGGACCAGGGTGTCCTCCGCGGTCCACGCCCAGGCCGCGGCGAGCCCGTCCAGGTCGGCGGCCACCGCCCGCCGGGAGATCAGCGCGCCCTTGGGCGCCCCGGTGGTCCCCGAGGTGTAGAGGATGAACGCCGTGGAGTCCGGGTCCGGCTCCGGCTTCGTCCAGGCCGCCCGCTCGGCCGGGTCCACCGGGACGGTCTCCACCGGGGCCTCCACCGCCTCCCCGGTGAGCAGCAGGGCGGCGCCCGAGTCCCGCAGTATGTGGTCGCGTTCGGCCGGGCCGGAGTCCGGCGGTACGGGCACCACGGGCACCCCGGCCAGCAGCGCGCCGACCACCGCGACCACCGTCTCCGGGGTGGGGGTCGCCCGGACCGCGACGACCGGCGCACCGGCGATGCGGACCGCCACCGCGCCCGCGGCGCCGAGCAGTTCCTCGCGGGAGAGGGCGCGGCCGCCGACGCTCAGCGCGTCGGGGCGGTCGCCGCCGGGCGCGGCGAGAGACGTCAGGAGAGGTGCGGTCACTGAACTGACTCCTTCCACAGCGGGCCAGGGATACCTTTGCGCCCGCTCTTCTTCCGGTGGGCTGGTTCCGGGGGCTAGCCCTACCGACAAAGCGTCCCCGCGACCGTACCGTCATTGACCATGGACGCCCGTGACCCGGATCTGAAAAAGGAACTCGACGCGGCCCTGCAGACCCGTAAGGAGCTGGGCGCGGAATACGAGTCGGAGCTGGTCGACTCCTTCATGGAGAAGGTCGAGCAGCGGTTCAACGACACGGCGGACCGGCAGGTGCGCCGCCAGCTCGCCGAGCAGCAGATGGCGACGGCGCGCGGCACCCGCCCGTACGGCACCGGCACGGGGCCGGACCAGGCCCACGGCCTGGGCGTCGGCGAGCGCTTCGCCTTCGTCGGGGTCTCCCTGGTGCTGGCGATCCCGCTGTCCGCGATCGGCGTGGTGAACGCGGGCCTGTCCGGTCTGCTGATCACCTGGGCCGGGATCTTCGGCGTCAACGCGGTCCACGCGGCGGGGGCTCTCTCCTGGCTGCGCCGAGGCCGGAAGCCCGAAGGGAGCGGGGACTGAGAAGCGGGGACCGGGAGAAGTACTGCGCGGGGACCGCCGCACCCCGGTGCTGGGCACCGAGGGCGGGACGACGGCGGTCCCCGCGGGGGACGCGGGCCGGGTCAGGGCCGGGCTTCCGCGTCCAGGCGACCATGGAGGTCCGGGAGCCGCTCCGGAGGTCCTGTCGCCTCATCTCGGGTGTCGGTGTCGTCCTTCCGACGCCCACTAATCTGCCGGAGCTGTGTTAACCCTGTGCTGCGGGCGCGTGACACGTTCGTACCACTTGCCCGAAGGGCGGTCGGGGACCCTTACTGGCCCTCACTTCGGGCTGTTGGCCAGGTACGCCAGCAGGTCCTGCCGGCTGACCACCCCGCTCGGCTTCCCCTCCACCAGCACGATCGCCGCGTCCGCCGCCCCCAGCACCGCCATCAGGTCCGCCACCGGCTCGCCGGAGCCGACGTGCGGCAGCGGCGGGCTCATGTGCTTCTCCAGCGGGTCGGTCAGCTGCGCGCGCCCGGCGAACAGGGCGTCCAGCAGTTCGCGTTCCACCACCGAACCGATGACCTCGGCGGCCATCACGTCCGGGTGCCCGGCGCCCGGCTTGACGATCGGCATCTGCGAGACGCCGTACTCCCGCAGCACCTCGATGGCCTGGCCCACCGTCTCCTCCGGGTGCATGTGCACCAGCGAGGGCAGCCCGCCCTGCTTGCCCTGGAGCACATCGCCGACGCGCACCGAGGGGCCGTCCTCCTCCAGGAAGCCGTAGTCGGCCATCCACTCGTCGTTGAAGATCTTGGACAGATAGCCACGGCCGCTGTCGGGCAGCAGGACGACCACCACATCGTCCGGGCCGAGCCGCTCGGCGACCTTCAGCGCCGCGACGACCGCCATCCCGCAGGAGCCGCCGACCAGCAGCCCCTCCTCCTTGGCCAGCCGCCGGGTCATCTGGAAGGCGTCCTTGTCGGAGACCGCGACGATCTCGTCCGCGACGGTCTGGTCGTAGGCGGTCGGCCAGAAGTCCTCGCCGACTCCCTCGATCAGATACGGGCGGCCGGAGCCGCCGGAGTAGACCGAGCCCTCGGGGTCGGCGCCGATGACCCGGACCCGGCCCTCGCTGGCCTCCTTCAGATAGCGGCCGGTGCCGGAGATCGTGCCGCCGGTGCCGACACCCGCCACGAAGTGGGTGATCTTCCCCCCGGTCTGCTCCCACAGCTCGGGGCCGGTGGACTCGTAGTGGGAGAGGGGGTTGTTGGGGTTGCTGTACTGGTCGGGCTTCCAGGCACCCGGCGTCTCGCGGACCAGGCGGTCGGAGACGTTGTAGTACGAGTCCGGGTGCTCGGGGTCCACCGCGGTGGGGCAGACCACGACCTCGGCGCCGTAGGCCCGCAGCACATTGATCTTGTCCGTGGACACCTTGTCCGGGCAGACGAAGACGCACTTGTAGCCCTTGCGCTGGGCGACCATGGCGAGACCCACGCCGGTGTTGCCGGACGTCGGCTCGACGATGGTGCCGCCCGGCTTGAGCTCACCCGAGCGCTCGGCGGCCTCGATCATCCGGACCGCGATCCGGTCCTTCACCGAGCCGCCGGGGTTGAAGTATTCGACCTTGGCCAGGACGGTCGCCCGGATGCCTTCGGTCACGGTGTTGAGCTTCACCAGCGGGGTATTGCCGACCAGCTCAATCATCGATTCGTAGTACTGCACGCCTGCTCCTGGTCCGGTTCCGCGGGATCTCCGCGTCGGTACGGCCGCCGTCGCGGAGGCCGTGCTGTCAGCTTATTGCGCGTCCCGCCCTTCGACCGGCGCGTTGGGACGAAGCCTGCACGGGGCAACAAGCTGTTAGCAAGGCGTACAAAGGAGTGAGAAGCGCGTGCGCGTGCGGACGGAGGTGGGCTGGACCCATGTCGATGTCGAGGGCGAGGGTGGCGCGGCGGATCGCGGCCGCGGCGGCGTACGGGGGCGGCGGGATCGGGCTGCTGGGCGGAATGGCCGCCGTGCTGGTGCTCACCGAGGTGTCCCACGCGAAGCGGGTCGTGGGCGGGTCCGAGGACCCGCCTCCGCGGGCGGACGGCCGATATGGCTTCGCGTTCGCCCGCAGGACCGGCCAGCCACCACTGCGGCTGGCCTTTCTCGGCGACTCCACGGCCGCCGGACAGGGCGTCCACCGCCCTAGTCAGACACCGGGCGCGCTGCTCGCCTCGGGGCTCGCGGCGGTCGCCGAACGCCCGGTGGACCTGCGGAACGTGGCCCTCCCGGGGGCACAGTCCAGCGATCTGGAGCGCCAGGTCACGCTGGTGCTGGAGGACCCGGAGACGCTCCCCGACGTCTGCGTGATCATGATCGGCGCCAATGACGTCACCCGCCGGATGCCGCCCGCCACATCGGTGCGGCTGCTGTCGGACGCGGTGCGCAGACTGCGCGAGAGCGGCTGCGAGGTGGTGGTGGGCACCTGTCCCGACCTCGGCACGATCGAGCCCGTCTATCAGCCGCTGCGCTGGATCGCGCGGCGGCTCAGCCGGCAGCTGGCCGCCGCGCAGACGATCGGGGTGGTCGAGCAGGGCGGACGCACGGTCTCGCTGGGCGACCTGCTCGGCCCCGAGTTCGCGGCCAATCCGCGCGAGCTGTTCGGCCCGGACAACTACCACCCCTCGGCGGAGGGGTACGCCACGGCCGCGATGGCCGTTCTGCCGACCCTGTGCGACTCACTGGGCCTGTGGCCCGAGAAAGCGCCGGAAACGCTCGACGAGGGCATCCTGCCGGTCGCCACGGCGGCGGCCGAGGCGGCCGCGGAAGGCGGCACCGAGGTCACGGCGGCCCGCGGCCCCTGGGCCCGGCTGCTGCGCCGCGACCGGTCCGCCACGGAGGAGCCGGCGGCCGTGCCCTCCCCGGCACCCCCACCCCCCACCCCCCGC
>NZ_BBOX01000209.1 GCF_001553455.1 Streptomyces hygroscopicus subsp. hygroscopicus
GCCGTGCCCTGCTGACCGCCGGGACCGGCGTCGTCGCGATCTGGGCGCTCGGCGGCTTCTACTCCTCCCTCGGTCCGGCGCTGGTGCGCCTGGTGGCACCCGGCGCCCCGCGGGCGGCGGGCGGCATGGTCTTCTTCACCCTCTCCGCCACGGCCGCGCTCACCGTATGGGCGCTGCGGCACACCGCGCCGGCCGTCGCCGCCACCGGCGGCAGCCTGGCCGTCGTCCCCGCCGCGGCGCTGACCCTGAGCGGTCTGCACGGCGCCGGGCTGCCCGCCGTCTATGGCGGCGCGGCCCTGGCCGGCGCCGCGTTCGGCGCCGTCTCCCAGGGGGCGTTGCGCATGACGCTCGCCTCGCTCGACGAGCGGGACCGCGCGGCGACCCTGGCCGCTTACTACGTCCTCAGCTACCTGTCCATGAGCCTGCCCGCCATCGCCGAGGGCGCCGCCACCGAGCACTACGGACTGCGCGGCACCTCCCACGTCTACGCCGTCGCCGCCGCCCTGCTCGCCGTCGCGGCGGGCGCGGCACTGGCCGCGACGCGGCGCACCGCATCCCCCACCGCCGGCGGCCACCCGCGATGACGACGACCGCCTCCGGCCCCTCCGGCCGACTCTTCCTGGACCGTGGGCGACATCACCGTCCACCGCATCGACGAAGTGCTCCTGCCTGCCGGTACCGGACCCTGGCCGCTGCGAAGGGGACGCCTACCGATTGCCGCCCGCCGGCGACGCCTGGGTTTGCCGTCCGCCGGCCCGCGGTCTGACGGGCCGGGGCGCGGGGGCCCGGCCGCTTCCGCGGCGGGCCCCTGAACGACCGTGCGGCCGAGTGTGTCGCTACTGGCTCACCCTGACGGAGAACCAGTCCACGCTCATCCCCTCACCCGAGGTGGTGTCCTGCGCCGGTGAGGTGCAGCCACAGACCTTGTTCGGGTAGGAGCCGCCGACCGCGACATTGAAGATGGCGAAGAACCCGTGGTCGACCGCCTTCTTCCAGGTTTCCGCGGACACTTGGTCCTGGTTCACCGTGAAGGTCTCGTTGCCGTCCCGGTAGAAACGCAGTTTCTCGGCGGCGGTGTCGGTGCGATCCACGATCACCGAGTACGTGTGGTAGTCGGTCTGGCAGGTGTCACAGGGCAGCAGGTCGCTGCTGATCCCGTCCGGGTCGTTGCACTCGCCGGCCCACTCGCCGCAGTGGAAGGTGTGCGAGTGCTTGCTCAGCCCGTTGACGTCCTCCATGATGTCCAGCTCGCCGATGCCCGGCCAGTTGGTGGCTCCGGTCGGACGGGCGTCGGCGCCCATGGCCCAGAAGGCGGGCCAGATGCCGAGCGCCTTCTCCGGGTTGGGCTGCTTGAGGGACGCGCTGATCTCCAGCTGTCCGCCGGCCGGCGCCTCGAAGTCGGTGCGCTGGGTCTCCACGCGGCCGGAGGTCCACTTCCCGGAGGCGTCGCGGATCGGCTTGATCACCATGTGACCCTCACCGTCCTGGTAGACGTTGTCGGTCGAGTCCGTGACCGACTCGATCTCGCCGGTGCCCCAGTTCGCGGCACCGCCCGGGTAGCCGGTGCCGATGTCGTAGAGCCAGTCGTCCTTGTTGAGACCGGTGCCCGCCGCACCGTCGAAGTCGTCCCGGAAGACGGTGGTCCACTCGGCCGCGGCGGCGGGTTCGCCCGCGGTGGCGGTGGTGGCGGTGGTGGCGGACACGGTGAGGGCCAGCAGTCCGGTCAGCGGAAGTGACAGCGTGGCCAGGAAGGCCACACGGCGCCGTCGATGGCGGCGTGAGGTGTCCGCCGTGGTCCTTGCGGAGGTGAACCTGAACATGTGGGGGGCTGCTTTCGTTCGGAGGAACGTCAGTCACGGGGCGTACGAGCACACGGCCCCGCGGCGCGAGCACCGTTTGCGTCTGGGGAGCGCTCGCGAAGAACGACTGTCATGGACTGTGCCCTCGTCGGTCAAGAGCCCTGCGGAGTTCAGCAGTTGAACGCATGGGCGTGGCTCCGCCCCGACCTCGCGGAAGTGGCGCTGGTCCCACTTCAGATGTGCGTTCAGATATGGAGGCGCGAAGGCGGTGATGGCGTCCGCGCACGCCAAGTCTTGACGGCACGATCGCGGTGTCGCGGTGTCGCGGTGTCGCGGTGTCGCGGTGTCGCGGGGGCGTGGGGGCGTGGGGGCGTGGTGTCACGGTGTCGCGGGGTCGGGTGTCGCGGTGTCACGGGGGGCGCAGTGGCACGGGGTCGGGTGTCAGGTTGTCATGGGGGCACGGGTCACCGGGTCAAGCCGCCACCGGCGCCCCGCGCGGACGGGATGGGCGCCGACCGCGTCGCCCGGCCCGGTCGCGGCCCCAGGCCCGGCTGGGTCCTCTGGCCCGGCTGCGTAGCTTGGCTCGGTCGCGTTGCTCGGCCCGGCTGTGCCGCCCGGTCCGGTCGAGGCCCCCGGCCGGGTCGCGCCGCTCGGTCCCGTCGCGTCGCTTGGCTCGGTCGCGTTGCTCGGCCCGGCTGCGGCCCCCGGCTCGCCCCCGCCCCCGGCCCCGCCGCGCCGCCCGGTCCAGCCGTGGCTCTCGGCCGGGCCGCGTCACCCGCCCGGTCCGGCCGGTGGCGCCGGGCCCGTGGCAGGCCGTCGTGACCGGCCACGGGCGTCCGGTCAGTGCACCAGCACGATCTTTCCGCGGGCGTGGCGGCCTTCGCTCAGCTCATGTGCGGCCGCGGCCTCCGCGAGCGGGAACGCCGCCGCGACCGGCACCCGCAGCCGGCCCTCGTCGGCGAGGGCCACCGCGATCGCCAGGCCGTGCACCGCCAGCGGGTCGGCGGAGGCTCCCACCGCGGCGCCCGTGTCGTCGGACGGCGCTCCGTGCGACATGTGTACGCCGTGGGCCGCCGCGTCGAGGTCGGCGATCGTCACCACCCGCGCCGTGCCGCCGGCGATGGCGATGAGGTCCGGCAGCGCCCCTCCGGCGCAGTCGAACACCGCGTCCACTCCGGCCGGTGCCAGCGCGCGGACCCGTTCGACGAGCCCCGTCCCGTACGTCGTCGGCACCGCGCCGAGGGACCGCAGGAAATCGTGGTTGCGCTCGCTCGCCGTACCGATGACCGCCGCGCCGCGGGCGACCGCGAGCTGGACCGCGACGGTGCCCACCGCACCGGCCGCGCCCTGTACGAGCACGGTGTCCCCGGCGCCGGCCGCGAGCCGGTCCAGGACCCGGGTGGCCGTTTCGACGGCGCCCGCGGCGCCGCCCGCCTCCTCCCAGCTCCACCCGGCGGGTTTGGGCGCCCAGGCGGCCAGGACCGCGTGATCGGCGTTGGCGCCGCGTGTGGTCGTCGTGGTCATGCCGAACACCTCGTCACCGACGCCCACCCCCGTGACGCCGTCGCCGACCTCGTCCACCACGCCCGCGGCGTCGAACCCGGTCCGATACGGAAACGTGATGGGCACCAGGTCACGCCACGCTCCGGAGCGGATCTTCGTCTCCCCGGGGGACACCCCGGAGGCCCGTACGGCGATGCGGATCCGGCCCGGTCCGGGATGCGGCGCCGCGACGTCGGCGATGTGGACGACGCCGGGTGGCCCGTACTCGGTGAATTGCACTGCTCTCATGCGCCGGACCGTAACGGAGCACCCCGTCCGTTTGGCTAAAGTGAGAGCGGTGACGGCCAAAGTGGTAACAAAGCTCCGCGCGGACGCCCGCGACAACCGCGGCCGGATCCTCGCGGTCGCCCGCGCGGCCTTCGCCGCCGAGGGCCTGGACGTGCCGATCAGGGAGATCGCCCGGCGCGCCGAGGTGGGCGTCGCCACCGTCTACCGGCATTTCCAGACCAAGGAAGCGTTGCTGACCGAGGCGTTCGCCGAGCAGATGGCCCTGTGCTCGACGATCGTGGAGGAGGGCGCGGCGGCGGACGATCCGTGGCGCGGGTTCTGCCTGGTGATCGAGAAGCTGATGGAGATGCACGCCCTCGACCGGGGCTTCGCCCGGGTGTTCACCTCGCAGCTTCCCCAGGCGGCCGACTTCGCCGCGGACCGCGATCGCTCGCTGCGCCTGCTGCTCGACCTGGTGCGGCGGGCGAAGGAAGCGGGCTCCTTGCGGGCGGATTTCGTACTGGAGGACGTGAGCCTGGCCCTGATGGCGAACGAAGGCATCCGCGCCGAGTCACCCCGTATGCGGGTCGCGGCGTCGCGCCGCTTCGCGGCCCTGATGATCCAGTCGTTCCAGGCCGACCCCGTCCCGGCGCCGCTTCCCCCGGCCGTCCGGCTGCCGCTCTCCCGACGCTAGCCCGGCGCCGCGTCGCCCAACTTCCCGTCGCTCAACTCCTCGTCGCCCGGCTCCCAGCCGTGCAGCTCCCGCCGCCCAGCTCCCCGATCGACGTCGGGTCCGGGCGTCCGGGCCCGCGTCCGGCGGCCCGATGGACGCACGCCATTGGCTCGAACGACGTCAGGACCGGTTGGCCACGGCAGGTGGCACCGGTGTGGCGGCGCCGCACGCGGCCCGGACCGCTCGGATCGTGCGGGGCCCGAGGACGTCCGGGCGGTCGGGTACCCGGCGGCCAGGCGGGCGGCGTGACCGACCGGACCGTCCGCGGGCATCCGACGGGCGCGCCCTGACCCTGGAGAGGGCCGCGCGGCAGGACCCGCGCGTGCGCCGGGCCCTGCGGTCGTGGTCCCAGTGCCTGGTGGACAAGGGGTTCAAGCGGTACCGCACCCCGGACGACGCCTACCAGGACACGGCGTGGCACCGTGGCGAGGACGGCAACACCCCCCCATGCCCGGCGGGAGGTGAGCACCGCCGTGGCCGACGTCGAGTGCAAGCGGGAGCACGACACCGTCGGCGTGTGGTCGGCGGTGCTCGCCGAGCGGCAGCGGGCCGACATCACGGCACACCGGGCCGACTACGAGGCCGCGCGCCGTGACCTGGCCACCCTGAGGGCCAATGTGCGGTCGGCCCTGGCCGACCGGTGACCGGGCCCGGTCGCGCCGGCCGCGCCATCAGGAGCCCTTCCCGTAGGTGCGCGGTGCGGAGGTGGACGGCGGCAGACCGCCGTTGAAGCGGGTGTCCACGTAGTCGGCGAACCGGAAGCGGCGCGGGATGAGCTTCAGCTGCGCGAAGGTGTCCGCGATCTCCTGCTCCGAGGCGATGGCGGGCTTGTCCACGGCGACGTACACCCGGGTGCCGTTGGTCCGCTTCACCGAGTCCAGCGCCACCTGGTAGGGCAGCCCGGTCTCCTCGCCCCACACCTTGGCCCACTCCTCGGGGTGCCGGTAGACCCAGTCCTGGGCCCGCCGCAGCCGCCCGAGATAGTCCTCGATGACCTTCGCCTTCTTCCGGTCCTTCAGCGAGGACGGGTTGGCCACCTGGAAGTTGAGACCGTTGACCACGTCCTTGCCCGTGGTGAGGACGCGTGCGTCCGACTGGCGCAGCGCCTGGGAGGTGTACGGGTCCCAGACGGCCCAGGCGTCCACCTTGCCGCGGCTGAAGGCGGCCAGGGCGTCGGCGGGCTGCAGGAAGGTGACCTTGACGTCCTTGACCGAGAGCCCGGCCCTGCGGAGCGAGGCGACCAGCTGGTAGTGGGCCGAGCTGCCCTGCGCGACCGCGACCGACCTCCCCTTGAGGTCGGCGACCTGCTTCGCCGGCGATCCCTTCTTGACCAGGATCGTCTCGCCGTCGGAGGTGCCGTGCTTGGCGGCCACGACCTTGATGTCGGACTTGGCGGCCGCGGCGAAGACGGGCGGGGTGTTGCCGACCCCGCCGATGTCCACGGCCTTGGCGCTCACGGCCTCCAGGATCGGCGGACCGGAGGTGAACGTGGACCATTTGATCTTGTAGGGGAGGTTCTCGAGCTGTCCGGCGGCGCGCAGCACCGCCTCGTCATTGCCCTTCTGGTCACCGACGTTGAGGGTCACATCGCCCTTGCCGTCGGTGGTGCCGGAGGAGCCGGAGCCGCTGTGCGACGACGGGCTGACGCATGCGGACAGCAGCAGGGCGAGGGGGAGGGACAGGGCGGGGACGATTCGCCGTCTCATGTCAGCTCAGGTCCGTTCGGAACGTTCGCGGGATCGCGAGCAGAGGTGCGGGGCAGGCGCGGTAGGGGCGGCGGCCGGTGGGGCGAGGGCAGTAACGGCCGGTGCGGGCAAGAGCGGTAGGGGCGGCGGTCGGCGGGGGTACGGGTGGCAGGGGCGGCGGTCGGCGGGGGTACGGGCGGCAGGGTCGGCGGCCGGTGCGGGTCGCGGCTGGTACCAGGCCGACCGGCCGGGCGGGATCAGACGACCTCGTTGACAGCCGGCTCGGGCGCCCGCACACCCAGTCGGCCCAGGAGTTCGGTGCGCAGCTCGGCGAGGAGCGGGTCGGCGATGTCGCGCGGCCGGTCCCGGTCCACCCGGACCTGATGCGCGATGACGCCCCCGTCCATCACCAGGACCCGGTCGGCGAGCAACAGCGCCTCCTCCACGTCATGCGTGACCAGCAGCACCGCGCAGCCGCGCCGCTGCCACAGCTCGGCGACGAGCTGCTGGGCGGTGATCCGGGTGAGCGCGTCCAGCGCGCCGAACGGCTCGTCCAGCAGCAGCAGATCCGGCTCGCGCACCAGCGCGCGGGCGAGCGAGGCGCGCTGTGCCTCACCGCCGGAGAGGGTCTTGGGCCAGGCGTCGACGCGATGGCCGAGACCGACCTCCTTCAGGGCCCGCTCGGCGACGGCCCGCCCGGGACGGCCGGGCAGCCCGAGCAGCACATTGCGCCACACCTTCTTCCAGGGCATCAGCCGCGGGGCCTGGAAGGCGACGGCCTTGCGGCGCGGCGCCAGCACCTCGCCCTCGATCTCCCGGTCGAGCCCGGCGAGCACCCGCAGCAGCGTGGACTTGCCGCAGCCGCTGCGCCCGAGCAGTGCCACGAACTCGCCCGTCCGGACGTCCAGATGGAGGTCGTCGATGACCGCGCGGCCGTCGAAGGACCGGGTCAGCGAGCGCACCCGCACCGCGGCGTCGTCGCTCCCGCCCTCCTCCCCGGGGCGGGCGTCCCGCTCCGGCGGGTTCACCCGCTGCTCCGGGGGGTTCACTTGCCGGTGAAGTTCGGTCGCCATTGCAGCAGTAGCCTCTCCAGAGTGCGGACGATGGCGTCGGCGAGCAGGCCGAGGGCGGCGTACACGATCAGGCAGACCACGATCACATCGGTCTGGAAGAACTCCCGTGCGCGGTTGAGCAGGAAGCCGATCCCGTCATCGGCGTTGATGGTCTCGCCGAAGACCAGCGCCAGCCAGGCGGTGGCGAGGGAGTACCGCAGTCCGGTCATGGCACCGGGAAGCGCACCGGGCAGCACCACATGACGGATCAGCCCCCAGCGGCCCAGCCCCAGTGCGGTCCCGGCCTCGATGAGCTGCGCGTCCACGCCGCGGATGCCCGCGTAGACGTTCAGATAGAGGTGGAAGGTGACGCCGAGTGCGATGAGCGCGATCTTCGGGGCCTCGCCGATGCCCATCCAGATGATGAACAGCGGGATCATGCCGACCCAGGGGATGCTGCGCAGCATCTGCACACTCGCGTCCACGAGGTCCTCCCCGAGCCGGGAGAGCCCGGAGACCAGCGCGAGCGAGACGCCGATGACTCCGCCGAGCACCAGTCCGATCAGCACCCGCTGCACCGACACCAGCATGGCGTGCGGCAGGGTGCCGTCCTCCAGCAGGTCGGAGGCGGTACGGGCGATGGTGCCGGGGGAGGCCAGGATGTCGGAGGGCAGCACTCCGGTGGCGCTGCACACCTGCCAGAGCACCAGCAGGAGGAGTGGGCCGGTCGTGCGGCGCAGCCACCGCGGCACGGTGCGGCGGCGCGCGGAGAGCGGGACGACCGGTTCGAGAACCGGGGACATGGGGGCTCCACAACAGGGGTACGCCTCGAGGTCGTACGACGCGGCGATCGGCACGGTACGGCGGAACGAGACGGAAGCGGGGAGGGGAGTGGGGAGGAGTGCGGAGGAGCGGGGAGGGAGAAAGGTCAGCGGAGGCCGGGACACGCGGCGGACGCCACCCGCAGCAGGTCGATATGACCGCGCGTGGTGAGCAGGGCTGACGTAGACATGCCTTTGACGCTAGCGAGCGCGTCCAGAACCGGTCAACGGTGTCTTGCTCCTCGGACCTTTGTTGCGGGCGTTTTACGCGGTGGCGTACCAGGATGGTTCCATGAGCACATTCCGTACCCACACCATCGACGTCACCACCGGCTCCACCGAGACCGTCGCCGACCTCACGGCCGACTGCGAGGCGTATCTACGGGAGGTGGCGGGCGGCGGCGACGGCCTGCTCAACGTCTTCGTCCCGCATGCCACGGCCGGGATCGCGATCCTGGAGACGGGTGCCGGCAGCGACACCGACCTGCTCTCCGCGCTGCGCGATCTGCTGCCCCCGGACGACCGCTGGCGGCACCGCCACGGCAGCCCCGGCCACGGCCGCGACCACGTCCTGCCCGCCTTCGTCCCCCCGCACGCCACCCTGCCGGTCGTCGGCGGCAGGCTCGCCCTGGGCACCTGGCAGTCGGTGTGTCTGGTGGACACCAATGTCGACAATCCGAACCGTCAGGTCCGGCTGAGCTTCCTGGGCTGAGCGGAAGGCCGCGGCCCCTGAGCTTCCTGGGCTGAGCGGAAGGCCGCGATTCCCTCTGGGCTTCCTGGGCTGAGCGGAAGGCCGCGGTCCCCCTGGGCTTCCCGGCTGAACGGAAGGCCGCCGACCCCCCGGAACGCCGCTGGGGACGCCCCTGTCCGAGGGGCGTCCCCAGCGGCCGTGGGACAGGGCGGCTACGCCGGGCAGCCGTTGACCGTGGCGGCGAGGCCGTCGACGGCGTCCTTGATCGCGGCGGGGTCGGCGGTGGAACCGTTCTCGACGAAGGAGAAGACCTTCCACCGGCCGTCCTCCGCCCTCGTCAGGCCGCTGAGGGCGATGGCGCCGGTCAGGGTGCCCGTCTTGGCCTTGACCCGGCCGACGGCGCAAGCGGAGTCCGGGGTGTCGAAACGGCCCCACTCGGGGCCCAGACTGCTGCCCGCCTCGCCCGCCACGGGCAGGCCCTCGTCGATGGAGCGCAGCAGACCCCGGTAGCGCGGATCGGTGAGCAGGTCGAGGATGTCCGCGATGGTCTGGGCCGGGATGCGGTCCGCGCGGGACAGCCCGCTGCCGTCGTAGAGCTCGAAGTTGGCCATCGAGACGCCGTAGCGCTGGCTGAGGACGTCCCGCACCACCTGGGTGCCGCCCTCGAAGGTGGCCGGTTTCCCGGCGCCGAGCGCGGTCATGCGCAGCAGCGTCTCGGCGATGTCGTTGTTGCTCTCCTTGAGCATCTTCTTGACCGTCTCGGACAGCCGCGGGGACAGATGCTGTCCCACCGGGACGTCCGTCGCCGAGGCCGTGCCACGGGTGACCTCGCCGTCGACGGTGACGCCCTGGTCGGCGAGTTGCTGGGCGAAGACCTTCCCCGCGTCGATGGAGGTGTCCGCGGACAGCTTCCCGTCCACCACCAGGGAACGCACCGGCGAGACCTGGTCGTCGTAGTAGGAGCCGTTCCAGCCGGGGGCGAGGGCCGGTTCGGCGAAGAGGCTGTCGTCGATGCGCACCTTCACCGAGTCCAGACCCGCGAGCTTGACCCCCGCGGCCGCGGACTTGGCCAGTTCGGTGAGGTCGGCGGTGGTCAGCATGCGGTCGCCGCCGCCTATGAGGGTGAGCGTGCCGTGGCCGTAGACGACCTTGGTGGTGAACCGGTGCTCGGGGCCGAGAATGGTCAACGCCGCCGTAGCGGTGGCCAGTTTGGCGTTGGACGCGGGCATCAGCGCGGTCCCGGCATTGTGCTCCCAGACGACCTTGTCGGACGCGGAGTCCAGCACGATGCCGCTGAAGGTGGTGCCGAGGTCCGGGTCCTGGCTCCGGGTGTTGAGCCGGTCCGCGATCCGCTGCTCGGCCGGGTCGAGCCCCTCGGCGGCCACGGACCGGGTGGTACCGGTGGTCTTGACGCTCTTGTCGGCGGCGAGCGCGGACGGAGCGGACAGCAGCGCGCCGGTGACCGGCACGGCTGCGACGATGAACGCGCGGCGCACCGCGAGGCTCATGGGCTTGGGCTTGCGATGACGTCCGCTGGACGGGGACGCGCTGGACATGGGGGCTCCGCGGCGCCTAGAGGGACAACGAGTGGGGGGTACTGCACGTGCGGGAGTACTGCACGGGTGGGTATGACACGGGTGGGGGTACTACAGCGAAGCACACACTCTAGCCGCAGTTGATCAGATTAGTCCGTCTGGTCCGTGGACATGTGGTGAAGCGCTTGCGAAGACCCTGCCATCCGCCGGCTCCACCGGTAATCCGCCGGTAAGGCGATCCGTCGCGGCGGGAGTTGAGACCAACCGCCCCGCCATCCGTATTCCTCGGTGTCGCGCTGTGCCTCCTCGCCCCGGACGAGGCGAGGACGGCGCGGTCCGACGCGGCCGAGGGCAAGCCGTCCCCGGCGTAGGACGATGGCCGATGAGGGGCGAAGGATGAGGAACAAGAAGAGACACAGGCGATCCAGGGTCATCGGGCTGACCGTGGTCGGAGTGACCGCACTGGCCGTGGGCGGCGGGGCTCTCCTGATGACCGACAACGACGCCTCCGCCGCCCGGCAGTCGACCGGGCGGCAGACCCCGGCGCGGACGGCGATGACCGTCGCATGCCCGGACGCCGCGACCCGGCTGTCGAGCGTGCCGCGGCAGGCGCGGCCCACCGTGGACAGGGAACTGGCGGCGATGGACAGCCAGGTCGCCGACGCCTACCAGCGGCTGGCCGCAAGCGGCACCGGTGCCGACCGGGACTGGGTGCGCACCCGGGTGCTGGAGCCGCTGGCCACCCAGCGGCGCGGCGCGCTGAACCGCATCGGGGACGAGATCGGCCGTGTGGCGAGCCGCCCGTCCGGCCTGGACACGCTGGCGTCCTGCACCGTGCGGGAGGCGGCCCCCGCCGCCGCACCGGCCGACGCCACCCCAGCCGCCGGAACGGCCGCCCCCGCCGCTCCGGCCGCTCCGGCCGCGGGCGGTCAGACCCCGGCCGGCCCGCAGCGGGCGGACTTCGTGGACATCCGCACGGTCCGGCCGAACGTCAAGAACCCCCGCCGGCAGGCCGGCGCCTCCCGCGGCACCTTCTCCTCGCGCTGCGGGCGCAACGAGACCAAGCACTTCAACTCGGACAACGTGATCGTCGCCCCCGGTGTGAGCAACGGCGCCCACCACATGCACGACTACGTCGGCAACCTCGACACCGACGCCTTCTCCACCAACGACGGGCTCGCGGTCGCCGGGACCACCTGCACCAACGGCGACCGTTCCACCCACTACTGGCCGGTGCTGCGGCTCCAGGACGGGACCAAGGAGGCCGACGCCGACCAGCCCGGCGGGGGCGCCGAGGGCAATGTCGGGCGCATCCTGCGGCCGGCCACCGCGTCGATCAGCTTCCGGGGCAGCGCGGTCTCCAAGGTCGTCGCGATGCCCAGGTTCCTGCGCATCATCACCGGCGACGCCAAGTCCTTCACCAACGGCACGGCCAACGCCAACGCCTCCTGGAGCTGCACCGGATTCGAGAACCGGCAGCTGAAGGACAAGTACCCGCTCTGCCCGAAGGGCAGCAAGGTGGTCCGCACCTTCGCGTTCCAGAGCTGCTGGGACGGCAGGAACACCGACAGCGCGAACCACCGCACCCATGTGGCCTTCGCGGACGCCAAGGGCGCGTGTCCCCGGGGGTTCAAGGCCATTCCCCAGCTGGTCCAGCGGATCACCTACCGGGTCGCGCCCGGCGCGCTCTTCGCGGTCGACAGCTTCCCCGAGCAACTGCACAAGCCGGTGACCGACCACGGCGACTTCATCAACGTGATGTCCACGTCGCTGATGAAGAAGGCCGTGAAGTGCATCAACACCGGCCGGAGATGCGGCTGACCGCCGCCGGTACGGCCCGGTGCCCCGGCCGGACGGCGATCCGGCCGGGGCAGGGCACCGCCGCCCGCGTGGCGGGCGGGCGGCGATCAGCCTTCGGGGGCGCCCCCGGGGGACCAGCCCTCGGGGGAGTCCTCGGGGCACTCTCCGAGGACCGGCCCTCAAAGGCACTCTCCGAGGTCCGGCCCTCGGAGGGCCAGCCCTCGGAGGCGCCCACCGGGGACCAGCCCTCGGAGGTGCCCGCCGGGCATCAGTCCTCGGGGGTGCCCTTCGGAAGCTGACGCCAGGTCACCTTGGTCTGCGCCTGGAAGGCCCAGTCGAGCATCTTCTTCGCGTCCGGGTACCGCTTCGGGGCGTTCAGTATCACGCCCACCACGGTGCGCCCGTTCCGCTTGGCGGCGAAGACGAGGCACCTGCCGGGCGCCGTGCCGGTGCCCGTCTTGATGCCGATCGCGCCGCTGTACGAGCCCAGCAGCCGGTTGGTGTTGTTCCAGTAGTACGTCCTGGTCCTGCCGTTGGCCGCCGGAGCCTTCTGGATGGTGTCGACGGACTTGACGACCGTGCCCAGGGTGGAGTTGCCGAGCGCGTGCCGGGCGAGCTTGGCCATGTCCCGGGGCGTGGTGTAGTTCTGTCCCCCCTGCGAGATGCCGTCGAAGGTGTCGTAGTGGGTCTTGGTCATCCCCAGCGCCGACGCCTTCTTGTTCATCTGCGCGATGAACGACTTGGTGCGCTTGGCCGTGGTGTCACCGGTGCCGAACGTGTCGGCGAGCGCCATGGCCGCGTCGCAGCCGGACGGCAGCAGGAGGCCGTACAGCAGCTGCTTGACGGTGAGCTTGTCCCCCTTCTTCAGGTCCGCCTTGCTGCCGCCGACGGAGGCGGTGTAGTCGATGTACGACTGCTTGACGGTGACCTTCTTGGTGAGGTTCACCCCCCGGGTGTCGAGGACCACGACCGCCGTCATCAGCTTCGTGGTGCTCGCCATCGGCCGCTTGGTGTCCGCCGCCCTGGACCACAGCTTCTTGTTGGTGCCGTTGTCCAGCAGGTACGCGCCCTTGGCGCTGACACCCGACGGACCGCTCGCGGCCTGAGCCGCCTGTGCGGTGGCCGTCGGCGCGGCGACCGACAGGACCGCCGCCGAGGCGATGACCGCCGTCCCCCAGCGCCGGATCGCCTTGCCCCCACGTCTTTCCATATGCCCTCCGTCTCCCCTCTGACATGCCGGTGAATGTCCGGGCATGCGCATGATCTCACCGAGGGCCGGTGACGAGATGCCGGGGGTCAACTACCAGCCGTGATCCACTCGTAGGCCCGCCGGGCGTCGAACTCCGGCTGCCCGCCCGGGAAGAGCAGCCCGGCGGACGCGAACGCCCCGCCGTCCGGCGACGGACCGGCCGCGTACGGAACGGCGATACAGCGCATCCCGGCCCGCCGCGCCGCCTCCACCCCCGGACCGGCGTCCTCGATCACCACACACTCCGCCGGATCGACGGCCAGCAGACGTGCGGCGGCCAGGAACACGTCCGGCTCCGGCTTGCCGCGGCCGACGTCCTCCGCGGACACCTGGACGGGCAGCAGCGCCTCCAGACCGGTGGCCTTCAGCGCGCTCGCGATCGCCGAACGGGACGAGCCGGAGGCGACGGCCAGCGGATGTCCGGCGGCGCTGAGCCGCTCCACGAGGGCGCGCATCGCCGGGAACGCCTCGGTGGTGGCGGCCAGCTCCAGATAGTGCCGGTTCTTGACCGCGAGCAGCTCCTCCACGGGCGCGTCGATACCGTACCGGCCGCGCAGGGTCTCCAGGGTCTCGCGGGTGCCGATCCCGATGAACTCGGTGTGCTCCTCCCAGGTGAAACCGGTGATTCCGTACCGCTCGAGGGTCCGCCGCCCCGCCTGGTAGTAGAGGGGCTCGCTGTCCACGAGGGTGCCGTCCAGGTCGAAGATCACGGCAGGCAGGATGCTCATGGTCACAGCATGCCAAGAGCCCGCCCTGCCGTGCGGTCAGGGGCGGCCGGGCGGGCAAGGGTGGCCGTGCGGTCAGGGGCGGCCGTGGGGACAGGGACGGCCGGGCGGGCAAGGGTGGCCGTGCGGGCAAGGGCGGCCGTGGGGACAGGGGCGGCCGTGCGGGCAGGGACGGCCGCCTCGGAGGGCCGCCCCCGGCAAGGCGTTCCGGTCGGCGCCGGAACCCGGAACTTCCGCGAACAGGCCGTGCGGCCCGTCGCTCCCCTGGATCCGGCCGTCGTGGTCGAGGGTGATGGGCATGGTGTCAGGGCCCGATAGCCCCGGGCGGATCGATCCCGGGCGCCGGGGACGGCCGTGGCGTCCGGCGGCGGGCGGGCCCGAGTGGCCGTCGTGTGGCGGCGTCTTGGTCTAGACCGCTCTGTTAGCGTCGGCCGCGAGCGGGAACCTGAATCGGAATCGATGGAAGGGGAGTGCGGTGGGCACGGCAGGTAGCGGGCGGCGGGCGTATATCGGATCGTTCACCTCGCAGGGCGGCGCCGGGATCACCGTCGCCGAGGTCGACGACCGGACCGGGGCGCTGCGGATCCGGAACTCCACGGACGTGGTCGCCGATCCGTCCTGGCTGGTGCTCGCCCCCGGCGGGCGCGTTCTGTACGCGGTGAGCGAGACCGACGACGGGGCGGCCGCCGCGCTGGACGTCTCCCAGGATCCGCCCTCGCCGCTCGGGGGACCAGTGCCGGTGCGCGGTGCGGCGCCCACCCATCTGGCGCTGGCCGGTGGGCAGTTGCTGACCGCCAACTACGGTTCCGGCAGCGTCACCGCGCTGCCGGTGCTGGAGGACGGCCGGCTCGGGGAGCCGGTGGCGGTGTCGCGGCACGAGGGCAGTGGGCCGCATCCGGAGCGGCAGCGCGGGCCGCACGCCCATGCCGTGGCGCCCGATCCGTCGGGCGGCTGGCTGCTCGCCGTCGACCTGGGGATCGACGCGGTCCAGGTGTACGCGCTCCCCGGGCCGCGTGCGCACCGCACGGTCCGGCTGCGGCCGGGGAGCGGGCCGCGCCATCTGGCGTTTCATCCACGCGGTGACCGCGTGTACGTCGTCAACGAACTGGCCCCCACGATCACGGCCTGCCGCTGGGACGTGGCGTCCGGCGCCCTCGAACCGCTGGGCGAGACCCGTCTGCTGCCCGGCGACACGGCCGTCGAGAGCTATCCCTCCGAGGTGGTGGTCTCCGGGGACGGCCGCTTCGTATGGGCCGCCAACCGCGGTCACGACAGCATCGCGACCCTCGCGCTCGATACGCCCGGCGACCGCATGGAGCTGGTCACCACCACACCCTGCGGCGGCCACTGGCCCCGCGATCTGACCCTCGACCCCTCGGGCCGTCGGCTCTACGCGGCCAATGAGCGCTCGGGCGATGTCACCTGGTTCGACATCGACCCCTCGACGGGGGTCCCGCATCGCGGCGGTTCGGTCCCGGCACCCGCGGCGTCCTGCGTGGTCTTCGACTGACGTTCGCCGGGCGGTCGGCGCACGCAGGCGGCGTACGGGGGCGGGGAGCGGAGGTGAGGCGTGCGGGCGGTGTACGGGGCGAGGCGCGTGGGCGGCGTACGGGGCGGGGCGTGGGCGCGGTGACCGGGGGCGGCGTGCGGGGTGAGACGCGCGGGCGGTGAACGGGGACGGCGTACTGGGGCGGGGAGCGGGGGCGAGGTGTGCGGGCGGTGAACGGGGGCGGGGAGCGGAGGTGAGGCGCGCGGGCTGAACGCGGACGGCGTACGGGGGCGAGGCGCGCTGGCGGTGAACGGGGCGGCGTACGGGGGAGGCGTACGGGGGCGGTGAACGCGGACGGCGAACGGAGGAGGCACGGGCGGCGTACGGGGGCGGTGACCCTGCCGGTCACCGCCCCCGCTTCTCGCCCTTGGGTCAGCGCATCGCCGGCGACGGCTGCTGGAGCGTGATGCCCTGCGCCGCCGCGTACTTCGCCAGCACCAGTTTGCCCACGGCCGGGTACTCGCCCAGCGCCTCGGCCGCCGCGCAGCCCGCCTCCTCGGCGGCCGCCGTGATCAGCTCGGCGGAGACCTCCGGGCCGATGAGGTACGGCGCGAGCGCGAGCCGGGCGGAGCCGGCCGAGCGCAGCTGCTCGGCGACGCGGACGACGGCCCCGTCCTCGTCCAGCGCGGCGGCCATCACCGGCACCGCCAGGCGCGCGGAGAGCAGCATGCCGGTGATGCCCCCGGCCTGCGCCGCCTCCTCACCGCCGACCGTGGCCAGGATGATGCCGTCCGCGGCGGTCGCGACCGTGAAGAGACGGGCGCGGTCGGCGCGGGCCAGGCCCGCCTCCGACAGGCGTACGTGCAGGGCCTCGGCGAGCAGCGGGTGCGGGCCGAGGACGTCGGTGAGTTCGGCCGCGGAACCGCTGCCCATGACGGCCTGGCGTATCCGGCGCAGCTGTGCGCTGTCCGGGCCCGCGAGCAGCGGGACCACGACGGCCGCCGGGCCGTCGGTGGGGACCGTGGGAATGGGCGGGACCTCGTCGACCACCTCGCCCGCGGCCTCGGCCGCGGCGATCGCCTCCGCCGCCTCGTCGGCGAGGGCCTTGGCGGCCTCGGCCGCCTGCCGCAGACGCTCGGGGTTCTCCTGGGCGGCGCGGGTGAGCACGGCCTCGAGCTGCGGGTACTCCTCGCCGTCCCCGTCCAGGAAACCGATCTGGGCGTCGAGCCCGGGCATCTCGGACCGGGCGATGCTCACAAGCTCCTCCGCCAGGCGCCGGGCACCGTCGTCCGGGGTGCCCGGGACGGCCAGCACCAGCGGAGGCGCACCGAGAGGTGCGGCGGCGGGCTCCGGCCGGCGGTGCCGTCCGGGCTGGCGGGGACGCGGCATTCGTACAGGCAGGCCGGACGCGGGCCCAGTGGGGGAGCTCATGGCGCCGCATGTTAGTCGCTCAATGGGCTCGGCTGTTCGGGAGGGTGTGACTGGGGGTATCTGTCCCGCTTTGCCGAATTGTGTTGTGCGTTGATGTGCGCTCAGGGGCCCTACTTTGCTCGAAGAACCGGCCCCGTGTCCGGAATAGACGTCCAAGGCGGCCATATCGGGTGATGGGTGTATGGGATATTTCGTGTGGCGAACGCCCGTGTCGTGCGGATAGCGACCATGCCACGCATATGGGGCGCTCGGCCGCGTATATGGGTGCCCCGCCCCGCATACGGGGTGCCCGGCCCCGCGTAGGGGGTGCCGGTCGCGCGTATGGGTGCCCGGCGCCGCGCCCCGCCACGCGCCTTGTCCCGTGCCCGTGCCCGTTCCGCATCCCGCATTCCGCGTCGAGCCACGCCTTACGCCCGTTCCGCTTTGCGTGACACGCCCTGTCTCGCGCGAATCGATACCCCGCCTCGCCTCGCATCCCGCCCCGCGTCACGCCGGTTCGGCGTCCCGCCTCGTGCCAGGTCCCGCGTCCTGCTTCGCGCCCGCGCCGTCCCGCGTCGGTTCGGCGTCCTGTCCCGCGCCCCGCACGGGAACGTCGGTCATACGACGGTGAGCAGCCCCGGGTCCCGCGGCAGCCGCAGTTCGTCCGTCGCCAGCGCCGCCGCGACGCACAGCGCCCCGTCCAGCGGATCCCCGGCCGCTTCGGTGACCCGGGTCCCGGGCAGCCGTGCCGCCAGTTCCTCGCGCACGGGCGTCAGCAGCGGCGCGCCCATGCGGAACAGCCCGCCGGTGAGTGCCACCACGCTCGACTCCAGGCAGGGGCAGACCGCCTCCGCGGCCTCGGCGATGTGGCGGGCGGCGTCCCGCAGGATCCCCTCCGCGACCGGGTCCTCGGCCGCGCACCGGCCCACCTCGGGGGCGAAGGAGGCCAGGACGGCGGGGCGGTCGGGGCGCGGATACAGCTTCCCCGGCAGTTCGGCCGCGGGGCCGAACACAGCTTCCAGCCGGGCCAGCAGCGGCTTCGAACCGCCGTCACGCCCGTCGTGCGCGCGCATCGCCGCCTCCAGGCCCGCGCGGCCGATCCACGCGCCACCGCCGCAGTCGCCCAGCAGATGGCCCCAGCCGTCGGCGCGCCGCCAGCCGCCGGGGAGCCGGTCGGTGGTGGGCCGGTCGGTGGTGGGCCGGTCGGTGGTGGGCCGGTCGGTGGTGGGCCGGTCGGTGGTCCGTCCGCCGGTGAGCCGGTCGAGGGTCCGGTCGCCGGTGGTCCGTCCGCCGGTGGTCCGGTCGGCGGTGAGCCCATCGGCAGTCCGGTCGGCGGCCCAGCCGATCCCCGCGCCCCCGCCCGCGGCCACACCCCCGCCCGCGCCCCTGCCCTCCGTACCGTAGGCGCCGTCCGTACCGCCCCGGCGGGCGGTGCGGTCCTCGGGCACCGCGCCCAGCGCGATCAGCCCCGTCCCGGCCGCGACCACCGCGCCGGGACGCTGTCCCAGCGCTCCGGCGTACGCGGTCACCGCGTCGGCCGCCAGGGCGAGCCGCCGTACCCCGAACGCGTCGGCGAGCGCGTCCGGAAGTCTGGCGCGCAGATCGTCGCCGAGCGTCGCCATGCCCGCGGCTCCGACACAGACGGCGCCGAGGCGCCGGGCCCCGGCCTCGCGCAGCAGTTCCCGGGCGGCGGGAAGCACCCGCGCCAGCAGGGCCGCCGCGTCAATGCCCCGGTCGCCGACGCCCGCGGGCGTGGCGGAGGACCAGGTCAGCGGCTTCGCGGCGGAGCCGCCGGGGATGTCGGCGGGCGCCACTCCCACGCGTACGCCGGAGCCGCCCGAATCGATACCGAGCACATGCGT
Source organism: Streptomyces hygroscopicus subsp. hygroscopicus (assembly GCF_001553455.1). GTDB lineage: Bacteria > Actinomycetota > Actinomycetes > Streptomycetales > Streptomycetaceae > Streptomyces > Streptomyces hygroscopicus. The sequence goes on from NZ_BBOX01000209.1 coordinate 18,622, forward strand.
CGCCGCGTCGGCGGACACCGTGTCGTCCACCGGCTCAGCCGAATCCGCGGGCGTCCTGCTTGAGCGCCGTGTCCACGGTGAGGGCCGTGGCGACCACAAGGCTCAGCAGCGGATCGGACAGCTGGCGGTGGATCTGCAGAACGTAGTTGTCCGCCGTCGTGAACATCGTCTTCGCCAGGCCCTCCCAGGTCTTGGTGATCCGGGCGATCTCGGTGTCCATGTGGTCGACGATGGCGAAGTTCCAGGCCCGCCAGTTCTCCGCCTTGATGGCGCCGACCTGCTGGCCGCCCGCGTGGATGCCGAAGTTGATTTTGCCGATGGCGTTCTGCTGGACGATCTCGCCGACCGGCTGTCCGTCCGGGCGGGTCACCAGCACCTTGGACTTGATGAACTTCGCGGGCCGGGTGAGCACCAGATGCGGCTGCCCCTGAGCGTCGCGGATCTCGAGCTTGTGTGTCATGAACTGGTCGAGGCTGGAGACGAACCGCGCGACCTTCTTCAGCGTGCTCTGGCCGACCTGGACCACCGAACCGATGGTGCGCCCGTGCTGGTCGAAGACGCTGTACTCATTGGTGAGCTCGATCAGCTTGGCCTTCTGGTTCACCACCAGCACCGGTTCGGTGAACAGCGTGCCGCCGCCGCCCGCCGTGGGTGCCACCTGCGCCTGCTGCTGCACCTGGTGCTGAACCCTGGCGGGGTCGGGGTTGGGCGGGGCGGCCTGCTGCGGCCCGGCCTGGCCGGGCTGCCCGGGGTGGGTATGCGCGGTCCACTGGGCACCGTCCCACCAGCGCAGCTGGTTCGGGGGGCCCTGGGGGTCGGCGTACCAGCCCGCAGGGGTGTTCGGATGTGTCGTCATGGCGGGCAGACTACCCCGCGCCCACCTGGAACGATGTGGTCAGGGAAGACGCCAGTCCACGGGTTGCGCCCCCTGCTGTACGAGCAGGTCGTTGGCGCGGCTGAACGGACGCGAGCCGAAGAATCCCCGGTCCGCCGACATGGGGGAGGGGTGCGCGGACTCGATCGCCGGGAGGCTGCCCAGCAGCGGCCGTACGTTACGGGCGTCGCGGCCCCACAGGATGGACACCAGGGGGCGGCCGCGTCCGGCCAGCGCCCGGATGGCCTGCTCGGTGACCTCCTCCCAGCCCTTGCCGCGGTGGGCGGCGGGCTGGCGCGGGGCCGTGGTGAGCGCCTTGTTGAGCAGCAGGACGCCCTGCCGGGTCCACGGCGTCAGATCGCCGTTGGACGGGCGGGGCAGGCCGAGGTCGGTGTGCAGTTCGCGGTAGATGTTCTCCAGGCTGCCGGGCAGCGGCCGGACCTCGGGCGCCACCGAGAAGCTGAGCCCTACGGCGTGCCCCGGGGTGGGGTAGGGGTCCTGACCGACGATCAGCACCTTCACCTCGTCGAAGGGCTGCTGGAAGGCGCGCAGCACATTCTGCCCGGCGGGCAGATAGGTGCGGCCGGCCGCGATTTCGGCCCGCAGGAAGTCGCCCATCGCCGCGATGCGTTCCTCGACGGGCTCAAGTGCCTTGGCCCAGCCCGCTTCCACAATCTCATTCAAGGGTCGTGCTGCCACACCGCGTCACTCTAGTGGCTCAGCGGGTGGCCGTGTGCCACCCCGCGATCACTCTCGGCCGGTCACGACCGGTCGGGTCGGCCGTTCGGGTCGGCCGGTCAGGCGGTTGGCCGGTCAGGCGGTCAGGCTCAGGCGGTTGGCCGGTCAGGCGGTCCCGCCCGGCCGGCCGTGGCCGACCCGCGGCCGGGCACGGCGGTCCGCGGGTCGGCGGGCTCGTGGTGCCGTCCGACGGCTCGCCGCCCGGGCTCGCCGCCCGCACCGGGCGCCCCGCGGGCGCGGGCGATGACGGCGGTCCGGCGCGGCCGGTCACGGCCGTTCGGCTCAGCCGATCACGGTGGCCCGGACGCACAGCACGTCGGGGAGGTGACGGGCGATCTGCCGCCAGCTCTCGCCCTCGTCCGCGCTCGCGTACACCTCGCCGTTGCGATTGCCGAAGTAGACCCCGGCCGGATCGGCGTCGTCGGTGCGCAGCGCGTCCCTCAGCACCACCCCGTAGTGGGGCTCGCCGGGCAGCCCGGTGGACCGCTCCTCCCAGGTGGCGCCCGCGTCCTCGGTGCGGAAGACCCGGCAGCGGTAGTCCGGGGGATAGCGGTCGGAGCCGTCGTTGACCGGGAAGACGTACGCGACGCCGGCGCGGCGCGGATGGACGGTGACCGCGAAGCCGAAGTCCGCCGGGAGGTCCTTGCCGATCTCGGTCCACTGCGCCCCGCCGTCGTCGCTGCGGTAGACCCCGCCGTGATTCTGCAGATAGAGCCGGTCGAGGTCGACCGGGTCCCGGGCGATCTTGTGGACGCACTGCCCGAACGGCGGATAGCGGTCCGGCAGGAAATCCGCCTTGAGCCCGTCGTTGGACGGTGCCCAGCTCTCCCCGCCGTCCGCGGAGCGGTACACCCCGCCGGAGGACACGGCCACCAGCAGTGCCCGCGGGTCCCTCGGATCGGTGACGACCGTGTGCACCGCCTGTCCGCCGAATCCGGCGCCCCACCGGGGCCGCTGCGGGTGGTCCCACAGGCCGCGGACGAGCGTGAAGGTCTCCCCGCCGTCCTCGGAGCGGAACAGCGCGCCGGGCTGGGTGCCCGCGTAGACCACCCCCGGTGCGCCGGGCCCGGCCGGCTGGAGCTGCCACACCCGCTCCAGGGAGGCGCCGGTGCCCTCGGGGAACTTCACCGCGGGCTTGGCCGGCTCATGCCAGCTGCTCCCGAAGTCGTCGGAGCGGAAGACCGAGGGGCCCCAGTGCGAGCTGTCCGCGCCGGCCAGCAGCCGGGGGCGGTCGCCCCGGGTGTCGATGCCGACGGAGTAGACCGCCTGCATGGGGAAGTGGGGGCCGGTGAAGTCCCAGCCCCCTCGGCCGCCGGAGCGGCCGAGGAAGAGACCTTTGCGGGTGCCTACGGCGAGCAGGACGTCGTCCATGACGGCTCACTCCTTGAAGGACGAGAGGGGCGCTGGAAGGGCGCTGGAGAGGCGGTGGAAGGGCGGTGGAGGGACAGAGGGGGACCGGCGCACGGGTCCGCGAACGGATCGGCGCACGAGACGGGATGTGTCCGTCATCTCAGAGTTTGCACCCCGCCACCGACAACGGCCCGGAAGACCCCGGCGGGGCCGGGAGGGACCCGTGACGGGGAGGGGTCCGTGACGGCCGGGAGGGGCCTGCGGTGGGGAGGGCCCGTGACGGCCGGGAGGGGCTCGCGACGGCCGGGAGGGGCCCGTGACGGGCAGGAGGGACCCGTGACGGCCGGGAGGGGCTCGTGACATACAGCCGACACATAATTTGACGGTCGTCGTACTACGATGGGTATCGTACAAAGGTGCCGGTCCGACCGGGCCGCGCGAGGAGAAACGGAGACGTTCATGAGTGCCCTCTTCGAGCCCGTCACCCTGCGGTCGCTGACCATCCCCAACCGCCTCTGGATGGCGCCCATGTGCCAGTACAGCGCGGATCCGGACGGGGCCGCCGGGGTCCCGCACGACTGGCACTTCGTCCACTACGGCGCCCGCGCCGCCGGCGGTACCGGACTGATCCTGGTCGAGGCGACGGCCGTCTCCCCCGAGGGCCGCATCAGCCCCGGAGACCTCGGCATCTGGAACGACACCCAGGTCGAGGCGTTCCGTAAGATCGTCGGCTTCCTCAAGGCACAGGGCACCGTCCCCGGTATCCAGCTCGCCCATGCCGGCCGTAAGGCGTCCACCGACGCTCCCTGGAGGGGCGGCGCGCCGCTCGGCCCCGAGGAGCGGGGCTGGCAGCCGCTCGGGCCGAGCCCGCTGCCGTTCGCCGAGGGCCACCCGGTGCCGGACGAGCTGTCCGAGGCGCGGATCGGCGAGATCACCCGCCAGTTCGCGGACGCCGCGCGGCGCGCGCTCGCGGCCGGTTTCGAGGTGGCCGAGATCCACGGCGCCCACGGCTACCTCATCGGCGAGTTCCTCTCCCCGCACAGCAACCACCGCACCGACGGCTACGGCGGCTCCTTCGACAACCGCGTCCGCTTCGCCCTGGAGGTCGTCGACGCGGTCCGCGCGGTCTGGCCGGAGGAACTGCCGCTGTTCTTCCGCGTCTCGGCCACCGACTGGCTGGAGGAGAACGGCTGGACCCCGGACGACACCGTCCGGCTCGCCGCCCTGCTGAAGGAGCAAGGAGTCGACCTTCTCGACGTCTCCAGCGGCGGCAACGCCCCCCATGTGCGCATTCCCCTGGGGCCCGGCTACCAGGTGCCGTTCGCCGCGCGGGTGCGCCGGGAGACCGGGCTGCCGGTGGCCGCGGTCGGGCTCATCACCGAGCCGGAGCAGGCCGAGAAGATCATCACCAACGGTGAGGCGGACGCCGTGCTCCTCGGCCGCGAGCTGCTCCGGGACCCCTACTTCGCCCGCCGCGCCGCGGCCGAACTGGGCGGTGAGGTGCACACCCCGGACCAGTACCACCGCGCCGTCCGTTAGGCCGGGCGGTCGCCGAACTCGCTCCGCGCGTCCGTAGTACGGCGATCGTCAAACTACACTGGAGTCCCGGACCGAGGCGATGAGGAGCAGCCGTGCAGACGCAGACCACGCCGACCGCGCCCCAGGCGACCGGGCGCTCGCTGGAGCATCCGCGGCGCGAGGCGATCCGCCTGGAGGACGTGCTGCACGCGCTCGCCGACCCCATGCGGATGCGGGTGGTGCGGACGCTCGCCGAGCGGCCCGGCGAGCTGTCCTGTTCGGTCTTCGACCTGCCGGTCAGCAAGTCCACCACCACCCACCACTTCCGGGTGCTGCGCGAATGCGGGGTGATCCACCAGATCTACCGGGGCACCGCCAAGATGAACGCGCTGCGCCGCGCGGACCTGGACGCGATGTTCCCCGGTCTGCTCGACAGCGTCCTGGCCGCCGCGGCCCTCCAGGAGGGCCGCCTCGGCTCCGGCCGGGACGGAAAGTCCGCCCGGCCGGAGCCGGGGTCCGCCCGCCCGGCAGGTGGTTGAGGCCGCGCGGGCGGCAGCTTCCTCGCCCCGCCGACGATCAGCGGTACGTACGGCCACCGCGGCCGGGTGCATGGCCAGCGCGTGCCGGAGTCCGAAGGCGGCGAGCCGCCCGGGCGGCGGCGTCTCGTCCACGGGATGGCGTACTGGCGTACGGACGTCATGGCGGCGCCTCGCGACAGCGACGGGACGGGCGACGGACCAAGGTGACGTGACCGTAGCAGGTAGCAGGCTTGAACGATCTGTTGATCGCAGGACTGTTGTCGCCGTGTGTCAACCCCTCGGGACCGCGCGGACCGGTCCGTTCACCGCTGTTCGCGCGCCGCGCCCAGCAGCCCCGTCCAGTCCGGGATCTTCACCTTCGTACGCCCCAGCGCCTCCCCGAGCTCCTCCTCGGCCGCCTCGATCCGCAGCCAGCCGGTCCACTCCACCGGCTCCACCCCCGCCTCGCGCAGCGCCCGCAGCGGATCTGCCGCCACCGGGCGGGCGGCGAGCGCCTCCGCGTCCGACAGCAGCGAGGCCACCGTCTCCTTCGCGCACGGCCGGTTGGTGCCGATCACCCCGGTCGGCCCGCGCTTGATCCACCCCGCCACGTACTCCCCGGGCGAGGGCGCGCCGCCGCGCAGCACCCGCCCCGCCGCGTTGGGGACCGTGCCGCGCTCCTCGTCGAACGGCAGCCCCGGCAGCGGTACGCCCCGGTAGCCCACCGACCGCAGCACCAGCGGTGCCTCGATCTCCTCGAAGACCCCGGTGCCCGCGACCCCGCCGCGCCCGTCCGGGGCGGTCCGCTCGAAGCGCACCGCGCGCACCGCGTCCTCGCCCAGGAGCGCCACGGGCCGCAGGAAGAACCGCAGATGGATCCGGCGCGGCCGGCCCGCGGGCGAACGCCGCGCCCAGTCGCGCAGCACCTCGACGTTGCGCCGGTTGACCGCCGGCAGCCCCGACGGGTCGCCGTACGCCGGGTCGAGTGCCAGCTCCTCGGGGCGCACCAGCACATCGGCGCCGGTCAGCGCCCCCAGCTCGCGCAGCTCCTTGGTGGTGAACTTCGCCTGTGACGGGCCCCGCCTGCCGACCATGTGGATGTCCGTGACCCGGCTCTCGGACAGCGCCCCGAGAGCGGCGTGCGGCACATCGGTGGGCCGCAGCTCCTCCGCCCCACGGGCCAGCACGCGTGCGACGTCCACCGCCACGTTGCCGACCCCGATGACGACGGCGGAGTCCGCCCCGAGCGCGAAGGCGTCGCCGGGCGCGTCGGGATGGGCGCTGTACCAGGAGACGAACTCGGTCGCGGAGTAGCTGCCCGGCAGCTCCTCGCCCGGCACGCCGAGCCGCCGGTCGGTCGCCGCCCCCACGCAGTAGACCACCGCGTGGTAGAGCTCCAGCAGCCGCTCGGGCACCAGCGGGGGCGGGCCCACGTGCACATGGCCGAGAAAGCCGACCCGCGGGTGCTCCAGGACCGCGCGCAGCGTGTGCTGCAACGACTTGATCTTCTCGTGGTCGGGTGCGACGCCGTAGCGCACCAGCCCGTACGGACAGGGCAACCGGTCCAGTACGTGTACCGACACATCGGGAACAGCTTCTTGCTGGACGAGCGCCTGGGCGGCGTACACCCCGCTCGGCCCGGATCCGACGACCGCGACGCGCAGCACGGAGAGCTCCTTCCGCAGGATGTCTCCAGCATCCCACCCGGCGGGGCGCCCCGTCCGGCGCCGCGCGTCCGGTGACCGGCACGGGTGACGGCGCCCGGCCGCCGGTCCACGGTCCCGCGACCGCGCCGCGAGCCCGACGCGACGCACCCGCGGGGCGGTCCCGTGCGATGGTCTCGGTCCGACGCGTCCGCGTGACGGTCCCGCGCGAGCAGGTCCGTTCGCGCGCCCGGCTCGACGCGTCCGCGTGATGGGCCCGCGCGATGGTCCCGGTCCGACGGGCTCCGCGCGACGGTCCCGACCGGCTCCACGTGACCAGATCCGTTCGCGCGCCCCGCTCGACGCGTCCGCGCGGCGAACCCGCGCGATCAGGTCCCGGTCCGACCCGTCCGTGTCCGCGTCCGCGTTCGCGTCACGGCCCGGCAGGGCCCGACCGGCTCCACGTGACCGTCCCGGCCGACCGGCTTCGTGTGACGGTCACGCGGGTCGTCACACCAGTTGCCGCATCCGCCGGATCTCGCTGCTCTGCTGTGCGATCACGTCGTTGGCCATCTCCTCCACCCGGACGTTGTTGCCCTGCGCGAGCACATCCGTGGCCATGGCGACCGCGCCCCGATGGTGGGCGATCATCAGCTTGAGGAAGAGCGCGTCGAAGTCGGCGCCCCTGGCGGCGCGCAGCCGCTCGAGCTGGGCGGCGGTGGCCATCCCCGGCATCGTCGCGGTGTGGCCCTCGTGCCCGCCCGTGCCCTTCGCCTCGCCGCCGTATGCCTTCTGCCAGCCGCGCATCGCCTCGATCTCCGGCCGCTGCCCGGACGTGATGCGCTCGGCGAGCCGCTTGACCTTCGCCGACCCGGCCCGGTCGGGGGCGAGGCCGGTCATCACCAGGGCCTGCCGGTGGTGCTCGATCATCATGCTGATGTAGGAGCGGTCGGCCGTGTTGGGGGAGTCGTCGTCGCCGCCCTTCGCCGCCTCGTCGGCGGACAGGGTCCGTGCCGCCTCGCCGGGCCTGCCCGGCGCGATCACGGCGGGCTTTCCGTCCCGGTCCTTGCCCGCGTCGGCCCTGCCGCTGTCCCCGTCACAGCCGGTCAGGACGAGTGACAGGGCGGCGGTGGCCGCCGCGGCGGCGAGTGATGCGGTGCGGAGCGTCGTACGGCGGTGCAACACCGTTGCCTCCTGGGGCGCTTGGGATCCGCAGACCGTCTTAGCACGTCAGCGGCGCTCCCGACGCCGGCGCGTTGGGAAAATCTCGTGACGAACATGTTGCCGCCTATTGAGGTGTACATGGATAGAGCGATACTGCCCCCGGACCGTCGACCGTCCGGCCCCGGACGGAGACGGTGACAAAGGGAGGACGCAGTGAAGCCGTGGGAAAGACCCCCGCAGCGGCGCGGATACCTCGGCGCGGCCGTGGCCGCCTTCGGGCTGGTGGCCACCTTGCTGGCCGCGGGCCCGGCGGCCGCGACCCCCGACCCCGGTGACACCCCGCACCGGGAACGGGTGACGCAGGGGCAGCAGTCGCAGGTCAGGGAGGCCATCGAGAACGGCGACATCCCCGGCGTGGACGAGATCGTCCACAGCGACAACGTCAGCCACCTCGCCAACATCCCCAAGCAGGACATCAAGGGCACCAACTCCGACCTGGCGTTCCAGGGCCGTTACGCCTTCGCGGGCAACTACGACGGCTTCGTCATCTACGACATCAGCCGGCCCAGCAAGCCGAAGATCGTGAGCCAGGTGCTCTGCCCCGGTGCGCAGAACGACGTATCGGTGTCCGGAGATCTGCTCTTCCTCTCCACCGACTCCTCGCGCAGCGACAACTCCTGCAACAGCACCACCCAGCCGGCGACCGAGAAGTCCTCCTGGGAGGGCATGAAGGTCTTCGACATCAGCGACAAGCGGAACCCCGTGTACGTCGCCGCGGTCGAGACCGCCTGCGGTTCGCACACCCACACCCTGGTGCCCGAGCGCAAGGACGTCTACATCTACGTCTCCTCCTACGCGCCCAGCGACACCTTCCCGGACTGCCAGCCCCCGCACGACGGCATATCCGTCATCAAGGTGCCCCGCAAGGCGCCCGAGAAGGCGGCGGTCATCGACTTCCCCGTCCTCTTCCCGGACGGCGGCAACCCCGGTCCCCCCGCCAATCCGGGTGTCATCGAGACCACCGGCTGCCATGACCTCACCACCTTCCCCGCGCTGAAGCTGGCGGCGGGCGCGTGCATGGGCGACGGCATCCTGCTGGACATCGCCGATCCGGCGAAGCCGAGGGTCATCGACCGGGTCCAGGACAACGCCAACTTCAACTTCTGGCACTCGGCCACCTTCAACGAGCGCGGCACCAAGGTGGTGTTCACCGATGAGCTGGGCGGCGGCGGTGCCGCGACCTGCAACGCCGAGGTGGGCCCGCACCACGGCGCCGACGGCATCTACGACATCGTCGGCAAGGGCGACAAGCGCAAGCTGGTCTTCCGGAGCTACTACAAGATCCCGCGCTACCAGGCCGACACCGAGAACTGTGTCGCCCACAACGCCTCGCTGATCCCGGCCAAGGGCCGCGACATCCTGGTCCAGGCGTGGTACCAGGGCGGCGTCTCCATCTGGGACTTCACCGACTCCGACCGGCCCAAGGAGATCGGCTACTTCGAGCGCGGTCCGCTGTCCGCCGACAAGCTCGGCGGCGGCGGCTCCTGGTCCGCGTACTACTACAACGGCTACATCTACTCCAACGACATCGCCAAGGGCCTCGACGTCCTGAAGATCGACGACCGGCGCACCGACAGCGCCGCGTCGGTCCGGCTGGGCGAACTCAACGTCCAGACGCAGCCCGACTACCGCTGAGCGCCCGCTCGGATACCGCTGAGCGCCCGCTCGGGCGTATCGGGAACGCGGCGCCCTCCGCCCAGAACGCGGCGCCCTCCGCCCGGAGGGCGGGCGCCGCGCCGTCTGGCGCGGGTGCTCGCGAGGCGGAGGGCGTGCTCGTCGCGGGGGTCGCCCGGACGGTGCCGACAACGCGCAGGGCGGGGGTGCCAGGCGCCGCGGGACGGGCGGGACTTGAAGCCCGCCCCGGAAGGTTGGTGAACCTTCTAAGTCCCCGTGCTCATCCGGCTCCCGTCGGGCGGTTCCTCGCCCGGCGGGAGCCCCAGCTCCCAGTCCAGCCCGTAGCGGTGGAACAGCTCCGCCCGCAGCCGCTCCGGCGGCATCGGCGCCCCCGGCAGCAGCACCGCGACCACCGCGCCCATCAACAGGGCGCGCAGCAGCCGGTAGTCGGCGTCGGGGTCCTCGGCGCCGTACCGCACCATCGTGTCCCGCAGCAGACCGGCCAGCCGCTGCTGCTCGGGGCACTGGATGAAGCCCTCGGCCGTGAGGATGCCCGCCATGTGTGTGCGCATCAGCCGCGGCCGGTCCCGGGCCAGTCCCAGAATCGCGTCGATCGCCCGGGCCAGCAGCTCCCGCCCGGCGTCCTCGCCCTCCGGACGCGGCTCCCGCTCCAGCCCCCGGGCCAGCTCCATGTGCATCAGCCGGTGGACGGCCGTCTGCAGCAGCTGCCGCTTGCCCGGGAAGTAGTACGAGACCAGACCCCGGGCCGCCCCGGCCCGGTCGGCGATGTCGGCGAGGGTGGTCGCCTCGTAGCCGCGCTCGTCGACCAGCTCGACCGTCGCCTCCAGCAGACGGACTTGGGACCGGCGGCGCAATTCCTCATTGACCGATGGGCTTCGGGGGGACATGCTGTAACTCCTGCGTTGGCTGGCTGTCAGCCAATATACTCAGGTCACGTTCGGTTGTCCGCCGATGTCTTGAGGGCGGCCGCACGTCTTCCGTCGGTTCGGGCGACACGGGGGGATCGCCCGAACCGACGGTTTCCGCGTTCCCGGAGCCCCTCTTGGGGCCGGTCCGGCGGGCCTGGGGCGTGTTGCGAAA
>NZ_BBOX01000210.1 GCF_001553455.1 Streptomyces hygroscopicus subsp. hygroscopicus
TGACCCTCCGCCTTGCGATCGCACGCGCCCCCAGCTACCGCTGGGAGGTGCCCCCTGACGCCGCGGGGCCCGCCCTCCGGGCGGACGGCGCTACTTTCGAAACACGCCCTGGGAGGCCGGGGCGCCGTCCGGCAGCAGGTCGAGGACCGCGCGCAGGGCGTCCGGGCGCTGGTCCGCCGGGAGGTGGTCCACCAGATGGACCCGGCAGCCCAGGGCCGCCGCGCCCCCGTCCGCCCGGCGGTCGTCGCCCACCATCACGGTGTCGCCCGGGTCCACTCCCAGCGCGTCGCACGCGACCCGGAACAGCCTCGGGTCCGGTTTCTGGACGCCGTGCTCGTACGAGAGCGCGTAGGCGTCCACCAGCGGGTCCAGGCCGTGGGCGCGGAAGACCGGGCGCAGGTCCCAGCCGATGTTGCTGACCACCCCCACCCGCACCCCGCGCCGGCGCAGCGCGCCCAGCACCTCGTGGGCGTCCGGATAGGGGTGCCAGGCGGCGGGCTCCCGGTGGCGGTCGTAGAGGGCGTCGTAGAGTTCGGGGCGGGGGAGCGGCACCTGGCGGGCCAGTCCGGTGAAGGCGGCCCGGTGCAGTTCGGCGCTGCGGTCCCGCGCGCCCCACACCTCCGTCAGATGCGGTGGCACCGCGAGCGGCGTGGCCCCGCCGGGCAGCGCGCCGGCGTCCTCCAGGTCCCGCGCGTACCGTACGAGCTCCTCCTCCGGGACGGCGGCCCCGCTGCGCTCCAGCACGGCGCGCAGCCAGGACTCGGCGGACTCGACGCGGAACAGGGTGCCGGAGAAGTCGAACAGCGCGCCCTTGACCGTCACGGCTCACGCTCCCTCGTCTCGGTGCGGCTCGAAGTCAGGACTTCCGCATCGTATGCCTGTGAGGTTCGGCCCGATCCGGTACCAGGTCATCCGTTTCGGCCGTTTTGCAGGCAGATAAATCCCGGCCGGATAGTGGCGAGAAGTGTAGTGGAATTATTGGGCGGAGGCCGTTTATCGTCATGCTGTCGTGGTGATCATATGGGGTGAATCCCCCGCGACTCTGCGACCGAGTCGGGGGCAGACAATGTCTGCTGAGGGACGAGGAGGTTGCCGGCAGTGGTATGTGACATGGCTTTGGGGCAACCGGGGGACGGTCGCGGGACAGGCATCCGCGGGTATGGAGCCCGCCGCGGCGGACGCGGAGCGGTGACCGGCCGGAGCGGCCGCAAGTAAAGCACCGGCTTTGCGAAGTGCGAGGAATACTGCCGGGATCCTGACCGGTTCAGAGTATGAGGTGTATGCGCGCCGGCATGCCGCATGGTGATTTTTTTCCGCGGGTCGGCGCGGGCGGCGTCCTGCCCTTCTCGGGGCGAGGGCCGAACCGCGCGTTCAGCCGGGCAAGTTCACACGGGGGCCGGAAACCGTGGCTTAGGTCACAACAGGTGGAAGGTGTCGTTCCGATTGTGTCTCTGCTTATATGAACGCCATGGGCCTCTTCTTCGACCGGAGGTGATCCACATCAGGGAATCTGCCACCGTAGGCACAGCACGTCTCTGTCTCGTCAGAGAAGCCTTTCTCCGTGGAGCGGGATGACCGCGGAGAACAGCTCATCGATCAAGCGCAACCCCCACAGGGTCTCGAATTCGAACCCGCGTTTGAGTCGGCAATTGGCTACTCCACAGCGAGGACTGATGGGCATGGGACCGGCAGATTATGAATCCGAGCTCCGCGACGTTCTCGGGATGGCGACGAGAGGTGACGGCGGGCTTCTCCAGGTGGTCGGAGGGCCCGGCGTGGGAAAGACCAGCTTATTGGGCAGCTTGAAGGAGCGGGCGGTCGAGTCGGGCGCGGTCTGTCTTACCGCGTCGGGGTTCGCGGACGAGGTCGCTATTCCGTTCAATGTGGTGGAACAGCTGATCCGGTCCTCCGGTTCCTTGAGCGCACTGGATGTCGTGGCGCGTTGGAGGACTGCTGGGGAGCGGTATTGCGAGGATGAACACGGCATACTGAGAAACCTTGTCCGTGAAATCTCCGACATTCTTCACGGCATCGCAGGGGACAGGCAACTCATCATCGCGGTCGATGATGCCGAGCACGCCGACTACCCCTCCCTCATGTGCCTGATGCACATCGCCAGGCACGCGTGCGGCACCCGCACGCTCGTCGCGGTGACCTGCGGGCAGCCGCACCAGCCGTGCTCCCGGTTCCTCAGCTTCCAGAACCTCTACAAGATCGAGATCGAGGCGCTGCCGGAATCCGAGGTGGGACACCTCCTGCAGCGGCAGGGCGACGCCGGTCTGGCCGACCGGATCCGCGTGTCCGCCCACCGGGTCAGCGGCGGCAACCCCAGGCTGGTGAAGGCCCTGCTGCGGGACCACCGCAAAGCCGCCGCGGACGCGGCCGAGAGGGATATCACGGTGGGGACGGAGTTCCAGGAGTCCTACCGGCGATGTCTTTTACGTCATCAGGCGCTGCTCCGGGTGGCCCAGGCCCTCGCCGTGCTGGACCCCTACGGCAGTCCGCGGCGGGTCGCGGAACTGCTCGAATGCGATGAGGAGCGGGTGACCCGGGCCATCGGCATCCTCGGCTCGGCGGGGCTTTTGGACGCCGGGCGTTTCCGGCACCCCGCGGCCCGCGCGGTCGCACTGGAGGAACTGACGGCGGAGGACCGGTCCCGGCTCAGCGCGAAAGCGGCCGCGTTGCTGTACCACGACGGGGCCGACCCGAGCGCGGTGGCGGAATTCCTGGTCGCCGCCGGCGGAACGCCGGACCAGAAGGGCGCGACCGTGCTCTGGCGCGCGGCCCTGAAGAACATGGACGACGGCCGTATCGAGGAAGCGATCGCCTGTCTGCGGCTCGCCGACCGCGCCGACCTCGGCCGGTGGGAACACCTGGACATCCACCTGACGCTGATCGGCGCGTTATGGTCCAGCAATCCGGCCGCCGCCGAACCCGAACTGGACCGCCTGATGGGTGAGGTGCGGACCGGTTCCCCCTCGGACATCCCGCAGCGGTATCTGTGCATCCTGCTCTTCCTGGTGCTGTGGTTCGGCCGGTCCGGCGATTCGGAAGAAGTCTTCGCATGGCTCTCCGGCAGCTCCGACGCCGAGAAGCCGTCCGATCCGGCCGCCGTGCGGGTGACCCGGCAATGGGTCACCTTCCTCAAACCGGCGCTGATCCCCGACTTTCCCGGCAAGGCCGGTCCGGACGCGGAGTTCAACGGATTGTGGGCGGCCAACCTCGAACACGGTCTGCACTTCTCCGTCGACGAACTGGGCATGGAGATCGGGTATCCCCAGGCCCCGGGACCGGCCGGCGACTTCCCCGCCGACACGATGCACCTGGTGTCACCGTCCCACCATTTCTGGTTCGCCTACGCGTACGCCTGCCGGATCGTCTGGGCGCTGGTCGCGAGGGGGGAGACGGACACGGCGGACCGGCTGTGCGAGGCGCTGTTCGCCGCGGCCGACCGGCTGAACATGAAGGTTCCGTGCGCCGTCGCCCAGGCCATGCGCGCCTACATCCGCTACCGCCACGGAGACTTCACCTCGGCCATCGACCTGGCCGGTACCGCACTGCGTTCCCTGCCGCCCCGCGGCTGGGGCGTCACCATCGGACTGCCGCTGTCCGTCCTGGTGGCGGTCAACACCGCCATCGGCAGGCTCGAGGAAGCGCAGCGGTATCTGCGGTACTGGGTGCCGAAGGAGATGTTCGACAGCGTGGTCGGACTGGAGTACCTCCGGGCTCGCGGACACTACTGCCTGGCCACCAACCGCCCCTATGCCGCCCTGAACGACTTCGTGCTGGGCGGGAAGCTGCTGGAAAAGTGGCCGGTGGAGTTCGGCGACCTGGCGCCGTGGCGCATCGATGCCGCCGAGGCGTACCTGAGCGTCCAGGAGCCGGCGGACGCCAAAAGACTCGCCCTGGAAGAGCTCTCCTTGTCGCCCGACCGCCCCCTGGGCGTCCGGGGCAGGGCGCTGCGCGTGCTGGCCATGGCGGAGGACCCGGACAAGCGCAGGCTGCTCCTCTACCAGTCCGCCAAGTGCCTGCGCGACCACGGTGACCGCTTCGAACTCGCGCGCACGCTCACCGAGCTCAGCCACGACTTCCTCAGCACCGGGGAGACGCAGCAGGCCCGCACCGCCTGGCACGAGGTGCAGAAGCTGATGGACGAGTGCGGGATCAGCGTCCGGCGCGAGGACCCGCGCGGCCTCCTGATGAGCGGCGTCGGCACTCCCCCCGGTGCCGGACCGTCACAGGAGGCGGAGCAGACCGGGGACGGGGACGCCGGTACCCCGCCCGGGGACCGCGGCACCCCCGCCGGGGCCGCCGGGCAGCCCGTTCTGTCGGAGGCGGAGTGGCGGGTGGCCACCCTGGCCGCGTCGGGCATGACGAACCGGCAGGTCGCCAAGAGCCTCTACATCACGGTCAGCACCGTGGAGCAGCATCTGACGCGGGTGTACCGCAAGCTCTCGGTGGGCAACCGGCAGGACCTGTCGCACCGTCTGTGGCTGCTCATCGGGGCCACCGGGCAGTCCTCCTGCCGCGCGTCCGGCAGCGCCCGGTGAAGCAAGGGGGGACAGGGGGGTTCTTAGGGGAGTGGAGCCCCGGTGAGCGGACCAGACTTGTCACTCCGTAGGGCGGAGCAGCGGTGGCCACGGAGCGACGGACGGGACGGACAGGCATGGACGAGATACTCGACTACCCCGAACTGCGGGCCGCGGCGTGCCCGTTCGCACCCCCGCCGGGCTATGCGGAACTGCGCGAGCGGGCGGCGGTCACCCGGGTGCGGATGTGGGACGGCAGCACCCCGTTCCTCGTCACCGGGTACCACGAGGCGCGGACCGTGCTCGGCGACAGCAGGTTCAGCGCCGACGGCACGCACAAGGCCATGCCCCGCTTCGTGAAGTTCGAGGTGCCGGCCGAGACGTTCAACCTCGGGCGGATGGACGATCCGGAGCACGCCCGGATCCGCCGCATGCTCACCGCGCACTTCACCATCCGGCGCACCGAGGCGATGCGGCCGATGGTCCAGGAGATCGTGGACGACCTGCTGGACCGGCTGATCGCCGAGGGGCCGCCGGCCGACCTGGTGGCCGACTTCGCCTTCCCCCTGCCGTCCCGGGTGATCGGCGAGCTGCTGGGGGTGTCCGGCCCCGGCTTCGCCGAATTCCAGCGGATCTCCAAGGGCGTCATGGACTTCACCGCGTCCGCCGAGGAGATGGGGGCCGCGCTCGGCGGCATGGTGGACTACGTCACCGGGCTGTGCGCGGCCAAGCGCGACGACCCGGGAGACGACGTCCTCAGCAGGCTCATCGTCGACCAGGAGCTGACCGGCGAGCTGACCCCGCAGCAGGTGGTCGCCACCGCCCTGGTACTGCTGCTGGCCGGGCACGAGACCACGGCCAACATGATCGCGCTGTCCACCGTGCTGCTGCTGCGCCACCCCGACCAGCTCGCCCGGCTGCGGGCGGACCCCGGGCTGATGGCCAACGCGGTGGAGGAACTGCTCCGCTACATCACGATCGTCCAGGAGGGCACCGGACGGGTGGCCATCGAGGACGTCGAGGTCGGAGGGGTGCTCATCCCGGCGGGTGAAGGGGTGATCATCAATCTGCCCAGCGCCAACTGGGACGCCCACTTCGCCGACGCCCACGAACTGGACGTGAGCCGCGCCAACGCCCGCGAGCACGTCGCGTTCGGCTTCGGAGTGCACCAGTGCCTGGGCCAGACCCTGGCCCGGGTCGAGCTCCAGATCGCCCTGGAGACCCTGCTGCGCCGACTGCCGGCGCTCCGCCTGGACGTCCCGTTCGGCGAACTGCCGTTTCTGTACGAGTCGATGAACTACGGCGTCGCCCGAGTGCCCGTCACCTGGTGAGCGCGGACCGGACCGGCGCGCCCGGCTCCGGCGAACCACCGCGGGGACGACGGACCACACAAGGAGAGGGGAACCACACGGTGAAGGTCTCGGTGGAAGAGGACAAGTGCTGCGGGGCCGGCCATTGCGTGCTGGCGGCGCCGGAAGTGTTCGACCAGCGCGAAGCGGACGGGATCGTGATCCTGCTGGACCCCAGCCCGCCGCTCGCACTCCGCGACAAGGTCGCCGAGGCGTCCTTCCTGTGCCCGGCCGCCGCGATCATGGTCGAGGACTGAACGGCTCCGCACTCGGCATTCGGCTCCGGCCCCGGCGGGACGGCCTCTCGCCGGGGCCACGGAAGCGATGGGAAAGCAGTCTTGACCACGTCCACGTCGTCCACGTCCCCCCTGCCCTCTCCTTCCACCACCCGGCGGGTCACCGTCGGGCTGGGCGACCGGTCCTACACCGTCCACATCGGCCACGGTGTGCAACGGCTGCTGCCCCGGGTGGTGGCCTCCCTGGGCGCCCGCAAGGCGGTGGTGGTCACCGCGCGGCCCGCGGAGCTGACCCCCGACCCGGGGGTGCCCTCGCTCGTCGTGCCCGCCCGTGACGGGGAGGAGGCCAAGGACCTGGCCGCGGTGACGGAACTGTGCCGCCGGTTCGTCGGATTCGGCCTAACCCGCTCGGACGTGGTGGTGTCCTGCGGCGGCGGCACCACGACCGACACGGTGGGCCTGGCCGCCGCCCTCTACCACCGGGGCACACCGGTGGTGCACCTGCCGACCTCCCTGCTGGCCCAGGTCGACGCGAGCGTCGGCGGGAAGACCGCGGTGAACCTGCCCGAGGGAAAGAACCTGGTCGGCGCCTACTGGCAGCCCGCGGCCGTGCTCTGCGACCTCGACCACCTGCGGACCCTGCCCGAACGGGAGTGGCGCAACGGCCTCGGCGAGATCGCCCGCTGCCACTTCATCGGCGCCCCCGGACTGGACCGGCTGCCGCTGCTCGACCAGATCTCGGCCAGCGTGACGCTCAAGGCGGGCATCGTCGCCTCGGACGAACGCGACGCGGGCCCGCGCCACCTGCTCAACTACGGACACACCCTGGGGCACGCGCTGGAACGCGCCACCGGGTTCGCGCTGCGGCACGGGGAGGGCGTGGCCATCGGCACGGTCTTCGCCGGCCGGCTCGCCGGCGCGCTGGGCCGCATCGGACCCGAGCGGGTGGCCGAACACCATGACGTGGTGGCCCGCTACGGCCTGCCGACCGGGCTGCCCCCGCAGGTGTCGGTGTCCGAGCTGGTGGAGCTGATGCGCCTGGACAAGAAGGCCACCGACGGGCTGACGTTCGTACTCGACGGCCCCGACGGGCCGTCACTGGTGCGCGGGGTCCCCGAGGACACCGTCAGCGCCACCCTCGCGGACATGCCCCGGGAGCCGTAAGGGCGCCGCCGTCCACTGTCGCCTCTTCCCGTATAGGGGGCCACGGCCTCGATAGGGGGTTGACCGAGCGAGGCTCTCCACGGAAATGAGAAGGGCCCGGCGGGTAAAGCGAGGCGGGGCCGCCGGCGGTTAGGGGGCGGACGTTCCGCTAGGGGTTGAAGCCGGTAGGGGCCTGCTGATGGAATCGTTTTCCGATCAAGCATTTGGTCTGACTCAAGGGCCGCGCGTCCGAATTTCGTCGACCTCGATCGGGGACCATGACCATGCCCTACAGTTATGCCCTGCCGGTGAATACCGGGCGGAATTCTCTCCTGCTGGACCGGGTATTGAATCCCGCGGTGCGCCTGGGACGTCCGTTCGACGACTCCCTGATGCGCCCCGGGCAGCCCCTTCTCGTGGACGGACCGCTGGCATGCGGAAAGACGACCCTGCTCCGGTCGCTGGCCGAGCGGGCCGCGGAGGCCGGCTACCTCGCCGTCACGGCGACGTGTTCCCCCACTGAGCGGGACCTTCCCTTCGGCGTCGTCTCCCAGCTGGCCCGTGGCGTGTGGAAAACACCGGACGGGCCGGCCGAGGTGCCGGGGCTGCCGGCCATCCTCAGCGGGGCCAGCGATCCGGCCGACCAGGCCGAGACCGCCCGGCTCTGCCACCGGCTGTGCACCGCGCTCATCGACCACGCCGAGCACACACCGCTGCTCCTCGCCGTGGACGACGTGCGGCACAGCGACCCGGCCTCCGCGCACTTCCTGCTGCAACTCCTGCGGCGCCTGGACGCGGCACGGATCGTGGCGGTGTTCAGCGACGACCTGAGCCTGCCCTCGCCGTCCCTGCCGCTCCGTTACGAACTGCTGCGCTCCCAGAGCCTGCGCAGGATCGGCCTGGGCCCGCTGACCCGGGACCAGGTGGCCGACGTGGTCGCGGCGGAGCTGGGACAGACCGCCGGCCACCGCACCGGCGACGTCTACGCCGCCACCGGTGGCAACCGGCTGCTGCTGCACACCCTGCTGGCCGACTACCGCGAGCACGGCGAGGCCCGCCAGACCGGCTACGGCCAGTCCTTCCTGAGCTGCCTGCACCGCAACGAGCCGATCTTCCTGGACGTGGTGCGCGCACTGGCCGTGGTGGGCTCCGCCCTGCCCGCCGCCGACCTCGCCTGGATGACCGGACACGAACCGGAGCCCGTGGGCCAGGTGCTCACGGCGCTGACCGGGGCCGGGCTGATGGACGAGGGCGCGTTCCGGCACGAGGCGGCGCGGCTGAGCGTGCTCAACGACATGCCGGGGCCGGCGCGCCGGAACCTGCACCAGCTGGCCGCGCGGCTGCTTCACGACCAGGGCCGGCCCGCCGCCACGATCGCCCGCCATCTGGTGCGCGCCGGACAGATCCCCGACTCCTGGTCGGCGGAGGTGCTGCTGGAAGTGGCCGAGCAGGTGGCGGTGGGCGAGGACGCCTCGATCGCCGTCGACCTGCTGGAGCAGTCCTTCGACCAGTGCCGGCACGAGGAGCGACGCGCCGCCCTCCAGGCGAAGCTCGCCGAGGCGGAATGGAAGATCAACCCGTCCACCGCCACCCGGCACCACGCACCGCTGTACAGTGCCGCCCGCTCCGGCCGGCTCGGCCTCTCCGACAGCGTCACCCTGCTCATGCAGCTGTTGTGGAAGGGGAGTCTGACCGAGGTGGAGGGGCTGCTCGCCCAGCTGCGCCACGACCCCGCGGCCGCGGACCGGGTCCACGCCATCGAGGCCGCGCTGACCTGCACCTACCCCTGGCTGGCGGAGCGGGGGAGCGCCCCGGCGCAGCACGGTGGCGCCGCGGCGACCCGGGCGGCGGTGTGGCCCCGGGCGGGCACGGTGCTGGCGGACGTCCTCACCGGGGGCCAGACCCATGACACCGTCCGGCGGGCCGAGGAGGTGCTGCGCGAACTCCAGCTCGGACACGACCCGGCGTGCCAGGAGCAGGCGGGGCTGTTCGCCCTGCTCGCGCTGGTCTACGGCGGCCGGATCGATCTGGCGTCCGCCTGGTGCGAGGGCGCCCTCGGCGAGACCGGCGGGGGGCCGCACGTTCCGGTGTGGCAGGCGGTGCTGGCGGCGGCGAGGTCGGAGATCGCGCTGCGCCGCGGCGACCTCGCCGAGGCCGCGGAGCTGTCCCGGGCCGCCCTCACCCACGTTTCCCCCGGTGCCTGGGGCGTCGCGATCGGGCTGCCGCTCGGCTCCCTCATCCTGGCCAACACGCGGATGGGACGGTACGAGGAGGCGGGGCTGCATGTCGCGCAGACCGTGCCCAACGCGATGTTCAAGAGCAGCTACGGACTGCACTACCTGTACGCGCGGGGCCACTACTTCCTGGCGGTGAACCGGCACCAGGCGGCCCTCGCGGACTTCCTGCTGTGCGGTGAACTGCTCACCGAATGGGGGCTCAGCAGCGGCTGCGACCCGGTGCCGTGGCGGATCGGCGCGGCCGAGGCATGGCTCGCGCAGGGCAACCACGACCAGGCCCGCATCCTGGTCTACCAGCAGCTCGGCCGCCCGCACCCGGACGGCGCCCGGGCCCGCGGGCAGTCGTTGCGGCTGCTGGCCGCCACCAGCTCGGCGAAGCGGCGGCCGCAGCTGCTGGGCGAGGCGGTGGGCCTGTTCAACGAGCAGGAGGACAAGTACGAGCTGGCCCGTACGCTGTGGGACCTCAGCCAGGCGCACCACGCGCTCGGTGAGAAGAAGCAGGCCCGCCGGACCATGCGCCGGGCCTGGCACGTGGCGAAGATGTGCGACGCGGCCTCGTTGTACGAGGAGTGGCTGCCGGCCGAGGACCAGGCCCAGGCGACGGCGCTGATGCCGAAACAGGACACCGGGATCGACCGGCTGACGCACTCCGAACGGCGGGTCGCGTCGCTGGCCGCCATGGGCTACACCAACCGGGAGATCGCGGGGAAGCTGTTCGTCACGGCCAGCACGGTGGAGCAGCACCTGACGCGGGTGTTCCGCAAGCTGGACATCAAACACCGGGAGCAGCTGCCGCCGGAACTGTACGCGGACCGCGCGGAGTCGGCGTGAGGACCGCGCCCCGCCCGGCCGCGGGAGGGCATGGGCCCTGAGCCGGGGCCGGGGCCTGGAGGGCATGGGCCGGGGCCGGGGCCGGGGGACAGGGGTACTGGGCCGGGAGGGCACGCGCCCTGGAGCCGGGACCAGGGAGGCACCGCGCCCTGGGCCGGGACCGGGCGGGCACGCCCTGGGCCGGGGCCGGGAGGGCACGCGCTCCGAAGGGCACGCCTGAGCCGGGGGCCCTCATGCCGGCGGCCATTTCCCGGCCGCACACCGGGAAATGGCCGCCGGACCCGCCGGTCAGCGCTTGACCGCGAGCGTGATGCCGTCGCCCATGGTGAGCATGCTGATCCCGACGCGGTCGTCCGCGTGGAGCAGCTTGTTCACCTCGCGCATGGCGGCGGTGTCGGCGTCCTGCGCGGCGGGGTCGGCCACCCGTCCGAAGAAGAGGGTGTTGTCCAGCACCACGAGCCCGCCGCGCCGGAGCAGCGCCAGCGACTCCTCGTAGTAGTGGGCGTATCCGGTCTTGTCCGCGTCGATGAACACCAGGTCGAACTCCCGGCCCTCCCGGCGCAGTCCGGCGAGCGTGTCCCTGGCGTCCCCGACGCGCACGTCGATGCGGTCCGCAACGCCCGCGCGCTCCCAGAACGGACGGCCCAGACTCGGCCACTTCGCGGTGATGTCGCAGGTGACCAGCGTGCCGTCGGCCGGCAGTGCCCGCGCCATGCACAGCGTGCTGTATCCGGTGAAGGTGCCGATCTCCAGCACCGAACGGGCCCCGGTGAGCGTCACCAGCAGCCCGAGGAGCTGGCCTTCCTCGGGCATCACCTGCATGGCCTGCGCGGCGGGCAGACCGGCGGTCTCCGCCCGCAGCCCGGCCAGCACCTCGTCGTCGCGCAGGGACAGTTCCCGGACGTATCCGAGAATTTCTTCGGTCACATTGACTTGCTGAGCCATCGGATTACCGCACCCCGCAAAGGCCGAAAAGGGAAGTTCCAGGGAAAAGTCAATGCGGCCAATACTAGGAATCCGGCGGCGCGCCGCGCAATGGAGCCGACCCGGCCGCGGCCACATATATTCCGGCTGAGGGGGGTCTAGGGGGGATGCTTAGGGGATTTGCGCGACCTCCCCGAGAATAAGGTGAACGCCGAAAGGGCGTGTCGCGGTCGGCACGTTGTTCATCACGCGCTGCGGAGGCGATGAATGGGCGGACATGCACAAGCGCCGCGGCTCATGGTGCTGGGCGCGGGAACGATGGGACTGGGGATCACCTCTCTCGCCGTCGGTCACGGAGTCCCGGTCACGGTCGTCGAGGTGGACCAGGCCAAGGCCGACCGGACGCCGGTCGCGGTGGCCGAGCGGCTCCGCATGGCACAGCTCATGGGAGCCCTGCCGGCCGGCCGTCCGCACGGTGAGCTGACGGTCACCGCGTCCCCGGCCGAGGGCCGGGACGCCACCGCCGTGGTGGAGGCCGTCACCGAGGACACCCCCACCAAGGCCAAGGTCCTGGAAGCGGTCGCCGCGCTCACCGGCGCACAGGTGCCGCTGATCTCGAACACCTCCTCCATCCCCATCGACGAACTGGCCGACTGCGTCGACGATCCCGCACGCCTGGTCGGCACCCACTTCATGAACCCGCCCTATCTGATCCCCACGGTGGAGGTGATCCGCGGCCCCCGCACCGGGGAGGCGGTGATGACCGCCGTGACGGACCTGCTGCGGGTACTGGAGCGCAAACCGGTCGTCGTCGGGGACGGGCCGGGGTTCGTCACCAGCCGGGTGCTGCACCCGATGATCAACGACGCGATCCGCGTGGTGCAGGAGGGCACGGCGACGGTGGAGGCCGTGGACGCGCTCATGCAGGACTGCCTGGGGCACCGCACCGGACCGCTGCGCACCGCGGACCTGATCGGCCTGGACAACCTCGCCGACTCGCTGCGCGTACTGCACCAGCGCACCGGCGACTCCCGGTGCGCGCCGTGCGAATTGCTGCTGAAGAAGGTCCGCGACGGCCACCTGGGCCGCAAGTCGGGCCGCGGGTTCTACGCATACGGGAAGGAACTGGCGTGACCATCTCATCCGAGCCGGGCAGCCACACCGCCGAGACGGTGGCGCAGGAGGTGCAGCGGTTCCTCGAACAGCGCACCCAGCAGACCTGGGACCCGGACACCGACCTGTTCAGCACCGGCGCGGTGTCCTCCATGTTCGCCATGGAACTGGTGGTGCACCTGGAGTCGGCCTTCGAGGTGGTGATCAGCGGCCCCGATCTGGCGTTGGACAACTTCCGCACGGTGAACGCGATGACCGCGATGGTGCTGCGCCTGCGGGAGGCACAGCGGTGACCGACACCGCCACCGGCCACCTGGAACGGATCAGCGGGCTGGTCGGCGACCGGGCCGACGCCTGGGACCTGGCGGGCGAGCTGCCGCGCGACCTCCTGGCCGGACTCGGCGCCTCCGGGGTGCTGTGCGCCCAGGTGGGCCCCGAGCACGGCGGCCTCGGACTGGACAGCCGGGCCAACGGGGAGCTCACCGCGGGGGTCGGCGCCCTGTGCAGCTCGCTGCGCAGCGTGATGACGTCGCAGGGCATGGCGGCGTGGACGGTGCGCAGACTGGGCGGCGCGGAGCAGTGGGACCGCTTCCTGCCCCGGCTGACCTCCGGTGACCTGGCGGCGGTCGCGTTCAGCGAGCCGGGGGCGGGCAGCGATCTGGCGGCGATGGAGACCGAGATCACCGACGACGGCACCGATGTGGTCGTCACCGGGCACAAGGTGTGGATCACCGCCGCCCACTACGCGGACCTGCTGGTGGTGTTCGGGACGTACCGGGGCGGCGCCACGGCCGTGGTGGTGCCCGCCGGGGCCCCCGGAGTGCGTATCACGCGGGTACCGCACCCGCTGGGCTGTCGCGCCGCGGGCCACGCGGACATCACCCTGGACGCGGTCCGGGTGCCCGCCGGCCACGTCCTCGGCGGCACCGGGCTGCCGCTTCCCCTGGCGACCACCGCCGCCCTCACCTACGGGCGCATGTCCGTGGCGTGGGGCTGCGTCGGCATCCTGCGCGCGTGCCTGGAGGCCGCCGCCGCGCACACCGCCACCCGGGAACAGTCCGGCCGGGCCCTCGCCGACCACCAGCTGGTGGCCAGGCACCTGGCCGAACTGTACGTCGCCGAGCGGCACGCCACCCGGGCCTGCGAACACGCCAGCGGTTCCTGGGACGCCGGATCGCCCGACATGGCGGTGGACGCGGTGCACGCCAAGTACGTCGCCTCGCGCGAGGCGACCGAGGGCGCGGCCCGCGCCGTACAGCTCCTGGCCTCGGCGGCGGCCTCCGACGGACATGTGGTGGCCCGTGCCCACCGCGACGCGAAGCTGATGGAAGTCATCGAGGGCACCAGCGAGATCTGCCAGCTCGTCCTCGCCCAGCACATGCGGAAGAAGGTGCAAGCATGACGGAGGGGAAGCCCGTGAGCGAGCCGCCGGTCGCCGTCAAATGTCTGGTCTGGGACCTGGACAACACGCTGTGGCGCGGCACCTTGCTCGAGGACGACGAGGTGCTGCCGTTCGAGGTGGTGCGCGATGTCATCACCACCCTCGACGAACGCGGCATCCTCCAGTCGATCGCCAGCAAGAACGACCACGACCACGCCTGGTCGCGCCTTCAGGCGCTGGGCCTGGCCGACTACTTCGTGCTGCCGCACATCGGCTGGGGCCCCAAGTCCACGTCGGTGCGCGACATCGCCGAGCGGCTGAACTTCGCCCACCGCACCATGGCCTTCATCGACGACCAGCCCGCCGAACGGGCCGAGGTCGCCTACCAGCTCCCCGAGGTGCGCTGCTACTCCGCCGAGGACGTGGCGAGGCTCACCGCACTGCCCGAGTTCAGCCCGGCCGTGGTCACCGTGGACTCGCGGCAGCGGCGGACCATGTACCAGTCGGGGTTCCGCCGTGACGCCGAGCGGGCCGGGTTCAGCGGCCCCGACGAGGAGTTCCTGCGCACCCTGGACATCCGGATGGACATCGCCCGCGCCACGGAGCGGGAGCTGTCCCGGGTCGAGGAACTGACCCTGCGCACCAGCCAGATGAACGCCACCGGTGTGCACTACTCCGACGCCGTGCTGCGCGGACTGCTCACCGACCCCGCCCACGAGGTGCTGGTGATCACGATGGCCGACCGGTTCGGCCCGCACGGAGCCGTCGGCATCGTGCTGCTGGAGAAGCACCCGGCGGTGTGGCACCTGAAACTGCTCGCCACCTCCTGCCGGGTGGTCTCCTACGGCGCCGGGACCACCGTGCTCGGCTGGCTGGCCGATCGGGCGGCGCACGCCGGGGTGCACCTGGCCGCCGACTTCCGGCGCACCGACCGCAACCGGATGATGGAGGTCGCCTACCGCTTCGCCGGGTTCGCCGAGGCCGACTGCGCGTGCACCGGCGCCCTCGCGGCCCCCGGCGAGGAGGGGGTCGAACGCCTCCACCTCACCCCCGCGCCCCAGCCGCCGCCCACCACACTGCGGCTGACGGCGCCTGAGCTCGCCGACGCGGCGCTGCCGCACTCCCGGTGACCGGCGGGCGTCGTCCGCCCCGGATCCCTCGCGTCCGCCTCTGACTGGTTTGGGTGATCACTGTGCTTGTGCTCGGGCTCAACGGCAACTTCTCCGCCGCGGACACCGATGTGGTGCCGCAGCTGGGCGAGGTCTTCTTCCACGACTCGGCGGCTTGTCTGATCCGCGACGGCGAACTCGTGGCCGCGGTGGAGGAGGAGCGGCTCAACCGGATCAAAAAGACCACCAAGTTCCCCCTCAACGCGGTGCGCGCCTGCCTGTCCCTGGCCGGTGCGCGGCCCGAGGACGTGGACGCGGTGGGCTACTACTTTCCCGAGAACCACATCGACACCGTGCTCAACCACCTCTACACCGAATATCCGCGGGTCCCGCTGCGCTACTCCCGGGAGCTGATCCGGCTGCGGCTGAAGGAGGGCCTGGACTGGGACCTGCCGGACGACAAGCTCGTCTACGTGCCGCACCACGAGGCGCACGCCTACTCCTCGTACCTGCACTCCGGCATGGACTCCGCGCTGGTGCTGGTGCTGGACGGCCGCGGCGAGCTGCACTCCGGCACCGTCTACCGCGCCGAGGGCACCCACCTGGAGAAGCTCGCCGACTATCCGGTGCCCACGTCGCTGGGCGGCCTCTACCTGAACGCCACCTATCTGCTCGGCTACGGCTTCGGCGACGAGTACAAGGTGATGGGGCTGGCCCCGTGGGGCAACCCGGAGACCTACCGCGACACCTTCGCCAAGCTCTACACCCTTCAGGACAACGGCGAGTACGAGCTGCACGGCAACATCATGGTGCCGAACCTGGTCAGTCCGCTGTTCTACGCCGAGGGCTTCCGGCCGCGCCGCAAGGGCGAGCCGTTCACCCAAGCGCACCGCGACTTCGCCGCCGCGCTCCAGGAGACGGTCGAGAAGATCGTGCTGCACGTCCTGGAACACTGGGCGAAGACCAGTGGCCTGTCGCGGCTGTGCTTCGGAGGCGGTGTCGCCCACAACTCCAGCCTCAACGGACTGATCCTCAAGTCCGGGCTCTTCGACGAGGTGTTCGTGCACCCCGCCTCGCACGACGCGGGTGCGGGCGAGGGCGCCGCCTATGGCGCGGCGGCCGCCCTGGGCACGCTCCAGCGGCCCCGGAAGCGGCTGCTCAGCGCGAGCCTGGGCCCGGACCTGGGCACCGCGGAGCGGATCGCGGCCCGGCTGGCCGACTGGGCACCGCTGATCGACGTGGAAGCCCCGGACGACGCCGTGGAGACCGCGGCCGCACTCCTCGCCGAGGGACAGGTGCTCGGCTGGGCGCACGGCCGGTCCGAGTTCGGCCCCCGCGCCCTGGGCCACCGCAGCATCGTCGCGGACGCCCGCCCGGAGGAGAACCGGACCCGCATCAACGCGATGGTGAAGAAGCGCGAGGGCTTCCGGCCGTTCGCCCCGGTGGTCACCGCCGAAGCCGCCCGCGACTACTTCGACCTCTCCGGCGCACAGGGCAATCACGAGTTCATGTCCTTCGTGGTGCCGGTGCTGCCGGAGCGCCGCGCGGAACTCGGCGCGGTCACCCACGTGGACGGCACCGCCCGGGTCCAGGTCGTGTCGGCCGCGTCGGGCGAGCGGTTCCACCGCCTGGTGCGCCGGTTCGGCGAGCTGACCGGCACCCCGGTGCTGCTGAACACCTCGTTCAACAACAACGCCGAACCCATCGTGCAGAGCCTGGACGACGTGGTGACCAGCTTCCTCACCACCGACCTCGACGCCCTGGTGGTGGAGGACTTCCTGGTGCGCGCCAAACCCGCGCCCGACCTGGGCGTCCTGGTGCCGCGCTTCCGCCCGGTGACCCGGCTGGTCGAGCGCAGGTCCGGCGGCCCCGGCGCATCGGCCGGAGCGAGCGTCCACGAGATCCACCTCGACTACGACGGCGGCCCGTCCGCGACGGTGTCGCCCGAGCTGTACGCACTGCTCGCCGCCGTGGACGGCACCACCACCCTCGGCGACCTGGCCAAGGCAGTTGGCGGGCTGTCGGAGGAACTGGCGGCCGAGGTGTCGGCCCTGTGGGAGCAGCGGTTCCTCACCCTGGTCCCGGCCGGAGCCACCGAGGACGACGGTGCGCGGGGGCGCTGACCCGATGGCCGCGGAGACGGTCACCGAGGTTCACCGGGAGATCACCCGGCTGCTGGCCAAGCTCGGCGGCGCCGGCGGCCGGCCGGACGCCCTGGTGGAGGCGTGCGTCGCCTGTCTGGAGGCCGCCCAGTCCGCCTCGGCCGCCGCCACCGGGCGGCAACAGCCGGACACCGGCGCCCAGGAGGCGCTGCACGCGGTCAACGCGGCGGCGCTGGCCATCAGGTACGCCCTGGCCAAGGCGGGCGACGAGCGCCGTCGCGCGGCGCGGACCGGGGAGAGTGTCACCTCGGACAGCTCCTGAGCACGCGGGTGAACGAACGGAAGGGGCCGGTGTCCGTGGGACACCGGCCCCTTCGGCGCGGGTTGTTTGTCCGTGGCGTTGGCGTCGGTTGTTTGGGTGGTGGCTGGTGCCGGGTCCTTCGGCGCGGGTCGTTTGTCCGTGGCATTGCTTGTTCCGGTGGTGGCTGGTGTCGGGCCCTTGGTATGGCAGCCCGCGCCGAAGGGGCCCGTCGGTTGTCTCGGTGGTGGCGCTGCGGTGTCGGGCCTTCGGCATGGGTCCCTTCCCCGTAACCCGGCCGCTTCGGTGGTGGCCCCCGGGCCCGGCTCCTCCTCCCCGGCCCCTTCCGTGCCAACGGGCCCGCCTGGGCCTCATGGACCTCATGGAACTGGTCCCTTCCCCCGGGAGCCCGGGGGAAGGGACCAGTGGCGTCCACACGGGGGAGTACCTCACGACGGGGCGGTGACCGGCCTCAGCTGTCCTGCCAAGTCGTCCACCAGCGCGGGCAGTCCCTCCCGGTCGGGGGCGATGCCGAACACGTAGAAGTCCGGGCGGACCAGCACCGCCAGCGCGCCCAGCTCCGCCAGGTAGGGCAGGTACCGGCCCTCCACGTCCACCACGTCCCGCGGCCCGAGCCCGGCCGTGGGCGTGTCCGCGGGCACCACACGCACCAGCCGGGTACCGATGCTCTCCAGGAACGCCAGCTGCCGCGCGTCCAGCGCCCGTGCCACGTCCTCGCCGCTGAGGAGGACGAAACCGGTGCCCACCACGTCGTCGAACAGCCCGGTGTTCCCCTCGCGGCTCACCCGCCACTGCGGGGCGGCCTGTCCGGCGGACGGCGCCGGCCCGCCCCGTCCGTCCCGCCGCAGCAACCCGTCCACGAGCGGCCGCACCACGGAACGGCGCGCGGCACTCGGCCCGATGTTCCGCTTCCGCGCGGCCAGCATCGCCGCGTCCCGGTCCGCCGCGGCTGCCGGGTCCGCCATGCACACCACCCGGCCCAGCCCCACCGACATCTCCACCGCGTGCCGCACATGCGCCCGCCGCTCGGTGGTGTAGGTGTCCAGCAGCGCCGGTGCCGCCTGCCCGCCCAGCACCAGGTCCAGTTTCCAGGCCAGGTTCGCCGCGTCACGGAATCCGGAGCACATGCCCTGCCCCGCGAACGGCGGCATGAGGTGTGCCGAGTCCCCGGCCAGCAGCATCCGCCCGGCCCGCCAGTGCTCCGCCCACCGGGCCTGGAAGGTGTAGACCGCGTGCCGGTCCAGGACGCCGTTGTCGGGTGTCACGTCGAACAGCCGCAGCAGCTCCCAGGCGTTTTCCACGGTGCCGAACCGTTCGGGGTCGTCCGCCGGTACCCGCATGAATTCGTACCGCCGGTGTCCGGGCCCCGCGGACACCGCCGTCCGCGGGCGCGCCGGATCGCAGATCTCCAGGTTGTTCGGCCGGAACTCGCGGTGCTCGTGCAACCGCACATCGCAGATCAGCCAGTCGTACGAGAAGTCCAGGTCCGTCATGGTGGTGGCGACCCCGGACCGCACCAGGCTGTTGGCGCCGTCGCAGCCGACCACCCACGGCGCGGTGAGATCCGTCTTCTCCCCGTCCGGACCGACCACGGTCAAGGTCACGTGGTCACCGTCGTCCTCGAGTCCCACCGCCTCGTAGCCGCGCAGCACCCGCAGCTCCGGCAGCGTCTCCCCGTGCTCGATCAGCGCGGCCTCCAGGGCGGGCTGGTAGGCCGACAACGCCTCCGGCCAGGTGCAGTGCCCCCGGTCGCGGACCACGTGGTCGATCAGCGTCTCGCCCTTGGTGTTCTGCCAGGCGTGGTCGCGCGCCGGTTCGGTGAACTTCTCCAGCGACTCGCCGATCCCGGCGGAGGCCAGGATGCGCGCGGCCTCGCTGTCGAACCCGACCGCGCGGGGGAACTGGTACGGCGTGGGCCAGCGCTCCACCACCGTCACCCGCCGGCCGCGCTGGGCCAGCAGCACCGACAGCAGTTGTCCCACCGGGCCGTAACCGACGATCAGTACGTCGGCCCGGTCCTCGCCCGCTGCGTCGCCTGCTGCGCTGCCCGCTGGGTTGTGCGCTGCGTTGTCCGTCTCGTCGTCCGTTCCCCGCGCGATGTCCACCGCCGCCCCCTTCCCGCTCATGCCCCCGCCAGAATCAGGTCGACCATGTCCTGGAATTCGTCCGCCTTCACCAGCACCTTGGTGCGCTCCACCCCGTCCTCGACGGTGAAGCAGCGCCTGCCGATCAGCACGATCTTCCCGTTGTGCGTGGCACGGCTGCGGAAGGTGGTTCCGGCGAGCACCGAGTCCTGTGCGTAGTCGTCCAGGCTGTCCAGCCGCACCGCGTCCCAGCCGGACGGGTGGGCCAGCTCCGGCCGGAACCGGTACACCGGCTGCCAGTCGCTCTCCTTGGGCCGCCGCTCCACCACCCGGTAGCCGTCGTGCTCGGTCACCCGGTAGACACAGCCGTACTGGTGCTGCTCCTCCTCGGACAGCAGCAGCGGCTCCGCGTAGGACGGCCCGGGGAAGCCGACGTCCACCAGGTGGGTCTGCCCGTCGAGCACGACCAGGTCGAAGGTGTGCTCCCGCTCCGGGCCGAAGGTCCCGTTCGCCTGCCGCACGGCCGCCGCGACCATGCGCACGTCGTAGCCGAGTTCCGCCAGCAGAGTGTGGAACAGCCGGTTGAGCTCGTAGCAGACACCGCCGTGGCCCCCGGTCACCACATGCTCGAACACCAGGTCCAGCGGCACGTTCGTCAGGTGGCGCGAGGCCGGGAGCCGGTCGGGGGCCGTGGAGTTGTCGTACGGGACCGCCATGAGATGCCGTTTGTGCAGGTACCGGAGAGTGTCCAGGGTCGGTTCCGGGGTGCCTTCCACCCCGATGCGCCGCAGGTACTTCGCCACGTCGAACACGGTCGTGTCACCTCTCCGTACTCGGGTCGTCGTCTTCGGCCGCCCCTCGGGAGGCGGGCGCGTCCGCGCGGGCCGCCGCCGCGAGTTGTTCCTGGAGGTGCTCGGCGGCCATCGCCGGGGTGGGGTAGTCGAACAGCATCGCCGCCGCGAGCTGGAGGCCGGTGGCCGCGTTCAGGCGGTTGCGCAGTTCCACCGCGGTCAGCGAGTCGAACCCGATCTCGAAGAGCGGGTCGTCCGCTCCCACCGCGTCCGGGCTGGTGTGGCCGAGGACGGCCGCGGCCTCGGCGCGGACCAGCCCGGTGAGGAGCTGGTGGCGCCCGGTCGGGTCGAGCCCGGCGAGCCGCTGGTCGAGGGACGGGGCGTCGGCGGGCTCGGTCGCGGTGTGGGCGCTGGGGCGCCGGCCGCCGCGGGCGAGGGTGCGCAGCAGGGGCGGGAGCGGGCCGGCGGTGGCGTTGTTCCGGAGCGCGGTGAGGTCGAGTCCGAGCGGAACGAGGTGGGGGCGACCGGTGGTGAGCGCGGTGTCCAGCAGCCGCATACCGGCGGCGTCGGTCAGGGGGACGACACCACTGTGGCGGGTGCGCTGCTGCTGGGCGGTGGTCATCCCGGCGGTGAGGGCGCTGGTGGTCTCCCACAGGCCCCAGGCGAGGGAAGTGGCGGGAAGCCCGGCCGCGTGGCGCCGCTGGGCGAGGGCGTCGGCGTAGGTGTTGGCGGCGGCGTAGTTGGCCTGGCCGGGAGTGCCGAGGGCGCCGGTGGCGGAGGAGAACACGACGAACGCCGCGAGGTCGTGGCCGAGCGTGAGGTCGTGGAGGTGGGTGAGGGCGTCGACCTTGGGGCGGAGGACGGTGCCGAGCCGGTCCGGGGTGAGATCGGTGAGCAGGGCGTCGTCGAGGGTTCCGGCGGTGTGGACGACGGCGGTGAGGGGGTGATCGTCGGGGACGGTGGCGAGGAGGGTGGCGAGCTGGTCGCGGTCGGCGGTGTCGCAGGCGGCGATGCGCACCTGGGCGCCGAGTGCGGTGAGGTCGGTGTGGAGTTCGGTGGCGCCGGGGGCGTCCGGCCCCTGGCGGCTGACCAGGAGCAGGTGGCGGGCGCCGTGGTGGGTGGCGAGGTGGCGGGCGGTGAGGGCGCCGAGGGTGCCGGTGCCGCCGGTGACCAGGACGGTTCCCTCCGGGGCGAGGGCGAGCGGCTGGGGCGCGGTGGCGGGCACGGGGGCGAGGTGGGGCGTGTACGCGGTGGTGTCGCGGAGGACCAGTTGGGCCTCGGCGGTGGCGAGCGCCGCGGGCAGGGCCTGGTGGGACCGGTCGTCGGTGTCCACCAGGGCGATCCGGCCGGGGTGTTCGGACTGGGCGGAGCGGACCAGTCCCCAGACCGCGGCCGCGGCCGGGTCGGTGACCTCGGCGGTCTCGTGGACGGCCATGGCGCCGTGGGTGAGCACGGCCAGGCGGGTGTCCGCCAGTTCGGGCCGGTCCACCCACTGCCGCAGCAGTTCGAGGACCCGGACACACAGCGCGTGCGTGCGCTCGACGGGCGACCCGGTGTCGTCCGGGGCCCAGGCCGACACGTCGGCGACGAGCACCCCGGGCCGCTCCCCGTCCGCCACGACCCCCGCCACATCGGCGTAGCCCGGCGGGGACCCCGGGAGCCGGCTCTCCCCGACCGTGGCCCACCGCGCCTCCTCGGTGCCCAGCCCGCACTCGGCCCACTCGACCGCCCACAGGTCGGTGCCGCCGGGCGCCGCGGACAGCGCGCGCAACTGGTCGGGTGTGGTCTCCCGGAGCTGGAGGGAGCCGATCGTGGCGACCGGCACGCCCTGCGGATCGGTGATCCGCACGCACAGCCCGTCCGCGCCGGACGCCGTCGCCCGCACCCGCACGGTCGTGGCGCCCACGGCGTGGAGCCGCACACCGGTCCATGCGAACGGCAGCATCGTCGGCCGCTCGTCACCGGCCTGGAAGCAGAAGTTCCCGGCGTGCAGGGTGGCGTCCAGCAGCGCCGGGTGGATGCCGAACCGGCCGGCCACCCCGGTCTGCTCCTCCGGCACGGACACCTCGGCGAACACCTCGTCGTCCCGCTTCCACACCGCCCGCAGACCGCGGAACGCCGGGCCGTACTCGTACCCGACCTCGGCCAGGTGCTCGTAGAACCCGTCGAGGGCGACGGGCTCCGCGCCCTCCGGCGGCCACGGCCGCTCGGCCGCGGGTGCCGGAGCGGCGGTCTGCGCGGTCAGCGTGCCGGTGGCGTGTTCGGTCCACTGCCGCGTGCCCTCCGGGCGGGAGTAGACGCCCACCGTGCGGCGTCCGCGCTCCTCGCCGCCGACGACCACTTGGACGTGCAGGGTTCCCTCGTCCGGCACCGTCATCGGCCGGCTGATGACCAGCTCCTCCAGCGTGGGGGTGTCCGTCTCGTCCCCGGCGCGCACCGCCAGCTCGACCATCGCGGTACCGGGCAGCAGGACGGTGCCGGACACGGCGTGGTCGGCCAGCCAGGGGTGGGTGCGCACGGACAGACGCCCGGTGAGCAGCGCGCCTCCCGTGTCCGGCACGCTCACCACGGCCCCGACCAGCGGGTGGCCGGTGTCCTCCAGGCCCACGGCACGGACGTCACCCGGGCCGCCACGGTCCAGCCAGAACGTCTCGTGCTCGAAGGGATAGGTGGGGAGCGGGATACGGGAGGGGTCGGATCCGGTGTATGCGGTGGGCCAGTCCATTGGTGTTCCCTTGGTGGACAGTTCGGCGAGGTTGGTGAGGAAGCGGGTGGGGGTGTCGTCGTCGCGGCGGAGGGTGCCGGTGACGATGGTGT
>NZ_BBOX01000211.1 GCF_001553455.1 Streptomyces hygroscopicus subsp. hygroscopicus
GGGGTGTGGTTTCGGTTTCGAGGGTGTCTTGGATGGCGGTGGTCAGGACGGGGTGGGGGCTGATTTCGAGGTAGGTGTGGTGGCCTTGTTGGGCGAGGGTGCGGATGGCGGTGTGGAAGTGGACGGGTTGGCGGAGGTTTTGGTACCAGTAGCCGGGGTCGAGGGTGTGGGGGTTGATCCATTGGCCGGTGACGGTGGAGAGCCAGGGGGTGGTGGCGGGGTGGGGGGTGATGTGGTGAGGAGGTGGTGGAGGGGGGTTTTGATGGTGTCGACGTGGCCGGTGTGGGAGGCGTAGTCGACGGGGATGATGCGGGCTCGGATGTTGTGTTGGGTGTAGTGGGTGTGGAGTTGGTGGAGGGCGTCGGTGTCGCCGGCGATGACGGTGGTGTTGGGGCCGTTGTGGGCGGCGATCCAGAGTTGGTTGGGCCAGGGGGTGAGGTCGATGGTGTCGGCGGGGGCGGCGAGGGACATCATGGCGCCGTGTCCGGCGAGGTGGTGGGCGATGGTCTGGCTGCGGAGGGTGACGATTTTGGCGGCGTCGTGGAGGGTGAGGACTCCGGCGACGCAGGCGGCGGCGATTTCGCCTTGGGAGTGGCCGATGACGGCGTCGGGGTGGATGCCGTGGGACTGCCATAGGGCGGCGAGGGAGACCATGATGGCGAAGGTGGCGGGCTGGACCACATCGACCCGGTCCAGACCCGG
>NZ_BBOX01000212.1 GCF_001553455.1 Streptomyces hygroscopicus subsp. hygroscopicus
GACCGGCCCACACCGCGTCCCGCCGGGGACGAGGCAGCCGCGCGGCTGGACGCGGGGCGCACCCACACATTCCTCAGCAACTACCAGTCAGGCATCCGTCGGGCCAACCCCGACGAGACGTAAGGTCTCAGCGAAGATGGACAGGAAGAACCCATGACCTCACCCCACCTGCGGGAGGTGAGCCAGTTCGGATGGCTGGTCACCAACTTCACCGAGCGGGTGCCCAATGTGGCGCACGCCGTGGTGGTCTCGGCCGACGGACTGTTGCTCACCGCGTCGGACCGGCTGGCGGACGACCGTGCCGAGCAGGTCGCCACCATCGCCGCAGGAGCCATCAGCCTGATTCAGGGCGCCTCCCAGTGCCTGGACACCGGTGAGGTGCGGTCGTCCGTCATCCAGATGGAATACGGCAACATGCTGCTGATGTCGATCAAGGACGGCTCCTGCCTGGTGGTGCTGGCGGCGCCGGACTGCGAGATCGGCCAGGTGGCGTACGAGATGACCGTACTGGTCGATCAGGTCGGCGAGATGCTGACCCCGGAACTACGCGCCGAGCTCCAGGAGTTGAATCTGCAGGGATTGAAGCGGACAGCAGCCAATTAGGCCGGACGGGGAGATCATGAGCACCGGTGAAGGCCCTTCCGGGCAGGGATCTCGCAGAGAACAGGGGGCGGAGGACGAACAGACCTTCGCCGACGTGCTCAACGCCTTCAGTTTCGGTAAAGGGCGACGCGGGCGGAAGGCGTCTCGCTCGGGCGGGACGCCGGAGCCCCAGCCTCGCCAAGAGGCCGGGGACGTCCGGCCCCGGAACGCCGCGGAACCGTACCCGCGGACGTCGCCGGAGCGTGAGCCGTCGGGCGGCTGGGAGTCCGAGCACGATGAGAGCCAGGGCCCGGCCTCGCTCGTGCGTGCCTATTCCTGGACGGGCGGGCGGACCAGGTCCGACCACCACTTCGAGGTCGAGACCCTGGTGACCACCACCGATCTGGGCCACAGTTCCATCGACGTCCTGCAGGCGGACCACTACCCGGTGATCGCGCTGTGCCAGGAGCCGCGGTCGGTGGCCGAGGTGGCGGCCATGCTCTCGGTGCCGCTGGGCGTGGCCAAGGTGCTGCTCGGCGACATGGCGGAGCGCGGGCTGATCGTCGTCCACGAGACGGCTTCCACGGAGGGCAACCTCCCGGACCGCGACCTGATGGAGAGGGTGCTGGTGGGGCTCCGGCGGATCTAGCGGTGCCCGGTGCGCGGGCCGGCCCGACGAGGGTCGGCACCGCGCTGAGGTTCGCGCTGAGGTTCGCGCTGAGGTTCGCGCTGAGGTTCGCGCTGAGGTTCGCGCTGAGGTTCGCGCTGAGGTTCGCGCTGAGGTTCGCGTTACCCACGCCGGCGGTCGTGCCGAGGGTCGCGTTGCGCTACCGACCGTGCTGACGGCCGCGTGAGTCGCGCTGACGGATTGGGCCAGCGGTCGTGCAGGTCGTGCTGAGGCCGTGCTGACGGCCGCGCTCCGGGTCACGCTGAGGTTCGTGCCGAGGACCTGCGCCGAGAGCCGCGCTGATCGCCGCACTGGTGACCGACCCTACCAAGAGCCGCACCGCGAGCCGCACGGCGAGCCTGCCAAGAGCCGTGCCGGGGCCGTGGTGAGGGAGACTGTCCGAGGCGTACGGCTCCTCCACGAGTCATGACGGGCCGTGTCGCTGTGCGGTCCGCCCGGCGGTCTCTGATCACTTGTGCGCGTTCAACGCCAATATTGAGCAGTTTCAAACTCTTGACGTAGCTCGGCCTGATCGGTTTACTCCCTGTCACTGCCGATGTCGACGTACTCGGCAGCAGAGGTACGCCCAGCCGGTATGCGGTCCCCCGCCGCGAGTCCGGCCCGAGTCGCCAGGTCGCTGTCTGTGACCGAGGCGGGGTCGTGCCCCCGGATCATGGAGCTCTCAGCGATGAGCCTGAACCGTTCGCGCATCCGCACCACCCTGGGCGCCGCCGTGGCATGCGTCGCGGCCGCCACGGTCGGCGTTCTCGCCCCGGGCAGCGCATCGGCCGCCGCGGTCGCCCTGCCCCCGGTCCACGCCGGTTTCGACTACCAGATCGGCGGGGCGTACACCCCGCCGGCCGGAGTGAAGGTGGTCAGCCGTGACCACAGCGCCTCCCCGGCATCCGGCCTGTACAACATCTGTTACGTCAACGCCTTCCAGACCCAGGCCGCCGGGGACCCCGGCGGCCCGGAGGACTGGAACCGGGACCTGTTGCTGAAGGACGGCAACGGGAACGTCATCATCGACCCGGACTGGGACGAGGCGATCCTGGACATCACCACCGACGCCAAGCGGCAGAGCATCGCGAACAAGATCAAGGTCCAGATCGACGAATGCGCCGCCAAGGGCTTCAACGCGCTGGAGCTCGACAACTTCGACACCTACACCCGGGAGGTCGTCGGAGGCCGGATCACCGCCTCGCACGCCCAGTCCTACATCCGGCTCCTCTCCTCCTACGGCCATGGCAAGGGGCTGGCCGTCGGTCAGAAGAACACCGTGGAGCTGGCCCCGAACCACGCGGCGAACGGCCTCGACTTCGCCATCGCCGAGGAGTGCGGCGCCTGGAACGAGTGCTCCCGGTACCTCTCCGCGTTCGGGGACCACGCCATCTTCATCGAGTACAAGGACGCGGGCATGAAGAAGGCATGCCAGTACGGCGACCGGGTGAGCGTCGTACAGCGTGACGTCAATGTCTCACCCGCGGGCAGCAGCGGCTACGTCCGCAAGACCTGCTGACACCCCGCCCCCGGCGGGCACGCCACCCCCCACGCTCGACTCCGGGGGGCCGGCTGCGCGGGACGGTCCCCGTCCCGCCCCGGCTCCCCGGCCTGCCGCGGCCATGCCCGGACCGCCATGCCGTTCCGAGGGCGCCGCTCACTCATTGATCAACTGGAGGCAGACATGGACGCGGTTCATCGCGTGCGCGGCGGCCCGTCCCGGCGTGACGTCCTGCGGGGCGGTGGTGCGCTGGCGCTCACCGGCGCCGCGGGTGCGGCGGTGGCCGGATGCGGCACCGGCCTGGGGGTGGACTCCGACGGAGTCGTCCACATCGAGATGTGGCACGGGCAGACCAGCAGCGCGCTGAAGACGGTCAAGCGGCTGGTGGCCGACTTCCACCGGAGCCACCCCGGGATACGGATCGACCTGGGCGGCGGGGTGCTGGCGGACGACATGCTGCAGAAGGTGATGGCCGGCCTGGTGGCCGGTTCCCCGCCCGATATCGCCTACATCTTCGGCTCCGACCTGGCCAGTGTCGCCAGGAGCAGCCAGCTGGCGGACATGACCTCGGTCGTGGAGTCCGGGCAGGTGCCCTGGAAGCAGTACTGGCCGGCCGCCCGGGAGGGCGTCACGGTCGACGGTGTGGTCCGGGCGGTGCCCGCGGTGCTGGACTCGCTCGCCGTGGTGTGCAACAAGAAGCTGTTCCGCGAGGCCGGGCTGGACCTGCCCGCGCCCGGCTGGAGGTGGCGGGACTTCATCGAGACGGCCAGGAAGCTGACCGACCGCGGCAAGGGCAGGTTCGGCACCGGCTGGCCCGCCGCGGGCGACGAGGACACGGTGTGGCGCATGTGGCCGATGATCTGGGATCTGGGCGGGGAGGTCATCGACCAGGAGAAGCGGCAGATCGGGTTCGCCGGTGAACCCGGGATCCGGTCTCTGGAGGTGCTCGAGACGCTCGCCAAGGACAGGAGTGTCTACGTCGATCCCAAACCCGGCGGCGAGCAGATGTACCAGGCGTTCGCGTCCGGCCGGCTGGGGATGGTCGCGACCGGTCCCTGGCAGCTGCCCGACATCCAGCAGGCCAAGATCGACTATCACGTCGTCCCCCTGCCGAGCTTCACCGGCAGGTCGGTGACCATCTCCGGCCCCGACACCTGGAGCGTGTTCGACAACGGCTCCGCGCGGCTGAAGGCCGCCCGTACCTTCGTCGGCTGGCTCATGGAGCCCGAACAGGCGTACTACTGGGACACCGAGGTGGGCAGCCTGCCCCAGAGCCGGCCCGCCGAGCGCCGTCCGCAGTGGCGGGCGCACGCGGCCGAGGTGCCCGGTCTGCCGGTGTTCACCAAGGCGCTGGAGACCGCCCGGGTGCGCCCCGTCGACCGGGCGTACCCCAAGATCTCCATGCCGTTCGGCGAGGCCATCACCGCCGTCCTGCTCGGGAAGAGCACACCGGCGAAGGCGCTGCGGCGATGCGCTGACGAAGCGAACGCCGCCATGGCCAAAGTGCGTTGAGGAGCACCACATGTCCCGTCTGCCCAAACCCCTCACCCGTCCGCCCGCGATCACACCGGCCGGCACCGCACGTCGCCGGGCCCGCCGGGAGGCCGCGACGGCCTGGGCGTTCGTCCTGCCGTCCGTTCTGATCATCCTGGGCCTGAGCATCATCCCCGTCCTGTGGTCCCTGCTGCTGTCGTTCCAGTACAGCGACCTCCTCACGCCGAGCGCCTGGGTGGGCCTGGACAACTACCGCCAGCTGGCCCACGACCCGCAGTTCGGCCAGGCCGTGCGCAACACCCTGGTCTACACGGCGCTGTACGTGCCGCTGAGCATCGGCCTGGGGCTGTTCCTGGCGCTGGTCCTCAACCGCCGCATCCGGTTCGTCGGCCTCTACCGCACTCTGCTCTTCGTGCCGTTCGTGGTCTCGGCCGCCGCCCAGGGCGTCCTGTTCTCCTTCATCCTCGACCCGGAGTTCGGCGCGGCCAACTCACTGCTGCACCGCATCGGAGTCTCCCCCCAGGGGTTCCTGTCCGACCCGGCCCAGGCGCTGCTGGTCCTGGTGGTCATCTCGCTGTGGAGCGGCACCGGTTTCTGCGTCGTGATCTATCTCGCGGCCCTCCAGGACGTGCCCCGGGAACTCATCGAGGCCGCCACCCTGGACGGCGCCGACCGCCGCCATGTGCTGCGCCATGTCACCCTGCCCACCATCGCCCCGGTCAGCGTGTTCCTGCTGCTCTGGCAGACGATCAACGCCCTCCAGGTCTTCGACCTGGTGTACGTGACCACCAAGGGCGGCCCACTCGGATCCACCACCGTGATCGTCTACTTCGTCTGGGAGCAGGCGTTCCGGAACTTCACCGCCGGTTATGGGGCCGCGGCCGCCTACGTCCTCGGCGTGACCCTGCTCGTGATCGCCGCCGCGACGCGACTCGTCCGGCGCCGCGACGACCGCCGCCTCAAGGGAGCCACGTCATGACCGACCTGTCCCACGCCCCGGGGCGGGCCGCCGACCGCCTCCGGCCGGTCGGCCGGGCCACCGGGGAGCCGGTGGCCCGGCCACGGCGCCGGTTCCGGCTGCCCTTCAGCCCGTGGCATCTGCTGCTCGCGCCGCTGGCGCTGCTCTTCGCCGTACCGCTGATCTGGCTGGGGCTCAGCTCCGTGATGAGCGACGCGGAGATCAACCGGTTCCCGCCGGCGCTCTGGCCCTCCGGGATCCACCTGGGCGGCTACCGCTACGTCCTCGGCAACGCGATGTTCCCGCGCTGGTTCGCCAACTCGCTGATCGTCTCGGCCGTCGCCGTCGTCTCGAACCTGCTGCTCGGAACGCTGGGCGGATACGCCTTCGCCCGGATGCGGTTCGGCGGCTCCCGGGTGCTGCTGGTCCTGATGCTGGCGACCATGGCCATCCCGTTCCAGCTGACGATGATCCCGACCTTCCTGGTCATGCGGAAGCTGGGGCTCGTGGACACCCTGGGGGCGCTGATCGTCCCGTCGCTGGTGACGCCGTTCGCGGTGTTCCTGCTGCGGCAGTTCTTCCTCTCCCTGCCCAGGGAGCTGGAGGAAGCCGCCTGGATCGACGGCTGCTCGCGGCTGCGGGTGCTGTTCCAGATCGTGGTGCCGCTGTCGCGCCCGGCGCTGAGCACCGTCGCCGTCCTGACCTTCCTCACCACCTGGAACGATCTGTCGTGGCCGCTCATCGCGCTGAACCACGACGCCAACTACACCCTCCAACTGGGCCTGACCACCTTCCGCGGACAGCACCACACCCAGTGGTCGGCCGTGATGGCGGGGAACGTCATC
Organism: Streptomyces hygroscopicus subsp. hygroscopicus; assembly: GCF_001553455.1. Classification (GTDB taxonomy): domain Bacteria; phylum Actinomycetota; class Actinomycetes; order Streptomycetales; family Streptomycetaceae; genus Streptomyces; species Streptomyces hygroscopicus. The sequence continues at coordinate 6,048 of NZ_BBOX01000212.1, forward strand.
ACCGTCCTGCCGGTGCTGCTCGCCTTCCTCGCGGCGCAGAAGACCTTCGTCCGGTCGATCACCTCCTCCGGTCTCAAGGGCTGACCACGGCCCCGCGCCACACCTTCCGCAATCTCTCCAGGAACACGTCATGCCCCCCAGCTTCGACCTGCTCGTCATCGGGGACGCCAACCCCGACGTCATCATCGGACCGCTCGACGCCCCACTCGCCTTCGACCAGCGCGAACAGCTCATCGACAGCGGTGCCCTCACCCTCGGCGGCTCCGCCGCGATCACCGCCTGCGGCGCCGCCCGGCTGGGGCTGCGGGTGGCCTTCGCCGGACGCGTGGGGGACGACGGCGCCGGACACTACATGCGCGACCGGCTCGCGGCGCACGGCGTCGACGTCAGCGGGCTGCGCATGGACCAGGGGCTGCCGACGCCGCTCACGGTCATCGTGACCCGCGGCGACGACCGGGCCATCCTCACCGCGCCGGGCACCCTCGCCGCGACCTCGGGCCACGACGTCCCTGAACGCCTGCTGACCTCGGCCCGGCACGTCCACTCCGCGTCCTTCTTCCTCATGCCCCGACTCGCCGCCGACCTGCCCGGCCTCTTCGACACCGCCCGCGCGGCGGGCGCCACCACCTCGCTCGACACCAACGACGACCCCTCGGGCCGATGGGACCGGGCGGCGCTGGCGCCCGTGCTGGCCCGGACCGACGTCCTGCTGCCCAACGCGGCCGAGGCGCACCGGCTGGCCGGCACCGACGGTACGTCCGTCGCGGCGGCCGCCGGACTCCTCGCCCGCCAGGTCCCGCTGGTGGCCGTCAAGAACGGGGCGGACGGCGCCCTGTGCCACGACGGCCGGACCGTCCTGACCACCGCCGGCATCCGGGTGACAGCCCAGGACGCGGTCGGCGCGGGGGACAGTTTCAACGCGGGGTTCCTGGCCGGACGGCTGGCGGGCCGGTCCCTCGCCGACACCCTCGACCTCGCCGCCGTGTGCGGAGCGCTGTCCACCCGCGCCGCCGGCGGCACCACTGCCCAGCCCAGCTGGGAAGAAGCCCTGACCCACCTCACCACCAACGGAGACAGTCCGTCATGATCAACCCCAAAATCGTGCTGATCGGCGCCGGAAGCGTCGTCTTCACCCAGGGACTGCTGGCGGATCTCTTCGCCTTCCCCGAGCTGAAGACCGCGCACATCGCGCTGCACGACATCGACGCCGAACGCCTGGCCACCGCCGAGGCCGCCGCGCGGTACATCGCCGAGCGCCGGGGTGCCGACGTGCGCGTCACCGCGCACGCCGACCGGCGCGCGGCGCTGGAGGGCGCCGACTTCGTCATCAACATCGTCCAGATCGGCATGGGCGAGGCCACCCGCACCGACTTCGAGATCCCCGCGCGCCACGGGGTGCGGCAGACCATCGGCGACACCCTCGGTGTCGGCGGCATCTTCCGCGCCCTGCGCACCTTCCCGTTCCTCAAGGCGCTGGGCGAGGACATCGCCGCCGTGTGCCCCGACGCATGGCTGCTCAACTACACCAACCCGATGGCCATGAACGTGCAGTACCTGGTGGCGGCGACCGGTCTGACCCGGGTGGTCGGCCTGTGCCACTCGGTCCACTGGACCATGCACGACCTGTGCGCCCTGCTGAACGTCCCCCTGGACGAGGTCACCTACCGTGCCGCCGGCGTCAACCACCAGGCGTGGGTGCTCCGGTTCGAGCACGACGGCACCGACCTGTACCCCCGGCTGGACGCCCTGATCGCCGAGGACGAGCAGCTGCGCCGGCGGGTGCGCGTGGACATGTACCGGCGGCTCGGCTACTACCCGACCGAGACCAGCGAGCACTCCTCCGAGTACGTGCCCTGGTACCTGCACCACGACAGCGAGGTCGAGCGGCTGCGGCTGCCCATCGGCGCCTACCTCGGCATCGTCGAGGAGAACGTCGCCGAGTACGAGCGGACCCGCGACGCCCTCGCCACCGGCGCGTGCATCGACGTCGAGGGCACCATGGAGTACGCCCCGCAGATCATCCACTCCATGGTGACCGGCACCCCCAGGACCGTCTACGGCAATGTGCCCAACCGCGGGCTCATCGACAACCTTCCGGCCCACGGCGTCGTCGAAGTGCCGTGCCTGGTCGACCGGTCCGGTGTCCAGCCGACCCGGGCCGGCGCGCTCCCCCCGCAGCTGGCCGCGCTCAACCGCACCTACCTCAGCATGAACGACCTCGTGGTGCGCGCCGCCCTGGAGGACGAGCCGCGGCACATCCGGCACGCGGCCATGACCGACCCGGCGACCGCCGCCGCCCTGCGGGTCGAGCAGATCTGGGAGCTGTGCGACGACATGGTGCGCGCCCACGCCGAACGGCTGCAACCCGGGCTGCGCGCCACCCTCGGCAGCTGAACCCCCTGGTCACCACCCCCTTCCTGACGGAGAACCATGTCCCACACCAGTGACGAGATCGCCAGCCAGCCGGAGTGCTGGGAGCGGGCGGTGCGCGAGACGGCGCGCCACGCCAAGGCGCTGCCCGCCGAGGGCGAGCGAGTCGCGGTCATCGGCTGCGGCACCTCGCTGTTCATGGCCCAGGCGTACGCCCAGCTGCGCGAGGGCCTCGGCCAGGGCATCACCGACGCCTTCCCGGCGTCCGAGGCGAAGCTGCACAGGCCGTACGACCGGATCCTCGCCCTGACCCGGTCCGGCACCACCACCGAGATCATCTCGGCGCTCCAGGAGGCCCCGGACCCGGTGCGGGTCACCACGGTCACCGCCGTCGCCGACTCCCCGGCGGCGGCCATGGCCGACGAGGTGATCTGCCTGGACTACGCCGACGAGCAGTCCGTGGTGCAGACCCGGTTCCCCACCACCGAACTGCTGTTGCTCCGCGCCCACCTTGGGCTCCCCACCGACGACGCGCTCGCCGATCTGGCCACCGCGCTCACCGCGCCGCTGCCCGGCGAGCTGACCGGGGCCGAGCAGATCACCTTCCTCGGGGCCGACTGGAGCGTGGGCCTCGCCCACGAGGCCGCGCTCAAGGTGCGCGAGGCGGCGGCCCACTGGACGGAGTCGTACTCCGCCATGGAGTACCGGCACGGCCCGGTCGCCGTGGCCCGGGAGGGGCGCGCGGTATGGAGCCTCGTCCCCGTGGCGGACTCCCTGGCCGACCAGGTCCGGGCCACCGGGGCGTATCTGCGCCAGGGGGCCCTGGACCCGCTGGCCGAACTCGTCCTGGCGCAGCGCCTGGCCGTCCGCCTCGCCGAGAACGCCGGCCGGAACCCCGACCGGCCCGAGCACCTGACCCGCTCGGTCATCCTCGGCTCCCTCGGCTGAACGAACCGAACCGCCCGCCCGACCCGCCCTTTCACGCCCAGGACGTCTGCCATGCCCCTCGCCTCCACCGACCGGGTCCTCGCCGCCACACCGCTGGCCGCGGGCGCCTTCAACGTCGTACTCATCGAGCAGCTCGAAGCGGTCCTCACCGGGGCGGCGCGGGCCCAGCTGCCGGTGATCGTGCAGATCAGTGAGAACGCGGTGGCCTACCACGGCGCGCTCGCGCCGCTCGCCGCCGCGGCCCACGCGGCCATCGACGCCACCGACGTGCCGGTGGCCCTCCACCTGGACCACGCCACCCGGACCGACCTCATCGAGGAGGCCGTGGCCCGCGGCTTCACCTCCGTGATGTACGACGGGGCGCACCTGCCCTGGGAGGAGAACGTGGCCCGCACCCGGGAGATCACCCAGTGGTGTCACGAACAGAAGGTGTTCGTGGAGGCGGAGCTGGGTGAGATCGGCGGAAAGGACGGAGCGCACGCGCCGGGTGTCCGCACCGACCCGGAGGAGGCGGCCCGGTTCGTCGCCGACACCGGGGTCGACGCCCTCGCGGTCGCGGTCGGCACCTCCCACCAGATGAGCGACCGCACCGCCACGGTGGACCTGGACCTGGTGCGCGCCCTGCGCGCGGCCGTCCCCGTGCCCCTGGTGCTGCACGGCTCCTCCGGGGCGGACGACGCGACGCTCCAGGCGTCCGTGTACGCGGGTATGAAGAAGATCAACATGTCGACCCATCTGAACGCGGTCTTCACCGGAGCGGCCCGCGCGATGCTGGAGGCGGACCCCGCCCTGGTGGACCCGCGCCGCTATCTGCGGCCGGCCCGCCACGCCATGGCGGGCGAGGTGGCGCGGCTGCTGCGACAGCTCAACACCCCGCAGCCGGCGCCCGTGACCGCCTCGGCTCACCGGTGAGCAGGTTCCGCACCGGCACACCATAGTGTGCCAAGCGCCCCGACCGGCCGGTGCGGGCGGCCGCGCGGCGTCGAACGGTGACGCCGCGCGGCCGCGTGGGTCCGGGCTGGGTGCCATGGGGGTGCTTCAGCCGAGGTGGTCTGCGGGGTCGCGTGGGTCTGGGCCGGGTGCCATGGGGCCGTGGGGCCGGGTGGGTCCGGGCTGGGTGCCATGGGGTGCTTCAGCCGGGGTGGTGCGCGGGGCCGGGTGGGTCCGGGCTGGCTTCAGCCGGGGTGGTGCGCGGGGCCGCGTGGGTTTGGGCCGGGTGCCATGGGGGTGGTTCAGCCGGGGTCGTCCGCGGGGCCGTCGGCCACCTCGCGGAGCACCTCCCGCACCTGGCCGCGCAGCCATGCGTGGGCCGGATCGCCGTCGTACCGGTGGTGCCAGGTCACGACCATCGGGGCCGGGGGCAACTCCACGGGGAGCCGCCGGACCACGAGGCCGAGCCTGGCCGAGGCGGGCCGGCAGACCCGTTCGGCGACGATGACCGCCGCGTCCGAACGGGACACCACCTCCAGCGCCGCGGCGCTCGTCGGCAGGGAGGCGATCACCCGCCGGCGCAGGCCCCGTTCCGCGAAGGCGTCGTCGACGGCGCCGTGCAGGCGGCCCCGGCGCGAGACGGTCACGAAGGACATCCGGCCGAGCTTGTCCGCGTCGACCTTCCCCTTGGCGAGCGGATGCCCCCGCCGCAGCGCCAGGACCATCCGGTCGGTGCCCACCACCTCGGAGGAGATCTCCGGACGGTCGGGTTCGCTCGCGCCGATCTCCAGGTCCACATGGCCACGGGTGGGGTCGCGCTGGTCGGCCGAGGGCTCGGCCGGCAGGCTCAGGCGGACGTTCGGGGCCGTGGCGCCGGTCCTGGCGATCAGGGGGGGGCGGCGAGGACGCCCAGCAGCGCGTCATGGCCCCGCACCGTGAAGTGCCGGTTCAGCCGGGCCAGGTCCAGGTCGTGCACGGGGGTGAGTACGGCGGTGGCCCGCCGGACCAGTTCGCGCGTCTCCTCGCGCAGCTCCAGGGCGCGCGGGGTCGGGACCATGGTGCGGCCGACGCGCACCAGGATGTCGTCGCCGGTCGCCCGGCGGATCCGGGCCAGCGTCCGGCTCATCGCCGGTGGCGAGAGGTTCAGCCGGTCCGCCGCGGCGGTCACGCTGTTCTCCTCCAGCAGCGCGTCGAGCGCCACGAGCAAGTTGAGATCTACGTGCGCCACGGTAAGGCGTGTCCGCGGGCGGATCGCCCCGGACGTCATGTCCGCCGCGGCCGGTGCCCGGAACGCCGGACCGGCACCGGGTCAGCGGAGCGGGGAGATGGGGGTGGGCAGGGCGATCGTGGAGGTGGCGTGGGCGATGTTCTCCGGGCCGTTCTCGGGGGGCCAGATGCCGCGTGCGTAGGCGTCGCGGCGGATCTCCAGCCGTGCGTTGAGGTCGGGGAAGGGCCAGATGTGGGTGATGCGGGGGACGCCGTCCAGGCCGTACATGGCCGTTGTCAGGGGGTGGAGCCGGGTGCGCTCGGGCACCGCGGCCTCCCATCCGGCCATCGTGGGCACCAGGCCGCCGACCTTGAGGTGGTAGGTGCGGAACTCGTACACGGAGCCGTAGCGGCCCGGCTCGACCGGTGGCAGGAAGGGGAACGGCGCGTAGCTCTCCACCTGGAAGGCGGTCAGGTGCTCCCCGATGCCGAACGGGTCCGTGCTGGTGAGGACGCGTCGGCGCTCCTCGGTGAGCTCCTCCGTGCTCTCGAAGCCGCGCAGGACCAGCAGCTGTCCGACGATCACGCCGTGTTCGGGCTCCCAGCAGCCGAGCAGCCGGCCGCCGGTGGAGGGGCTCGTGGTGTAGGACTCCAGCGCGGACAGGGCCTTCGGCACGCTGCGCAGGGTGAGGGAGAGGGTGGCGAGTTCGTAGAGCATGGTGGGTGTCCTCCGGTCGTTCCGGTGCGGTCGCTCTCTCCTGGGCCGGGCGGACGAGCCGCTCCCGCGGCGTCGCCGCTCCCGCGCGGCGGGATTGCGCTGCCCGAGCGCCCCAAACTAAAGTGAAACATCACTTCAGTTACGAGGCAAGCGCAGAGGAGGGGCCGCCCGTGGACACCCCCGCCGAGGTAGCCGAGAGCCGCGGAGTGCCGGACCGCCCCCGGCGGCCGCGCAGTGCGCGGGCGCATGACGCGGTGCTGACCGCCACCAGCGCGCTGATGCGCGAGGACGGCGTGGCCGCGGTCACCATCGACCGCGTCGCCGGCCGGTCCGGGGTGAGCACGGCGACCATCTACAAGCACTGGCCCTGCAAGGCCGCGATCATGGCGGAGGCGTTCGGCCGGGACACGGCCGAGGCGGTGGCGTTCCCCGACACCGGCCGTCCCATCGACGACCTGGTCACCTTCGCGACCGACCTGCTGACCTACTACACCAGCCCCGACGGCGCCCTCTTCGGGCAGCTGCTGGCCGCCTGCGCGACCGAGCCGCAGGCGGCGCCGTACTTCCACGAGTTCTTCCTGACGCCCCGCCGGGCGGCGCTGGAGCCGTACTGGGAGCGGGCCGCCGCGGCGGGCCTGACCCGGCCGGGAGTGGACGCGTCGACGGCCACGGACGTGCTGCTGGGCGCGCTGACCTTCCGCCTGATGGCCCGGCACGAGTCGCTGGCCCCCGAGGAGGTGCGCAAGCTGGTGGAGTACGCCCTGCACGGCCTGCTCCTGCCGGCGGCCGGCGCGGCGGACACACCGTAGGGCTCCCCGTGGCCCCGCCCCGGCGGGGCCACGGATGTGCCGCGGGCTCAGCGCGTGTACACCTCCGCGCGGTCCACGCTCACGAACGCCGCACCCGACTGGGCGTTGTGCTCGCCGGTCACGCGGACGCGCAGGGTGTGCCTGCCGTAGGGCAGCCGGGGGCTGCGGTACTGCAGGGTCTCGCCGGTGCGGATCGCGCCGTAGAAGTCGACGCGCTGTTCCGCGCCGCCGTCGATGCTGAGGGCGGCGATGCCGTTGCCGGTGTCGCGGACCGACAGCAGGGCGATCCGGGTTCCGGTGAAGGTGAACGTGGCGGTGTTGCCCGCCCGGTCGCTCCAGTGGTCATCGCTCCAGAAGCACTGGGTGGCGCAGCCGGTGCCCGAGTTCCAGGTGCCCGTGTAGGCGACGCTTCCGCCACCGCTGGACCGGCCGTCGTCGTTGATCCAGTACGTGCCCGCCCCCGGGTCGCCGGAGGGCAGGTCCTGGGTCGCCCCCATGGCGAGCGGACGGCCCGGGTTCGGGCTGCCGTCGGCGTTCCAGGTGATCTTCTGGGCGCGGGTGGTGCGGTCGGTGTAGGTGTACGTGGACGTGGTCTTGGCGTGGTAGACGATCCAGTCCTCGGTGCCGTCGGGGGAGCGGAAGAACGCGTGGTGACCGGGGCCGTAGACGCCGTGGTCGTCGGCGCGGGAGAACACCGCGCCGCTGTGCTGGGTCCAGTTGCCCGGCACCAGCGGATCGGCACCGGACGGCAGGGACATCATCCAGACCTGGTAGTCCGGCTTGCCCGTGTCGCAGGTGGAGTACGTCATCCAGGTGCGGCCGTTGCGGTACAGGAACTCGGCCCCTTCGCGCACCTCGGGGCAGCCGCCGGCCGCGTTGAGCGCGACGGCGTCGCCGGAGACGGTGTACGGGTTGGACATCGGGGCGATGTTGATGCCGTTGTGCTGGTACTGGTTGATGCCGGAGTAGGCCAGGTACAGGCGCCCGTTGTGCTGGAGGATCCCGGGGTCGATGGCGAAGTCGATGGCGTGGTTGGGCGGCGTCAGACGGGATTTGAAGTGGTAGGGGCCGGCCGGGTCGTCACGGTCGGACTCCAGGACGTAGATCCTGTGGTGGTCGTCCACGCCGTCGTCGGCCGTGTAGTAGAGGTACCAGCGCCCGTTGAAGCGGTAGAACTCCGGTGCCCAGATGTGCTGGTTGCGGGAGCTGTCGGAGTCCGTCCACACGGTGAGGGGATCGGCGTCGAGCAAGGTGCCCAGGGAGGACGAGCGCCACATCCGGATGCTGTCGCCCTGCGTGGTGGTCAGGTAGTAGGACCCGTTCCAGAAGGTCATGTACGGGTCGGGGCCGGTGTTGAGCGGATTGCGGAAGGTGCCCGCGGCGGCCTGCGGCGCCGCCGCGGTGGCCGCCGGGGCCGAGACGAGGCCGCACAGGACGGCCAGGAGTGCGGTGAGCAGTGCCGCGAGGCGGCGGGCGGTGCGGGGCCCTGGGCCCATGGGTCGCCCTACCTTTCAAGTAGTGGGTTTGAACTGGTCATTCGTAAGATCGGTGAACCCAGGGGCTCTGGGTATGGCTGCATGGGTTTCGCCCGCCGACGTCTGAACGTCCTGTGGGCCATGATCCGCGACGGAGCGTGCTACCAAGCCACACCACCGGTCACGGCAGCGGCTTGACATCAGCATTGGGAAGCTCCTTACATCGGATACGAGCGCGGGTGGTGGGGGGTCCGGAGAAGGCGGGCGGCCCGTCGCGTGGCGCGACGGGTCACCGGTCGTCCGCGGCGGTCAGCGCTCCCAGCGCACTGGCCTGGGTGCGCCAGTCCACCTGGTTGGGGGCGGTGCCCGCCCAGCGCTGGCCGAGCCGGTTGAGGGAGTCCCGGTCGGTGCTCCAGATCGAGTCGGCCTGCTTCGTGAGGTACGTCCGGTACGCGGCCGATCCGGTGGCGTCCGCGAGGTCGGCGAAGTGCCGCATGAAGATGCCCTTGAACTGCTTCTGGTTGTCGTCGCACGCGTTCGTGCCGGTGTCGCAGGACTCGGTCAGGACGCCGTCGCGGGTCAGCGCGGTGGAGGAGGTCGCGGCGTCGGCCAGGCGCCGGGCGATGTCCAGGTACCGGCCCTTCCCGGTGGACCGCCACAGCTGGGTGAAGGCGCCGATGGCGAGCCCCTGGTTGTAGCTCCACACGGTCTGGCCGTTGTTGCGGCAGTCGCCGGTCAGCCCGTCGTTGACCAGACCCGAACCGTTGATCAGCCCGCTGTTCAGGTACCAGGTCGCGGCCGTGGCCGCCCGGCCGCCCCAGACGGTGTCACCGGGGACCCGGCTGTGCAGTGACGTCGTCAGCCACAGGTACAGCCCGTTGGTCACCGCGTTCTTGTAGGTGCGCTCCCGGTCCCACCACACACCGCCGCCGCAGGTGCCGGTGTCCCAGTACTGGTGGACGTAATCGGCGATGGTGACCGCCTCGTTCAGGTACCGCCGCTCATGGGTGTAGTCGTACGCGGTCAGCCAGGCCACCCCCCACCAGGCCGCGTCGTCGATGGCGCGGCTGATGAAATGGCCCTCCACCGCGTCGGAGCTGCGGACGCCCGCCGGGAAGGTGCCGCGGTTCTGCTCGAAGGTGCGGGCGATGACCCAGTCGTAGTCATGCCGCCCGGTGCGCTGGGCGAAGTCGATGAGCGAGGTGACCGCCACCGCCGAGTTCCACCAACTGCTGCGCCACCAGCCCTCGTACGGCTGGTACGAGGCCATCAGCGCGTCCGCCGCGCCCCGCGCCCGGCTCGGCGCCGGTCTGACCCAGGCCGTGCAGCTGCCCTCCTGGTGGGCGGCCTCGCGGCCGCAGGCGCGGACCGCGCCGCCGAACAGCAGCCCGCGCGGATCCCGGGTGGCGAACATGGCCGTGCGCGCGGAGGTCTTGCCCGCGGACACCCGGGTACGGCCGAGCGAGGAGCCCTCGGGCCAGGTCGCGCCGTTGTCCCAGGAGCGGTCGAGCCAGATCTCGTCGCCCGTGCCGCCGCTGCCGATGACGCCCCACGCCATTCCGTTCTTCTGGTCGACGTGCAGGCTGATGGTGCGCCCGAACAGCGTGGTCGACGGCACCGGGCGGTCGTCGCCCGCCGCGGTGGCGGGATCGGCGCCGTCACAGAACGAACCGTCGCACACCTTCGGGTAGACCCAGTCGGTGCAGGTGACGCCGGTGGCGTCGGCGCAGGCGCGCACCCAGCCGCGCCGGTGCCCCACCGGGTCGGTGAGGTTGTACATCAGGGTGCGGGTGCCGGTCCAGGTGCCGGGGATGCTCGCCTTGCCGAGCAGACCGTCCCAGGAGGCGCCCCGGTCCCAGGAGCGGTCGAGCCAGACCGCGTCACCGGTCACACCGTTGTCGATGCTGGCCCACGCCATGTCGTCGGGGTCGGACACGTGCAGCCGGAGGATCCGGCCGTTGAGGTTCACCTGTGGCACCGGGAAGGTGTCGCGCTGCGCCTTGGAGGGGTCGAGGGTGTCGCACGCCAGTGCGCAGACCGGGGTCGCGGCGCGGGCGGGTGCGGGGAGGACGGCGAGGCCGGCCAGGGCGATGGCCAGGGTCAGGAGGCCGCGGAGGAGCCGATGGAGACGCGCTGACATGACGTACCCGCCTTTCCGTGGGGGCCGTGCGCGTGGGAGGTGGGGGAGGAGAGCGGCGGCGGCCGCCCGTGCGGGGCGGCCGCCGAAGGCGCGGGCCGGTCAGTCCGTGCCCGCGGGGCCGTTCAGGGTGCCCAGGGCGGTTCGATCGCCCAGGTGGTGTCCTCGGTGAAGGAGGCCGGGTTGTCCCAGGTGTGGCTGCCGCCCGACCGGGCCAGCCACAGCTCGGCGTTGATGTGCCGCAGGTACTGCCCGGGGTAGTTGGCGGCCGACAGCCGGACGCCCCCGCTGCCCCGGACCGGGCACCAGGTCGCGTCCTCCTTGTACCCGGTGGTGCTCTCGCCCGGCTCGCGCCGGACGCGGAAGTCGCGGTGGCGCAGGTACTCGCCCGGGTAGTTGCGGGACTCGAAGGAGTAGCAGAGCCGGTTCGCCAGCCCCGCCCTGACCGTCCAGGTGGCGTCCTTCTTCAGAAGATCGCCGCTGGCCGCGTTCACCACTTCGGTGAAGCCCAGCCCGTCGTAGTGGCGGATGTAGCGGTCGGTGTAGCCGGGGGTGGTCACCCGGATCGACACCGCCTGCCCTACGGGCAGTTTCACCGTCGCGCCGACCGTCCGGGACGCCGCGATGAGCGCCTGGTTGCCCGCCCGGACCCGGGCCTGGTCGACCTTGACCACCTGGCGGTCGTAGGTCAGGAGCCCGTTGGCCTCGTTCTCGACATCGGTGATCTGTGTGTAGACGGCGGCCGACAGGCCGCCCGCGGGCATGGCGTTCTCCCGGATCCCGTCGAGCAGGCCGGCGAACCGGTTGTCGAGCGCGGACAGGCTCGGCTGGTCCTCGTAGCTGAACCCGCCGCCCGGATACCACTCATGGCCGGGCACCCGGTAGCCCAGGCCGCCGTACTCCCCGAGCACCGAGGCGCGCACCGGCTCCGCCGGGGTGTTGCCGGGGCCGACGTAGTTGTGGTTGTCGACGACGTCGCCGTTGCCGCCGTCGTGCGCGGCGCAGCAGTTGACCCCGCTCATGTTGTCGACCAGGCGCGCGGGGTCGTACGCCTTGACCATGTCCGCGATCCGGGCCTGGTCGTACTGTCCCCAGCCCTCGTTCTGATCGACCCACTGGATGAGCGAGGGCGAGCTGCGGTGCTGGTCGATGATGGCGCGGTACTCGGTCTCCCACTGGGCGCGGGCGGCGGTGTCCGGGGTCGTGGGGCTGTCCATGGAGGGCATGTCCTGCCACACCAGCAGTCCGAGCCGGTCCGCCCAGTAGAACCACCGCTGGGGCTCGACCTTGATGTGCTTGCGGACCATGTTGAAGCCCAGGTCCTTGTGTTGTTGCAGGTCGAACCTGAGGGCCTGGTCGGTGGGCGCGGTGTAGATGCCGTCCGGCCAGTAGCCCTGGTCCAGGGTCCCGGTCTGGAAGACGAACCGGCCGTTGAGCACCGGCCGCCGGACCCCGTCCACGTCCTTCACCGCGATCGACCGCATACCGGTGTAGCTGCCGACCCGGTCGGCTCCGGTGCCGGCGGTCAGCTCGGCCGTGACGTCGTACAGGAACGGGTCCTCCGGCGTCCACAGGCGGGCGTTCGGCACCGGTACGGAGAACTCGGTGCCCACCGTGCCGGTGGCGCTGCCGACCGCCGTACCGCCGCTGGAGACGGTGACCTTGACGCCCGCGCCGTCGGCTCCGGAGCCGCGCACGGTGACCCGCAGGGTGTTGTCCGCCAGGCGCGGCACCATGTCCAGGCGGGTGATGTGCGCGGGGGCGGTGGGCTCCAGCCAGACGGTCTGCCAGATCCCGGAGGAGGCGGTGTAGACGATGCTCCTGCCGGGGTGCGGGGTGACGTCCTGGACGCGCTGCTTGCCGATGGCCTGGCCGCCGGTCTCCGTGGGGTCGTACACGGAGACGACGACGGTGTTGGTGCCGCCGTTCAGCAGGGGGGTGATGTCGTACGAGAAGGCGTCGTAGCCGCCGCGGTGGACGGCGCCCGCCTGCTTGCCGTTGACCCAGACCGTGGTCTCCCAGTCGGAGGCGCCGAAGTTGAGCTGGACCCGGCGGCCGTTCCAGCCGGAGGGCACCGTGAAGGTGCGCTGGTACCAGAGCTTGTCGTTCTGGGTGATCGTGCGCCGGATGCCGGAGAGCGCGGACTCGGGGGCGAACGGCACTCGGATCCGCTCGCCGAAGGTGGCCGGCTGTCCGGCGTCGCGGGAGGTGACCGCGAAGTCCCAGATGCCGTTGAGACCGGCCCAGTCGGGCCGGGTGAGCTGGGGGCGCGGATATTCCGGCAGCGGGTTGTCGACCGGGACCTGGTGCGTCCACGGGGTCGTCATCGGGGAGGGTTTGGGGTCCCAGGCCGGGGCGGCGTGGGAGGGGCCGGCGCCGGAGACGAGCAGGGCGGTGGCGGCCAACGCGGGGGCCACGGCGGCGGCCACGCGCCGCCGCCAGGTCCGTCTCGGGCGGAGAAGTGCGGGGAAGCGGAGGAACAAGTGTCTCAGCACGCTGCTGCTCCATGGTCCGGTTGGCGCCGCCGCCCGGAGAACGGCGGAACTTCCACAGGGAACACTTGCTGCACGAATACCAGAACACTCGCGTCCGGGTTTGTCCATACCGTGGGACAACGTTGTCGGTCAGGCTGGTCCCGATGCCCGATGCCCGATGCCCGATGCCCGATGCCCGATGCCCGATGCCGGACCGGGCATCGGGCGCAGCGTCGGCCTACGGGGCCGACGCCGGAGCGTTCCGCCCCGTGGGGCGGCGGTTCACAGCGCTCGGGTCGGCCCGGTGGCGTCCCCCGGTGACCAGCGGGGCCGGATGCCCGCGATATGACAGGTCATGAAGTACAGCGGGATCGGCGGCGTGTACGGCGAGTCGTCCTGGGGGTGGTGGACCAGGCGGGGCTGGCGGGAGCGTACGGCGCGCGCCGCGCTCCGGCCGGTCACATAGGCGCCCACCGCATAGCTGGTGAACGGCGGCCAGGCCACGTCGATATGCGATCCGGAGGGCACGATCCACCACCACTGCCGGTCGTCGGCGAAGACGCAGCCGATGCGGGGCAGACAGCGCATGACCCGCCGTCCGATGTCCGCCGGCATCCCCACCGCGTCGTATCCCAGCCTGGCGGGCAGCCCGTCCGGTAGGCGGAGGCGTCCGCGATGGCTCCGTCGGACGCCCCTTGTGCGGGGTGACGGCGTGTCAGGTGCGCCACCATGCTGTCGGTCCATGATTCAGCGGCACTCTTCCGTCCGCGACGGCAGTTCGGCCCATACGGTCCGCCCCCGCCCGTGCGGGGCGTCCTCGACCCCCCAGGCGCTGCTCACCGCGCCGACCAGGAGAAGCCCTCGTCCGCCGTGCTCGTCGGGGGCCGGGGTGCGCGGCGCGGGAACGGTGCCGGTCCGCATCTGGTCCTCGACCTCGATGCGCAGATGCCCCGCCTCGGCGCGCAGCCGGCACTCCAGGTGGTCGCTGAAGGTGTGGGCGATCACGTTGGTGACCAGCTCGGAGACGACGAGGAGCGCGTCGTCGCACACCGGGGCAGCCACCCCCCAGGCCCGCAGCCGCTCCCGCGCGGCCGTGCGCACCGCGCCCACCGAGGAGGCGATGGCCGGAAGCCTCAAGACCCATGCCGGGTGCGTGTTCTGTTCCCGGGGCGCCCGAGGGGGCGCCGGGGGAAGGGCGAGGGGAGCCACGAGCGGTCGCCTTTCGTCTGCCTTCGCACCATGAACCGTGCCGCTCTCGCGCTGCGCAGTGCCTACGGACGTACCCACGCAAGCGTTCCCACCGTGATCGGACGGTGTGACCACTGTGACAGCTGCAATGAGCGAGTTGCAAGCGGTAAGTTGAAATTTGCAAGTTGCCATCGGAGGAGTAGGGCACTCAGGCGGGCCGGTGACCGGAGGCGAGATCGCCGATACGACCAGTTCGCCCGGTTACGGCGTGGCGGCCGGTGCCGGACGGCGGCCGTGCGGGAGGCGGACCGGCGGCCGTGACAGACTGCAACCGTGAAGTCCGGTTCGGGGAGGCGCAGCGTGGCAGCGGAAACCGCATGGGGCGGTGCTCCCTCTGTCCTCCGCATGATCCTGGGCAGGCAGTTGGAGGAGCTGCGCACGCGCGCCGGGCTGACGTACGACCAGGCGGGCGCGGCCATCGGGGTCAGCCACTCCACGATCCGCAGGATGGAAGCCGCCAAAGTGGCCCGGCTCAGGCTCGCGGACGTGGAGAAGCTGCTGCGGACGTACGGCGTCACCGACCAGCGCGAGCTGGACACCTTTCTGACCTCGGTCCGTGAGGCCAACCAGCGCGGCTGGTGGCACGCCTACCGCGATGTGGTGCCGGACTGGTTCGCCGCGTATCTGAGCCTGGAACAGGCGGCGTTCCAGATCCGGGCCTATGAGGGCCAGTTCGTCCACGGGCTGCTGCAGACGGAGGACTACGCCCGTGCGCTGCTCAGCGCCGCCCACCCGCATGCTCCGGCGGAGGCCACCGAGCGCCGGCTCGGCTTACGGATGCGGCGTCAGGAACTGCTGTCCCGACAGGCCCCTCCGCGTCTGTGGGTGGTGATGGACGAGACCGTGCTGCGGTGGCCGGTCGGCGGGCCGGCCGTGATGCGCGCCCAGATCGACCACTTGATCGAGGCCAGCGCGCTTCCCCATGTCACCTTGCAGATCATGCCGTTCAGCAGCGGCCCGCACCCGGCCATGAACGCCGGCGCGTTCCACGTCTTCCGGTTCAAGGCGTCGGAACTGCCCGACATCGTCTACCTCAGCGCCCTGGTCGGGGGCGTGTACCTGAACAAGGAGGAGGACGTGATGGCGCACCGCGAGGCCCTGGACCGGTTGGGCGCCCAGGCGGTGCCCGCCCGGAAGACCGAGGCCGTCCTCGGCGAGATCCGCAAGGAGATCTGAGATGACCCGGTTTCCGGCGGGTGCGGAGGCGGGCGGCGCCGACGTCCTGGCGCTCACCCCACCGGTCGGGGCCCGGCACCCCGGCACCGCATCCGTCCGGTGCCAGAAGACCGCGCGGTCCCCTGGTACCGGGCCAGCCACACCGACAGTGAACGACGAGCCAGTGGGACGACCCCATGGGAGGGGACGCGTTGAGCGAGAACGGATGGTCGGCCGACCGTATCGACACCGAAAGCGCGCATTCGGCACGTATCTACGACTACATCCTCGGCGGCAAGGACTACTACCCGGCCGACAAGGAAGCGGGCATCGCCATGTCCCGGGAGTGGCCCGCGCTGCCGATCCACATGCGGGCCAACCGCGACTTCATGAACCGGGCCGTGCGGTACCTGGCCGAGGAGGCGGGGATCCGGCAGTTCCTCGACATCGGGACCGGGATCCCGACATCGCCCAACCTGCACGAGATCGCCCAGGCGGTCGCCCCCGACTCCCGGGTCGTCTACGTGGACAACGACCCCATCGTCCTCACCCTCTCCCAGGGGCTGCTCGCCAGCACCCCCGAAGGCAGGACCGCCTACGTCGAGGCGGACATGTGCCGGCCCGCCACCATCCTCGACGCCCCGGAACTGCGCGAGACCCTCGACCTCGGCCGGCCCGTCGCGCTGACCGTGATCGCCATCGTGCACTTCGTGCTGGACAAGGACGACGCCTACGGGATCGTCAACCGCCTCCTGGAGCCGCTGCCCTCGGGGAGCTATCTGGCGATGTCCATCGGCACCGCCGACTTCGCGCCGGACGAGGTGGCCCGGGTGGCGCGCGAGTACGCGGCGCGCGACATGCCCATGCGGCTGCGCACCGAGGCGGAGGCCGCGCGGTTCTTCGACGGCCTGGACCTGGTCGAGCCCGGCCTCACCCAGGTCCACAAGTGGCGCCCGGACGGCACCACCACCGAGACGATCAAGGACGAGGACATCGCCATGTACGGGGCGGTCGCCCGAAAGCCCTGACGGCACACCGCACGGTGGCCCGGCCGGGGGACGCCCCGGCCGTCCGCCGTCTGGGGAGACCCCGGCCGTCCGCCGTCCGGGGAGGATCGGCCGTCCGCCGTCCGGGGAGACCCCGGCCGTGCGCCGCTACGACCGCCAGCTGTAGCGGCGCTCCGGGCGGCCGGTGGTGCCGTAGCGCAGGGAGACCTCGGCGTTGCCGGTGGCGTGGAAGTACTCCAGGTAGCGGCGGGCGCTGACCCGGGAGATGCCGGTGGCGGTGGCCGCCTCGGCGGCGGAGAGGGTGCCGTCGGTCCCGCGGAGGGCGCGTTCGACGAGCCGGGCGGTCTCCACGCTCATGCCCTTCGGGAGACCGCTGCCGGCCGGGGGCGCGAACGCCCCGGCCAGGACGCGGTCCACGTCCGCCTGGCCCCGGACGACCGTGGTGAGCAGCCGCCCGCGCTGGGTCGCATACCGTTCCAGGCGGGGTTGCAGGTCCTCGTAGTCGAAGGGTTTGAGGAGGTAGTCCACCACGCCCTGGCGGACGGCGCCGCGCACCGCGTCCGCCTCCCGGGCCGCGGTGATCACCATGACGTCGCAGTCGTGCCCGGCGGTGCGCAGCCGGGGGATGACGTCCAGGCCGAAGAGGTCCGGGAGATAGAGGTCGAGCAGGACCAGATCGGGGCGGAGGGCGTCGACCGCCTCGATCGCCTGTTCGCCGGTGTGGGCGGTGCCCACGACGCGGAACGGTTCGACCCGTTCGACGAAGGTGCGGTGGACACGGGCCACCATGAAGTCGTCGTCCACGACGAGCACATCGATCGTGCCGGCCGACTCGGTCATCGGGGCGCTCCTTCCGCCACCGCGCCGGCGGGGTGGCTGACGGACATGCGGGCGCTGAACATCGCGCCCTGGGGGGTGTTGGTCACCGCGATCTCACCGCCGCGGCGCTCGCAGACCAGCCGGGTGAGGGCGAGCCCGATGCCGCGCTCGCCCTCCCGGGCGGCCTTGGTGGTGAAGCCGTGGGCGAAGACCTCCTGGGCGAGTTCGGGGGCCACACCGGGGCCGGAGTCCCGCACCACGATCTCCACACTGGCGTTGTCCCGGCGCAGCTCGACCTCCACCCACGGCTCCTCGCCGGCGCGGTCGCGGTCGCCGTCGCCGTGTTCGGACGTGGCGGCGTCGATGGCGTTGTCGACCAGGTTGCCGACCACGGTCGCCACATCGGCGGCGTCCTCGGGGGTCAGCCGGTCGAGCGCGGTGCGGTCCGAGAGGCGCAGGGCCACCTTCCGCTCGGCGGCCTGGGACGCCTTGGCCATCAGCAGCGCGGCGACGGCGGTGTCCCGGACCCGGCGGCCGATGGACATGTCGAGCGACTGGCGGCGCTGGTTCAGCGCCCGGATGTAGCGCACCACTTCCTCCTGCTCGCCGATCTGGATCAGCCCGGAGATGGTGTGCAGCTGGTTGGCGAACTCGTGGGTCTGTGCGCGCAGCAGCTCGGAGGTGCTGCGGAAGGAGCCGATCTCGCGCTCCAGCCGCGCCAGCTCGGTGCGGTCCCGCAGGGTGGTGACGGAGCCGAGCGGCCGTCCGTCCTTGACGACGGTCATCCGGTTCATCACCAGGACGCGGCCGTGCCGGACCACGACCTCGTCCTTCGGATCCGCCGACTCCCCGCGCGCACCGGCCAGCACATCCAGCAGCCGTCCCTCGATGCCGAGCTCGGCCAGGTCCCGGCCCACGCAGTCCTCCGGCAGGTCCAGCAGCCGCCTGCCCACATCGTTGACGAGGGTCACCCGGTGCTGCGGGTCGAGGGCCACGACGCCCTCGGCGATGCCGTACAGCATCGCCTCACGGTGCTCGGCCAGCCCGGTGATCTCCCGCGGCTCCAGGCCGAGGGTCTGCCGCTTGACGCGCCGGGCGAGCAGCCAGGAGCCGACGACGCCGAGCGCGCTGGCGACGCCGAGGTAGACGGGCAGGTACGAGGAGGCCCCGCTCAGCCGCTGCCACACGGTGGGAGACGCCTCGCCGACCATGACGGTGCCCAGGTTCCGGCCCAGGTCCTTCCCGGTGGCGCCGAGGACCGGCACTTGGGCCACCAGCTCCCGGCTGCCGTCCCAGTCCAGCGTGCCCGACCAGCCGCGGCCCTCGGCGACCCCCTTGCGCAGCGGCAGCCGGTCGCCGAGCACCGTGGGATTGGTGGAGCTGACCACGCGCCCCTCGCGGTCGGCCACCGTCACGGACGTCACCCGCGACTGCACCCGGGTGGAATACACCAGCGGGGCCAGCGCCTCGGCCGGCGAGGGGCCCACCAGCCGGCTGCGCACCAGCGGCTGGGCGGCCAGTTGCTCGGCGAGCGCGCCGACCCGGCGGCCCTCCACCCGGTTGAAGGTGGCCGCCGACTGCGCGAGCGACACCGCGGCGACCGCCATCAGCACCACCACGACGATGGCGAGCTGGAGGACCAGCATCTCGCCCGCGAGCGTTTGGCGACGGAACGCGGCGACCACAATGAACTCAATCTCTCCTGCTGACACAACCTGGGCGTGTCTTCCGCCAGGCCGCACAATCATGGCGTCCGCCGAGTGGGAAGCGAAAGGGAGGTGCCATGAGAGGTCCCACCCGCGTCCTGTCCGGCACCCTGGCCGTTGTGCTGACCCTGCTCGCCGGAGCCTGCGCCCCCTGGCCGGGCACCGGGAACACCGCCGGCGACGGTCTGCGGATCGTGGTGCCCAACACACCCGGGGGCGGGTACGACACTACGGCACGGACCGTGGCCCGGGTGCTGGAGGAGACCGGGACCGCCGCGGACGTGGAGGTGTTCAACCTGCCCGGAGCCGGTGGCACCGTCGGTCTCCACCGCATCGTCGACGAACGGGGCAACGGACGGCTCGCCCTGCAGATGGGGCTCGGAGTCCTCGGCGCGTCGCACGTCGCCCACGCGAAGGTGACCGTGGCGCGGACCACACCGATCGCGCGCCTGATCGACGAACCCGAGGCGGTGGTGGTGCGCGCGGACTCGCCGTACCGCACCATCGCGGACCTGGTCACCGACTGGCGCAGGAGCCCCGGAGACGTCACGGTCGGCGGCGGTTCCTCACCGGGCGGCCCGGAACACCTGCTGCCCATGGCGCTGGCCCACGCCGTCGGCATCCAGCCGAAGAAGGTGAGGTACGCCGCCTACGACGGCGGTGGCGGCGACCTGCTCCCGGCGCTGCTGGACGGCCGGGTGGACTTCGCCACCAGCGGCGTCGGCGAGTACCTCGACCAGATCGCCGCCGGGCAGCTCAGAGTGCTCGCGGTCACCAGCGGGCGGCCGGTGGCCGCGCTGCCGGGAGCGCCGACGCTGAAGGCGGCCGGGATCGACCTGGTCTTCGACAACTGGCGGGGGATCGTCGCCCCGCCCGGCATCAGCACCGCGGACCGGAAACGCTGGATCGAGATGCTGACCGCGCTGCACACCTCCCGGCAGTGGCAGGCCGAGCTCAGCCGCCACGGCTGGACCGACGCCTTCACCACCGGTGGCGCCTTCGCCACCTATCTGGCCCGGCAGGACAAGGCCGTGGCCGAGATGGTCGGACGCCTGGGACTGGACTGACCCCGGCCCGCCGGGCGGACGCCGCCGGCGGCCGCCACACGCCCGCATGCCCATGATCCGCGCAACCCCCTGCCCCTTTGCCCCCGCCCCTGCCCTCTGCCTCTGACCCCTGCCCCTGACCCCCGTCCCCTGGCCCACTCATGCCCTGGTGGCGTATGGAAACCCCCGCATGTCCTGGAAGGCACCGCATGACCGCACACACCTGGTGGCTGCTGCTCATCCTCACGGTGGCGATCGCCGCGCTCATCTACCTGATCAACTCCCGGCTGCGGGTGCATCCGTTCGTCGCGCTGATCCTGGTCAGCGTGGGCACGGGGATCGCGGCCGGGGAGCCCCTGGCCAAACTCGCCGGTTCCATAGAGGAGGGGGCCGGCGGCACCCTCGGTGATGTCGGCGTCACGCTCGCCCTGGGCGCCATGCTCGGCCGTCTGCTGTCCGACTCGGGCGCCACCGACGCCATCGCCCGCTCCCTCGTCGACCGCGCCGAGCCCCGCAGGCTGCCATGGCTGGTCGGGGCCGCGGCGTTCGTCATCGGCGTCCCCATGTTCTTCGAGGTGGGCCTGATCGTCCTGCTGCCGCTGATCTTCAGCGTGGCCCGCAGGCTGGAGGGCCAGGGGGCCACCAAGGGCAGCCCGTACGTGCTCCTGGGCGTGCCCGCCATCGCCTCGCTGTCCACCCTGCACGGCATGCTGCCGCCCCACCCCGGACCGCTGACCGCGATGACCGGTCTCCACGCCGACCTCGGTCTCACCCTCGGCGTCGGCATCGTCTGCGCCGTGCCCACCGTCATCCTGGCCGGCCCCGTCTACGCCCGCTGGATCGCGCCGCGGCTCATGGACGTCCGCCCGGACGCCGAGCTGGTGGCGCAGTTCGCCGGCGCCGAGCGGGAGCCCGCTCCCGCCGCCCCGTCCGCCTCCTCCACCTCCTCCACCTCCTCTGCCTCCTCCGCTCCGGCCGCTTCGGGACCCGGTGCGCGGGCGGGCGCGGCGGGGCCCCGCCGGACCGGTGTGCCCACCGGCCTGGCCGTGGCCGCAGTGCTGGTCCCCGTCGTCCTGATGCTGCTGCGCACCCTGGCCGAGACGGTGATGGACGAGTCGAGCGGACTGGGCGCGGCCCTGGTGTTCGCCGGGGAACCGCTGGTGGCGATGCTCGCCGGTTTCCTCTTCGCCCTCGGCGTGACGATCGCCGGCTCCGGCCGCTCCGGTGAGGAGACCCGTGCCTCCCTGACCGACAGCCTGAAGTCCATCGCCGCGATCCTGCTCATCATCGGTGGGGGAGGGGCGTTCAAGCAGGTCCTCCAGGACTCCGGCATCGGCGACGCCATCGCGTCGGCCGCCGAAGGCGCCCATATCAATCTGATCCTGCTGGGCTGGCTCATCGCCCTGCTGCTGTCGCTGACCACCGGCTCGGCCACCGTCGGCATCGTGTCCGCCACCGGCATCGTGGCCCCGCTGATCGGCGACGGCGGGGGCCTGGAGGCATCCCTGCTCGTGGTCGCCATCGGGGCCGGCTCCATCGGCCTGAACTACGTCAACCACGCGGGGTTCTGGCTGGTGAAGGAGTCGTTCGGAATGGACCTCGGCCAGGCCACCAAGACCCAGACCGCCGTGCAGACCCTGGTCAGCGTCTTCGGGCTGGCGATGGCCCTGCTGCTGTCGGTGTTCGCCTGAGCCACCGGTGCCCCGGCCGGAACGAATCCGGCCGGGGCACCGCGCTGTCGCCTCGGGGCGTGCGGACGCTCAGTCCCGCTGAGCGCCCTTCGGCAGCTGACGCCACTTCACCTCGGTGGTGGTGTCGTACGTCCAGTCGAGCATCTTTTTCGCGTCCGGGTAGCGGTCCGCGTCGTTGAGGACGACTCCCACGACCGTCTTGTCACCGCGCTTGGCGGCGAACACCAGACAGGGACCGGAGGGGGTGGTAGTCCCGGTCTTGACGCCGATCGCGCCCTCGTACGAACCCAGCAACTGGTTGGTGTTGTCCCAGGAGTAGTACCGGGTCCTGCCGTTGGCCGCCGGCGCTTCCTGCTTGGTGGACACCGACTTGACGACCGTGTCGAACGTTTCGTTCTCCATGGCGCGCCGGGTCAGCTGCGCCAGGTCGCGGGGCGTCGAGTAGTTGTCGGGGTCGGCCGAGACACCGTCGAAGGAGTCGTACTGGGTGTTGGTCAGCCCCAGGTCCTTGGCCTTCGCGTTCATCTTGGTGATGAACGACTTGGTGCGCTCGTCCGTGGTGTCGCCGGTGCCGAAGGTGTCGGCCAGCGCCATCGCCGCGTCGCAGCCCGACGGGAGCATCAGCCCGTACAGCAGCTGGTTGACGGTGAGTTTGTCACCGGTCTGCAGGTCCGCCGTGCTGGCACCGGACTTCGTGACGTAGTCCCGGTACTCCTGCTTGATGGTGACCTGCTGGTTGAGGTCCAGGCCCTTGGTCTCGAGTACCACGAGGGCAGTCATGATCTTTGTGGTGCTCGCCATCGGACGCTTGGTGTCGGCGTCCTTGGCCATCAGCTCCTTGTTGGAGCCGGTGTCGAGCAGGTACGCGCCCTGGGCGCTGACCTCCGGTGGTGGCTCGGTCGATGCCTGGGCCATCGCCACCGGGACCGCGATCGATACGGCCACCGTGGACGCGACCGCCGCGACTCTCCAGCGGCGGGTCACGGTTCCACGACGTTTATGCATTCGCCCTCCGTTTCGGGTGGGGTTGTTCGGGCGGGCGCATCGTCTCACCGGGCGGAAAGCCGCGATACTCCGGGGTG
The DNA here is from genome assembly GCF_001553455.1 of Streptomyces hygroscopicus subsp. hygroscopicus. GTDB lineage: Bacteria > Actinomycetota > Actinomycetes > Streptomycetales > Streptomycetaceae > Streptomyces > Streptomyces hygroscopicus. The sequence continues at coordinate 28,869 of NZ_BBOX01000212.1, forward strand.
TGGGCCCGGCGGCGCCTCTGGGGAATCAACCAGTATCCGGGTGGCGTTGTTGCCGCGATGGTGGATGCCGTATGGCAAGTGTGGACGTTTCGGGTGGGAGTTCGGCGATTTCCTGGGGACGGCGCCGTCCGGGCCATGGGCGGCCCCTGCGCCCCCGGCCCGCACCCGGACGTCCGTCAGCGCGCGGTGGCGTTCGGCGTCACGCCCGTCGAGGAACCGGCGGAGGTGGGGCGCCGCGGCGGCCGATGTCGGCGCTTGCCTGGTACGTACCCGTGTGCACCGTCGATTCGGGTGCTGGTGATGGTCACGGCCGCTCCCCCCGTGTGCCGCCTCTTCTCACGCTGGCACCACGCATTGTAGAGGGGCGGTTGCGGCAGGCGACCACGGCCGCCGGGTGCCGCGCCGCCCGCCGGGGCGGGCGGCGGGCGGTTGTTCGGCTCGGGTGGCGGCGCCGCGTTCGTCCGCGGGGGCTCAGCGCGGTCCCAGGGGGCTCAGTGCAGGGATTCCACCGCGTCCCGGTTGAAGGGGATCAGCTCGTCCAGGCGGTCGTTCAGGACCTTCTCGGCCCACTGGGGATCGGCGAGCAGTGCGCGGCCCACCGCGACGAGGTCGAACTCGTCCCGCTCCAGGCGGTCGAGGAGCCGTTCGATGCTGTCCACCGCCGCTTTCGCACCGGAGAGCGAGGTGGTCTGGAAGGCGCTGTCCAGGCCGACCGAGCCGACGGTGATGACCGGCTTGCCGGTGAGCTTCTTCGTCCAGCCGGCGATGTTCAGATCCGATCCGGTGTCGGGGAACTCCGGCCGCCAGTACCGGCGTCCGGAGGCGTGGAACGCGTCGACTCCGGCCTCTGCCAGCGGGGTGAGCACGGCTTCCAGTTCCTTGGGGTCCTCGGCGAGCCGGACGTCGTAGTGTTCGCCCTTCCACTGGGAGAACCGGAGGACGACGGGGAAGTCGGGGGCCACCTTCTCGCGGATGGCGCTCACCAGCTCGGTGGCGAAGGCGGTCCGGGAGGCCAGGTCGCCGCCGTAGGCGTCGGTGCGCCGGTTGGTGCGTTCCCAGAGGAACTGGTCGATGAGGTAGCCGTGGGCGCCGTGCAGTTCCACGCCGTCGAAGCCGATCCGCTCGGCGGCCCGCGCGGCCTCGGCGAAGGCGGCGATGACGGTGTCGATGTCGGAGAGGGTCATCGTCTCGCCCGCTCCGGGCGTGCCGTCCAGCGCGATCCCGGACGGTCCCACGGACGGGGCGTCGGGGCACGGCGGCGCTCCGGCGGGGCGCCGTATGCCCACGTGCCACAGCTGGGGCATGATCGCGCCGCCGTGCGCGTGTACGGCCTCGACGACCTTCGCCCATCCGGCGAGCTGTTCCTCGCCGTGGAACCGGGGGACGCGGTCGAGGTAACCGGCGGACCGGTGGTCGACGGTGGTGCCCTCGGTGATGATCAGGCCGGTTCCCGCCGCCGCCCGGCGTGCGTAGTAGGCGGCGACGTCCTCACCGGGGATGCCGTCGGGGGAGTACTGGCGGGTCATGGGGGCCATGACGATCCGGTTCGGCAGCTTGGCCGAACCCAGCGTGAAGGGGCGGGACAGTGCCGTGGCCGCGCGGGTGCTCACTGTGTCGTTCTCCTGACGTGTCATGTGCCGTGTTCTTCGCCGGGTCGTTCCGGAGCGGCCCTGGTTTCCCCCGGCCGGGGGGCCACGGGCTTCCCCGGAGCCAACGAAAATGTGACTCTGAAAGATACATTTTTCGGGCGTAAACTGCAACTGTAAGTGTTGCGCTTTGGGTATGGCCGGAACGGGCCGTCGAGTAGGCTGTGCCCCGATCCGCGGGGGGAGGTGGAGACCGTGTTGGACATCCGGTTCTCCCGTGCGCTCCAGGTGATGCTGCTGCTCGCGGTCGCCGACGAGGACGGGGCCGCGCCCCGCAGCTCGTCCCAGCTGGCCTGTGAGCTGAACACCAACCCGAGCCTGGTCCGGAAACTCCTCGTCCCGCTGTCGGACGCGGGGCTGGTCGCCTGCGTCAAGGGCCGTGCGGGCGGGGCCGGGCTGGGGCGGCCGGCCGACCGGATCACCTTGGCCGAGATCTATCGCTGCGCCGTCGGCGACAAGCCCCTGTGGGCCCCCTCACCGGAGGCCGAACCCGCGTGTCAGGTGACCATGCACGCCGGTGCGTACTTCGCCGCGCTCACGGCCGAGGTCGAGGAAGCGGTGCTCGCCTCACTGGGCGACCGCACACTCGCGGACAGTGTGCGGGAACTGCGGCGGATCGGCGCGGAGCGCCGCGCTCGACAGGGCTGATCCGCAGTCTTGCGTGGCAGGAGTGAACCAGTGCGCTCCGCCGTGCGTCTTTCCTGTCCCGGGGGCCTCCTCGCCCCTTCCCTCGAAGAGAGTGCACTGTGACTGCCGACGGACACCACCAGACAGAAGGCCAGCACGACGACTCGGGTCCGTGGTGGTGGGGGACCGGACCGCTGGGGGCGGTCGGCCTCATCGTGTGCGGGATCGCCGTGGCCCTGTGGTCGGCCTTCGGGCTGCCGGGCTCCTCGGACACCCCGGCCCTCGACCTTTACGGCGCGGGGAAGGTCATCGCCATCGGCATGGCCGTCGGCGGCACCGCCCTGCTGGGAAAGCTGCGCCGGCGTGCCACCCGAACGGGTGGGGCGGAGGAGCCGGAAGACCGCTGACGGCCCGCTCTTTTCCTGGCCTGGCCCCGGCTCAACCGCCCGCTCCGGGCTCGGACGTCGCCGCGTGGCGGTGATACGACGGTGAACGCGCCGCCGACCGTCGCCCGGGTCGTCGGGAGGCTGGCCGGTGCGCGGGTGTACCGGCGCGAAGCGGCTCACCGCGTCACTGGCCGCGTGGCTTACCGCGTCGTCGGCCGCGCGGCTTACCGTGTCACTGGACACGTGGTCCGCCGCGTCACTGGCCGCGCGGCTCACCGCGCCACCGGCCACGCGGTTCAGCGCCACTGGTTGCGTGGTCCACCGGGTCACTGGCCGCGCGGTTCACCGCGCCACTGGTTGCGTGGTCCACCGGGTCACTGGCCGCGTGGCTTACCGCGTCATCGGACGCGTGGCTTACCGCGTCACCACCAGCCGCGTGGTCAACCGCGTGGCCGCCACGCGGTTGAGCACGCAGCGGTCACGCGGGGACGCCGCGTTACGACAGTGTGTCGGCCACCACCGACGCCGCGTCCGCGATCAGCTTGTTGTCGAATGTGGTGTCCTTGTCGCCGCGCCACGACATGATCGCCAGGACGATGGGCGCGCTGTCGGGCGGCCACACCACGGCGATGTCGTTGCGGGCGCCGTAGTAGCTGCCGTTTCCGGTCTTGTCCCCGACCACCCACCCCTTGGGCACCCCGGCCCTGATCAGCTCGTCCCCGGTGGTGTTGGTCCGCAGCCACTTGGTGAGCTGTGTCCGCTCCGGCTTGCCGAGGGCGTCACCGAGGACGAACGCGCGCAGGTCCTCGGCCATCGCCCGCGGGGTGCTCGTGTCATGCGTCTCGCCCGGGACCCACCGGCTCAGCTCCGGTTCCTCGTTCTCCATCTGGATGACGTCGTCACCCATCTTCTCGAGCATGGCGTCGAGGCCCTTGGGCCCGCCGAGCACATCGAAGAGCAGGTTGGCCGCGGTGTTGTCGCTGTAGCGGACGGCGGCGTCACACAGCGCGCCCAGGGTCATCCCGGTCTTGACGTGTTTCTCGGTCACGGGGGAGTAGTCGACCAGATCGTCCTTGGCATACCTGATCACCCGATCCAGCCCGCTCAGCGAGTACTTCCGCAGCACGGCACCGGCGGCCAGCGCCTTGAACGTGGAGGCGTAGGCGAACCGCTCGCCATCGCGATAGGCCACCTCGCGCCCGGTGCCGGTGTCGATGGCGTAGACGCCCAGCCGCGCGTCGTAGGCGTGTTCCAGTTTCCTGAACGCTCCGGTGAACGCCTTGCCCGCCGCGCCCGAACCCGTCGGCTTCGCCCGCTCCGCGGCCGCGGACGACGAACCCGATGAGCCCGGTGAGCCCGATGAGCCCGGCGACGCGGAGGAGTCCGTGGAGCCGCCCTGGCCGCAGGCCGTCAGCGGGACGAGAAGCGCGAGCGTGGCGAGCGCGCCGAGAGCGGTGTGCCGGGCACGGGTGAGTCGCATGGGCGGAACCTCCGGGTGGGTCCCGTCGCGCGGGGCGCACGGGAAATGAGATGACCTGGCCCGACATGGCCCGCTTCGGGGCGTGATGTCGGCGCCGGAGTCAGCCTCGCCCGCGGGCGGCTATGCGGTCCAATACGCTCATGCGCTTTTCCATGCCGATCTGGCATAGGGTGCGGCTGTGGATCTGGTGGGTGTGTGCCGGGCGTTCGTCAGCGTGAGCGAACGCGGGAGTTTCACCGTCGGGGCGGCGGCAGCCCGGATGTCCCAGTCGGTGGCCAGCCGTCGCGTGGCCGCTCTGGAGGAGCGGTTCGGCGAGCCGCTCTTCGAGCGCACCTCGCGGCGCGCCGTTCTCACCCCTTTCGGGCGGGACATGCTGCCGGTGGCCAGGCAACTGGTGCAGGCGGCCGATGTGCTGTTGCACGAGGCGGAAGCCGCCAAGCGCAAGCCGTGGCGGCTCGCGGTGCCCGGCATCTGCTCCACGGCCGGTCTCGCCCGCCTGGTCGCCGAGGCGCGGGGGCATGGTGTCACGCTCGATCTCCGGGTCGCCACGCCCGCGCAGCGCCTGGAGCTGATCCACGCACAGCAGGTGCGGGCCGCCCTGCTGGCGGTGCCCGAGGACGAGGCGACGTGGTCCGTGCCGCTCGGGCTCGCCACGGCGCGGGACCCCGGTGTCAGACGTGTCTACGTCGAGACGCTGCGGGTCGGACGAGCCTCTCCGGAGCCGGCCCGCCGCATCTGGATCCAGCCCGAGGACGATGTGCCGCACATCCGCGATCCGCTGACCCGGCTGCGTGACGCGGTCGGGCTGCGGCCCGCACAACTCGTGGCCGCCGGCGATCTGACGACCGCCGCCGCCGAAGTCCTCTCCACCCGCGACCTGTTGCTGTGCTCACCCGCGCAGGCCGGGGAACTCTCCCTGACCTGGCGGCCCATCGGTGAGATCACACTCAGCCGGGGGTTCGCCCTCACCGCCGCGGCGGACGGCAATCCCCAGCACATCGAAGGGCGCCTGGGCGGCGCCATCGCCCGCTGCCTCGGCGCGGGCGCCCCGGCGGACACCGGGGAAGGGGCGGAGGCATGAGCACCGAGGCACTGCTGCACGATCTGCGCGGGCAGTTGCGGGACGGCGGCCTGCACGGCTGCCTGCTCGTACGGGACCTCCATACGGGGGACGAACTGGGGATCGACCCGGACACCCAGCTGCCCTCCGCCTCCCTGGTCAAGGTCCCGCTCGCGCTGGCGACGGTGGAGCGTATCCGGCGCGGCGACCTCGACGGGGCGACGATGCTCGATGTGCTTCCCGGACGGATCACCACACCCGGCCCCACCGGGCTGAGCCGGTTCCGCCACCCCGTCCGGATCGCCATCGACGACCTGCTGTACCTGAGCACCTGCGTGAGTGACGGAACGGCGGCCGACGCACTGTTCGACCTCACCCCGCCCGCCCAGGTCGCCGACATCCTCCACGACTTCGGGCTGCGTGGCATCACCGTCCGGCACCGCATGCGCGAACTGAGCGAAACGCCCGTGGAACGCTTCGACGCCGCACAGGTGCACCTCGCCCACGCCCTGGCCATCGACGCCGGGACCAGCGGACGCGGCCACCGGGTGCCGCAACTGGACACCACCCGCGCCAACACCGGCAGCGCCCGCGCCTGGGTGGAACTGCTCCAGGCCCTGTGGACACCGTCGGGCATCCACCCCGAAGTGGCGGGGCGGGTACGGGGCCTCATGGCCCACAACGTACTGCGCCACCGACTCGCCCCGGACTTCAGCTCCGACGCCACCACCTGGTCCTCCAAGACCGGCACCCTGCTCAACCTCCGCCACGAGATCGGCATCGTGGAGCACTCCGACGGTCAGGCGTTCGCCATCGCGGTGCTCACCGAGTCACTCGTGCCCGCCGCCAGCCAGCCCGGTGCCGACGCCGTCATGGCACAGGTGGCCCGCGCGCTGCGCGACCACCTCCGGCAGCTCTAGACCCTTCTGACGGAGGTGACCAGCCCGGGACGGCCGGCCACCGGCCTTGTGCACCGGCCTTGTGCACGGGTCTTGGCCACCGGTTGTGGCCACGGCCTTGGTCAGAGGGTGCGGCCGAACAGGTCGAGCAGGGCCCGCCAGTGGCGTTCGGCGGCTTCGGCGTTGTACGCGGCGGTGTCGGCCTGGGTGTAGCCGTGCTGGGCGCCCTCGTAGACCTCGGTGCGGTGGCGGACACCGGCCTCGTCGAGGGCCTTCTCCAGCCGCTCGATCTGCTCGGGGGGAAGGGCGTGGTCCTGGTCCGCGTGTCCGAAGTACAGCTCGGCGGTGACCTGGCCGGCGACCGTGTGCGGACTGTCCGGCGCCTCCGTGGCCAGATGGCCACCGTGGAAACCGGCCGCCGCGGCGACGCGGCCGGGGAAGGTGCCGGCGGTCCGCAGGGCCAGCCCGGCGCCCAGGCAGTAGCCGGTGATGCCCACGGGCCGGTCGGTGGCCTGCGGGCAGGAGGCCAGCCAGTCGAGATAGGCGCCGGCGTCGCGCATCGCCAGTTCGGGAGTGAGCGCGCGGGCCGCCGGGAGGATGTTCTCGAGGATCTCCGGCCGGGCGGCGGGGTCGATGAAATCGGGCAGCTCCGCCAAGGGAGCGCGGCCCTGGCGGTAGAACACGTTGGGCACCAGCACGGTGTAACCGGCCCCGGCCAGATGGTCGGCCATCGTCCGCAGATGGGGCCGGAGCCCGAAGGCGTCCATGTACAGCAGAACGGCCGGGTGGCGGTCGGCGTCGTCGGGGTGGGCCAGGTAGGCATCGGCGATGCCGTCCTGGGTGGGGATGTCCACGGCTGTTCCGCGTACTGCGGTCATGGGGGGGATGTCCTTTCTCATACCGGGCGGCGGTTCTCCGCACCAGGCGTCGGGTTTGCTGCCCGCCGGGCGTTGGGTTTTTCGGGTACCGGGCGGCGGGTTTGTCGCCCATCGGGCGAGGTGTTTCTCGGGTACCGGGTGGCGGCGGGCAGGAGCGGGACACGCCGCTACAGACAGCCTTCGGGCAGGCGAGCGCCGCCCGCGCATACATGTCTGATCGAAGCGGCGATCGAATAGCAGTCGAAGAGCGCCGAATGCTCACTGCCGGCAATCGGTTCGGGCAGGCCGAGCGCTTTCCACAGACGGCCGGAACTGGCCGGTGCGGTGGCCGGTGCGACGGTGTTCAGCCAGGGGCGGATATTCAGGAAATTGGCGGAGAGGAAGCCGTTCTTGACCTCCTCGCCACGAGCCCGGGCCCACCCCACGTTCTCCCCGAGGACGACCATGTCGTTGCCGTAGGAGAGCACGGACTGGCCCTGGCAGAAGGCCAGGAAATCACTGAGCGCCTCGGCCGGCGCGACTCCCTCCCGGTCCACGGTTTCCTGGTCGATGCCGGTGAGCTCGGTGAAGTACGGGGACAGTCGAGGACTGACCACCGGCCGGACCAGCGCCTCGAACTCCTCGACCACACAGTGGGCGTCGGCGGAATGGCCGGCGCTGATGCGCAACGCGCCGATCTGCACGATTTCCCGCAGCTGCCCCGGCCCCGACCAATCCCGCTCCAGCGCTCCCGGCCATGAAGTGAATTCAAGGTCGAAGACGACATAGGTCGACAAAGACAAACGGTCTCTCCTCGTTTCGGTGTGGGGCCGAACGAACCGTACGAGCTCCTGTCCAGGAGACTACTCCTCCCCGAATACCGTTCTCACGCGCCTCGGCGTGGGGCCCGCTCGGCCGGGAAGGAGGCTGAGAACGAGGCCGGGAACGAGGGCGGTTCCGTGGTGCGGGGCGGCCCGGTGGCCGCCCCGCACCGGTGGCTCGTGCGCACGGTGCCGGTGGGTCAGGAGAAGGTGTCGGGACCGACGCGGTCGGGGTCGGGCCCGCCGCGCACTCCGGTGTCGAGCGCGTCGATGGCGGCCACCTCGTGGGGTGTCAGTGAGAAGTCGAAGACACCGATGTTCTCCGCGATGCGGTGTGGTGTGACGGACTTCGGGATCGCGCACAGCTCGTGCTCGACATGCCAGCGGAGGATGATCTGGGCCGGGGTCTTGCCGTACGTGTCGGCGAGGCCGGTGATGGCCGGGTTCTGGAGTGGATCCCTGACCTCGTCCGGTCTGTCGTCCCAGTAACGGGTCACTCCGCCGATGGGCGACCAGGACTGGGTGACGATGCGGTGGCGGGCGTCGGACGCGCGCACCCGCGGCTGGCTGAAGTGCGGATGCAGTTCGACCTGGTTCACCGCGGGCACCACGTCGGTGCGCGCCATGAGATCGGTCAGGTGTTCGGGGCTGTGGTTGCACACGCCGATGGCGCGCACACGGCCGTCCGCCAGCAGCTTTTCGGCGGCCTTGTACGAGGCCACCGTGGTGTCGAACGCGGACGGGACCGGCCAGTGCAGCAGATACAGGTCCAGCTGGTCGAGGCCGAGCTTGGTCATGCTGGTGTCGAAGGCGCGGAGGGCGGAGTCGTAGCCGTAGTCGGTCAGCCACAGCTTGGTGATGACGAAGATGTCCTGGCGGTCGATGCCCGAGCGGGCGATGCCCTCACCGACCTCCTTCTCGTTGCCGTAGGCGGCCGCGGTGTCGATCAGGCGGTAGCCGTTCTCGATCGCGGTGGTCACCGCGGTGACGGTCTCGTCGGGCGCGCTCTGGTAGACACCGAGGCCCAGAGCGGGCATCCGTACGCCGTTGTTCAGGGTCAGGAGAGGGGCTGGTCCGTTCATGCGGGGTCCTTGTGCGGGTCGGAGACCGGCGGGCCCGCCACCGGTGCCGTGACACCGCACCGGAGCGAGTCCGCTCGTACTGCGACAGGGTTCCCGGTGTCGGGCCGGGCGCTCGCTCCCGACGCCGAACGTCACCACGTTGGCACGGTCACGGTTGGCACGATCACGGGGCCGTGCCCGGCCCCGCATGCCCCGAAGCCGCCACTCCGGCCCGAAGCCGCTACTCCGGCCCGAAGCGTCGCTTTGATCCCGAAGGCCGTCGCCCCGGTTCCGGTGGCCGCCGCCGCTCCGCCCCGGCCCCGGGGGACGACCCAGCCCCGGGGGACGACCCGGCAGGGCGGCGGATCATGGTGCCGCGCTGTTCTCGCTGGTCGTCATGTCCTGGGTGCCGATGACCGAGAGAAGCTCCAGCTGGGCGGCGCCCTCGGTGCCGGGCGGGGCGTTGAACCACAGCAGGCGCTGGCGGCCGTCCTCGCTGAACAGGGCGTGGCAGTCCAGCTCGATGACGCCCAGCGCGGGATGGACGATGCGCTTGTGGTCGGTCCGCCGGAGGGCGACGTCATGGGTGTCCCAGAGGGCGGCGAACTCCTCGTTGCGGCGCCGGAGCGCGGTCACCATCCGCTGCACCTCGCTGTCGTTGCCGCGCCGGGCGGCGACGGCCTGGAGGTCGGCGACGAAGACCCGGGAGTGGTGGGGGTGGTCCTCGGGCGGGTAGAGCGCACGGGCGTCCGGGTCGGTGAACCACCGGTAGACGAAGCTCGCCGCGGGCCCGCGCACCGCCTGGGAACGGCCGACCAGCGCGGCGGCCAGCTCGTTCTGGACGAGGGTCTGGTGCAGGTCGGTGATGATCTGGGCGGGGGTGGTGGTGAGCCGGTCCAGCAGGCCGAGCAGGGCCGGCTGGACCTGCGCGGCCGGGCCGTGCGTCGCCGGGGGCACGGGGCGGTCGGCGAGGTGGAACAGATGGTCGCGTTCGTCGCCGTTCAGCCGCAGCGCGCGGGCCAGGGCGGTCAGCACCTGGGCCGAGGGCTGGGCGCCGCGTCCGCGTTCCAGCTCGGTGTAGTAGTCCGCGGACAGTCCGGCCAGCTGGGAGACCTCCTCGCGCCGCAAGCCGGGCACCCGGCGCCGCGGGCCGGTGGGCAGACCGACGTCGGCCGGGCGGATCCGGTCGCGCCGGGACTTCAGGAACGCGGCGAGTTCGGAATGGTTCACACCCCCATGGTCCCTGGTACCCGGGGGCTGAGCCAGGGGCTGACAACCCCTGGGTGGGGACAGCCCTGGTTGCCACGGAAACCCCGGTCCAGGCTGGGGACATCCCCGGGGCACGGCGGTGACGGAGGCCGGAGCCCCGGGGGCCACGAGCTCCGCACGACCGGCCGCGGTCGCCGGCCGCGGCGGTTTCCTCCGCCGTGGCGGGCCGGACGGCCCGCTCACCGGGGAGCTCCCCGCCACCATGGCTACGAAGGAGAACGACCATGCCATTCGCGAATTTCAAGGTTCCCGCCGGATCCCTGGACGAGAAGCAGAAGCAGGAGATCGTCACCCGCGCCACCGAGCTGTACGTCGATATCTACGGTGAGCGCGCCCGGGCCAACACCATGGTCCTGGTCGAGGAGGTCACCGACGGCGGCTGGGGCATCGGCGGCAACGTCCTGACCCTGGCCATGCTCCAGCAGCCGCCCGGCGACTGACCCCGGCCCGCCGCGGGGCCCCGCACTGGCGGGACCCCATACCTGCGGGGGCGTCGGCTACCGGGGTGTCGGCTACTGGGGTGTCGGCTACCGGGGGCGTCGGCCACCGGGGGTGTCGGCCGCAGGGGTGTCGGCTACCGGGTCGTCGGCCACCAGGGTGTCGGCTACCGGGGGTGTCGGCTACCGGGGGCGTTGGCCGCCGGGGCGTCGGCCACTCGGGGTGTCGGCTACCGGGGCGTCGGCCACTCGGAGTGTCGGCTGCTCGGGCCGGTGTGCCGTCGGCTGCCGCTCGAAGGGGACGGCTGCCTCCTCGGCTCCTCGGCTCCTCGGCTCCTCGGCGCCCCGGGCGGCACCGCCGCCCGGGGGCGGTCGTGCCCGCAGGCGCTCGGCGGGCGACGGCGCCCGTCCCGCGGGTGTCGGGTGTGGAGGGTGACGCGGGTGCGGTCCGCTGACCGACCGTGAGGCCGACCGGACATCGTCCGAGCCGACGAACCCACCGGCACCCTCGCCTCGCACCGGCACCCTCGCCTCCCACCGGCGAGCGGACCTGCCCGTACACCGCCGGTTACGGTCCTTTCCGCGCAGGCATCGCGACCGGCTGTCCGGCAATCACCGCACGGCCAGGGCGGTTCGCGGTCCGGACCGGCCGGGCGATGGGCCTGGGCCGTATGCGCTCGCGGCGGCGCGGGCGCGGAGTGGCGCTCCGCCGCGTGTCCCGCGGCGAGCGCCCGGCCGGACCGGGCCCAGGGGCTGCCGTGGGCCGCTTTCGCACGAGAGACAGCAGGACGGTCACCGCTGTGCCGCCTTCAGCAGCACGCGTGCGGCCTCTCCCGCCCGCCGCGCGGGTTCGGCGCTGCCGGTGATGGCCGCGGTGGTGATGGCCCCTTCGGCGAGCAGCGCCAAGTGGTCGGCGAGCGAGGCCGGTTTGCCCGCGGCCGCCGTCAGCTCGGCGAGGTACCGGACGAACGCCTCCTTGTGCGCCCGTGCCGTCTCGGCGACGGCGGAGGAGGTGGCGCCGAGCTCCCCGAAGGAGTTGCTGAAGGCGCAACCGCGGAACTCCGGCTCGCCGAACCACTCGTGGAGCCAGTCGAAGACCGCCAGGATGCGCTCCTCGGGGGTGTCCCGGGCGTCGGCGTACGCGGCCAGCTTCTGCCGCCACCGGACGTCGCGCCGGCGCAGATACGCCTGCACCAGGTCCCCTTTGGACGGGAAGAGCCGGTAGAGCCGCTTGAGGGAGACACCCGACGCGGAGCGGATCTCGTCCATGCCCACCGCCTGGATCCCACGCCCGTAGAACAGGGCCTCGGCCGCGTCGAGTATCCGCAGCTCCGCCGTCTCGGCACTGATCATCTCGCCGTCCTCCTGGTGCCGGGCGGTCAGAGGCCGAGGTCGCTCAGACCGGGGTGGTCGTCGGGGCGGCGCCCGAGCGGCCAGTGGTACAGCCGCTCCGACTCCTTGATGGGGAGGTCGTTGATGGAGGCGTGGCGGCGGCTCATCAGCCCGGACTCGTCGAACTCCCAGTTCTCGTTGCCGTAGGAGCGGAACCAGTTGCCGGAGCCGTCGTGGCACTCGTAGGCGAAGCGCACGGCGATGCGGTTGCCGTCGAAGGCCCACAGCTCCTTGATGAGCCGGTAGTCCAGCTCTCTCGCCCATTTGCGGGTGAGGAAGGCGATGATCTCGTCACGTCCGGTGGCGAACTCCGCGCGGTTCCGCCACCGCGAGTCGACGGTGTAGGCCAGGGCGACCTTCTCCGGATCACGGGAGTTCCAGCCGTCCTCCGCCAGACGGACCTTCTGGATCGCGGTCTCCCGGGTGAACGGGGGGAGCGGGGGGCGTGGAGCGTCGGTCACTGCGTCTCCTTGAGCCGTGCGGGGGAGCGGGGAACGGGGGTGTGGAGAACGGGGTGTGGAGAACGGGGTGTGGAGAACGCGCGTTCTCCTCTTCCGGTGGCAACAGTAGGAGAACGATGGTTCTCGCGCAAGGCGGGGGTGGCGTTCACCGGTCCCCGCGGCGGTGGGTACCGTGCGAGCGGGGAAGACCGTGCTCGACGACAAGGCAGGGGACCGGGCGTGTTGATCGATGATCTGCGGCAGGAGCTGCCGGACGGCCGGATGGTCGAGGACCCCGGCGTGGCCGCCGGATTCGTCCACGACGAGGCGGAGTGGGCGCCGTACGGCACGCCCCGCGTGGTGGTGCGGCCACGCACGGCGGAGGAAGTCCGTTCCGTGGTGCGCGCCTGCGTACGGCACGGTGTTCCGCTGGTCACCCGGGGTGCCGGTACCGGCCTCTCCGGTGGCGCCAACGCCGTCGAGGGCTGCGTGGTGCTCTCCACCGAGGCCATGAACACCATCCACGAGATCGATCCCGTGGAGCGCCTCGCGGTCGTCGGACCCGGTGTGGTCAACGACGACCTGCGGGCCGCCTGTGCCGAGCACGGTCTCTGGTACCCGCCGGATCCGGCGAGCGCGCCCTGGTCCACCATCGGCGGCAACGTGGCGACCAACGCGGGCGGGCTGTGCTGTGTGAAGTACGGCGTCACCCGCGACTACGTGCTCGGCCTGGAAGTGGTCACCGGCACCGGTGAGCTCGTGCGGCTCGGCCGCAGGACCGCCAAGGGCGTCGCCGGATACGACCTGGCGGGGCTGATGGTCGGCTCCGAAGGCACCCTGGGAGTGATCACCGAGGTCACGGTGCGGCTGCGGCCCCAGCGTGAGGCGGAGCGCACGGTCGCCGGGTACTTCTCCTCGGTGGTGGCCGCGGGCCGCGCGGTAGCGGCGATCGGGGCCGCGGGGCTGACCCCGTCCGCGCTGGAACTGATCGACCGCCACTGCCTCGCCGCGGTCGACAAGTGGAAGAACATGGGGCTGTCCGTCGACGCGGACGTGGTGCTCCTCGGGCGGACGGACGCCCCGGGCCCGGCCGGTGCGCAGGAGGCCGAGCGGATGCTCGCCTGTTTCGAGGAGGCGGGCGCGACCTGGGCCGCGCAGTCCACCGACCAGGAGGAGGCCGACGCGCTGTTCTCGGCCAGGCGGCTCGCCTATCCGGCGTTGGAGCGGCTGGGCCCGGTGCTCACCGAGGACGTGTGCGTGCCCAAGGCGGCCGTACCGGAGATGCTGGCGCGGATCGAGCGTGCCGCCACCCGCCATGACACGCTCATCGCCAACATCGCCCACGCCGGTGACGGCAACCTCCACCCGCTGCTGATCACCCAGCCCGGCGACACGGCGGCCCGGGAGCGGGCCCAGGCCGCGTTCCACGAGATCATCGCGGACGCGATCGAGCTCGGCGGCACGGTCACCGGCGAACACGGCGTGGGGCTGCTGAAGCGGGACGGCCTGGAGCAGGAACTCACCCCGGCGGTCCTGGACCTGCACCGGGCCGTCAAGGCGGCCCTCGACCCGCACGGGATCCTCAACCCGGGCAAGGTCGTCAAGCCCATCACCGGCTGAGGTGTCGGGCCGGGGGCTGTCGGGCTGGGGGCTGGTGGCTGTCGGGCTGGGGGTTGAGGGCTACGGCTGTCGGGCTGGCGGCTGATGGGCTGGTTTCGGGCTGGGGGTTGAGGGCTACGGCTTCTCGGGCTGAGGGGCAGAGGCTGGTGGGGCCCGCGGGCCCAAGGCCCGTGGTGGTCGCGGGCCACGGGCTGCGGGCCGCGGGCTGAGCCCGTGGCGGGCGGGCGCCGACCGGCTCCGTCCCGAGGAGCCGCGCGGCGCGGTGTCCCCGACGCTCCCGTGGGACGTCGCTCAGGAGGTGTCCGCCGTCCGTAGCGACTCGGGCCGGGCGTCGGGGGCGGTGTGCTCATCGCGTATCGCCGTGGCGCCGTGCGGTGCGATCCGCCCGCGCAGGGACACCACGGTCAGCAGCGCCAGGGCCGTGCCGATGAGCGGCACCGTGAAGGCGGCGCTCGCGCCGAAGCCGTCGGCCAGCCGTCCGCCCGCCGTCACCGCCGCGGCCTGCCCCAGCGCGACCGCTCCGGTCAGCCAGGTGAACGCCTCGGTCCGGGACGTGGCCGGGACCAGCGCCTCCACCAGGGTGTAGCCGGTGATCAGCGCAGGTGCCACGCACAGCCCCGCCAGCAGTCCGAGCCCGCCCAGCGGCAGTGGCGTCGGCACCGCCCACAGGGTCGAGCAGACCAGTGCCAGCGCGGCGTAGGAGGTCAGCAGCCGCCGCCGCGGGGAGACGCGCCAGGCGATGGCACCGCAGGCCACGCCCGAGAGCATGTTGCCCGCCGCGAAGACGCCGTACAGCACGCCGTTCAGGCCCGGTTGACCGTGTTCCTGGGTGAAGGCGGTCAGGGCGACCTGCATACCGCCGAAGACCGAGCCGATGCCCAGGAAGGCCACGGCCAGGACACGCACGCCCGGTATGGACAGGGCCGAGGCGTGCCGTTCCCGCGCGTCCGCCCGCACCGGGGCCGGTGGCGGTGCGGTGCGGCGCTGGGCCGCGAAGAGCAGTCCGCCCACCAGCGTCAGCGCGGCCTCCGCGATCAGCCCGGAGGAGGGGTGCACACCGGTGCTCAAGGCGGTCGCGAGCACGGGGCCGATGACGAACGTCAACTCGTCGGTCACCGACTCGAACGCGGCCGCGGTCGCCAGGAGCGGCCGGTGGTCCGGACGCGCCCCGGACCCGTCCTGGGCGCCGTCCCCGAGGACGGCCGCCCAGCGGGCCCGCACCATGGGCCCGATCTGCGGGACGGAGGCGCCCGTCGGCACCGCGGCGGCGATCAGGGCCCACAGCGGAGCGTGTGCCAGCGCGAGCGTTGTCAGCAGGGCTGCGGCCGCCGCGTGGATCAGCACCCCCGGCACCAGCACGGCGCTCTGCCCGTAGCGGTCGGCGAGCTTGCCGCTCCTGGGCGCGAACAGCGCCATGGAGACGCCGGTGACGGCCGCGACCGCGCCGGCGGTGCCGTACGACCCGGTGGTGTGGCGCAGCAGGAGCACGATGCTGATCGTCAGCATCGCGAACGGCTGCCGGGCGGCGAACCCGGGTAGCAGGAAGGTCCAAGCGCCCGGTGTGCGCAGCAGGTGCCCGTAGCCGACGCGCCGGGCGGGAGGGGTGGTCCCGGGGACCGTGGATGCCACGGCCGATGCCTTTCCGCCGCCTGGTAGCGCGCCCCGGCCGACGTGGCGGAGTGCGCCGAGAGCTGTCCTCTCGCGCGGGACCGGGGTAGATACCGGGTCCGCGCCGACCGGGGGCATCAGGACCGCGGCCGCCGAGCGGTCGCGCCAGCTCTGCGTCAGGCAGAGTTGGTTCGTTGCTTGCGGCGTTCATCGTACAGGGGCGCCGCCACCTCGCCGGTGGCGGCCTGTCCCGTGCGCGGTCGGCCTGTCCCGTGCGCGGTCGGCCTGTCCCGTGCGCGGTCAGGGGCTGGGCAGGGGGCGGACGGTGAGGATCTGCTGGGCGTGTCCGACCGGGCCGCCCAGGTCGTGCAGCACGGTGCTGGTGATGCCCTGGCCGGTGCCGCCGAAGGTGACCGTGGTGTCCAGGCCGGCCCAGGGGCCCTCGGGCTGGCGGTGCAGGTGGAGGGTCAGGTCGACGTTGGGGAACATCCAGGCGGTGGGCGGCTGACGTACGGCGATGCCGTTGGCGGTGTCGACGAGCGCGACGTACGAGGCCAGCGGGGTGCTGGTCTGCCCGGCGACGAGGGCGAGCGGGGTGGAGACCCAGACGGTCGCGCGGCCCGGCCGGGGCGGGGCGACCGGACGGGAGTCCAGGGAGGCGATGTACCCGCCGGGCCACATGGTGGTCATCGGCCGGGGGTCGAGTGCCTCCGGAGGGGTGAGCCGGTCATCGGCGCCGCCGGCGACGGCGGTGGTGTCCACGGCGGCCAGGAGCCAGGCGCGGGCCCGGACCACCGGGCGGTCGGCTATGCGCACGACGGCCTCGAGCAGTTCGATGGTGCGGCCGGGCCGGACGGTCTCCACCCGGATCTCGCACTCGTCGAGGGCGAGGCGCCCGAGGATGTCGAAGCTGATCCGGCTGAGCAGCAGCCCGGTGTGCGGACGCCCTGCGAGGTAGCGGTCGATGGCGTGGACGATGAGGCCGCCGAGCGGGCTGAAGTGCTGTTCGTCGGTGTTCCACGCGCCGCTCGCGTGGCCGGTGGGCTTGTAGCGGTACTCATCGATCGGCTCGTAGTAGCTGTCGGCGGTCAAGGGGGGCTTCTCCTCGGGCGGAACGTCGTGGTGGTGACCAGTGGTGATCAGCGGTGATCAAAGGGGCCGTGACCAGGATGACGTACGCGGCGGTGCGGTGGTCCACGCACCCGGCCGGAGCCGTGGCCGTACGGCCCGCCGAGACGGGCTGCTGGACGCCGCTGGGGTGCGCTGAGCCGTCGCTGTTGCCGGTGCCGGTGCCGGTGCCGTTGCCGTCGCCGTTCCGTTGCCGTCGTCGCTGTCGCTGTCGCTGTCGCTGTCGCTGTCGCCGTCGCCGTTGCCCCGAGCCGTCGTCGGCTCGGTATGAGGAAGGGTGTGGGGGTGCGAAATTGTGCGGACCCTGGGGGATTGCCCCAGAGGGCGGCCGCATGCCCGCACCGTGACGCTCAGTCGTGCGGCGGGGCCCCGGTGACCATGTGATCCGCGTGGTTGACGGCCTCGATGACCAGCCGCCGCAGATGGCCGTCGTGGAGCGAGTACACCGAGCGGCGGCCCTCCTTGCGCACCTGGACCAGCCCGGCCAGCCGCAGCTTGGCCAGATGCTGGCTCACCGCCGGGCGGGCCGCCCCACTGGCCTCGGTGAGGGTGTTGACATCGGCCTCGCCCCGGGCGAGGGACCACACCAGGTGCAGTCGGGTCGGGTCGGAGAGCAGCGAGAAGACGTTGGCGGCCGTGGAGAACTGCGCCGCGCCGCTGGGGTGCGTATGCGACCGGGTCGCAGGTGGGGAGGGTTCGCTGACCGGCATGTGCCCATCGTAGGGCGGCGGGCCGAGGGCACCCCCTGCTCCGGCCCGCACGCTCCTGGACGGCGCCCGGCCGGGTGCGGTTGCGGATGAGGCGCAGTCCTGCGGGGTTGCGGATGGGGCTCGGCCCCGCAGGGTCGCGGTCGGCGCCCGGCCGGGTGCGGTTGCGGTCGGGGCTCGGCCCTGCAGGGTCGCAGACCGAGTGCGGCGTCGCGGGGTTGTGGTCGGCGCCCGGCCGGGTGCAGTTGCGGACGGCGCCCGGCCCTGCAGGGTTGCGGATGGGGTGCGGCCTTGCGGGGTCGCGGTCGGGCCCGGCCCCGCAGGTCGCGGAACGGAGCTTGGCCCCGCAGGGTCGCAGACCGGGTGCGGCGTCGCGGGGTTGCGGTCGGCGCCCGGCCCCGCAGGAGCGCGGACGGTGCCCGCCCCCGCAGGGTTGCGGATGGGGCGCGCCGTCGCAGGGTCGCGGTCGGCGCCCGGTCCCGCGCGGGTCCGGACGGCATCAGCCTCTGGCCCCGACTACCCGCCTGCCCGCAGACCGTCGAGCAGAACGGTCAGCACCGGGCGGTGACCGTGTGCGGAATCAGGCTCAAGCCCCAGCACGCACCCCTGCACCGTCGCGGCCCCCGTCAGTCGCAGCACCTCCTGCCAGGCGAGGTCCCGGCGCAGGCGCCCCTCGTCCTGGGCGCGTTCGATGACCCGTTGGGAGAGACCGAGGAGCTGGTGGCGCTGCTCGGCGATGGCGGGCCCGCCATGCTGGTCCAGGGAGCCGGACAGTCCCGCGTTCTGCGCGGTGCGCACGGCCAGGCCGGTGAACAGCAGCGAGAAACCCTCCCAGGCGTCTTCGCAGCTCAGGGCCTGGTGTGCGGTGGCGATCAGCTCGGCGAGGATGTCGGCCAGCACCGCCGCCATGAGCTGGTCGCGATCGGGGTAGCGCCGGTAGACGGTCCCCACACCGACACCGGCCTCCCGCGCAATCTCGTGATAGCTCACGCCCAGCCCGTTGGCCGCGACGGCGCGGCGCGCTGCCGCCAGGACACGCGCGGCATTGCGCTGCGCATCGACGCGCACGGGCATCGCTGTCTCCTGGGCCGCTGCAGGCTGCTCCGCGTTCATGCCCCCACCCTACCCGCAAGTGGACAAGAGTTGTCCGTTTCTCTACGCTGAAGAAAGCGGACAGATCCTGTCCGTTTAGTGGACTCGTACGGGAGGTGCGGAGCGTGGACACCCGTGTATGGCTGATCACCGGTGCGTCCGGCGGTCTGGGCCGGGCGCTGGTAGCCGAGGTTCTGGGCGCGGGCGAGCGAGTAGTCGCCGTCTCGCGCGACGACGAGCCGCTGCGGCCGCTGGCCGCTGACCACCCAGGACGCCTGCTCACCAGCAGCGTGGACATCACCGACGCCGACGCGCTTCGGCAGGTCCTCGATGGCGCGATCGCGCGATTCGGCCGCCTCGACGTCGTCGTCAACAACGCCGGCTACGCGCTGGCGGGCCCACTGGAGGAGCTGGACGACGCGGAGCTGCGCGCTCAGTTCGAGGTGAACTTCTTCGCCGCCGTCAACGTCCTGCGCGCCGCTCTGCCGCATCTGCGCGCAGCGAAGGCGGGCCGCGTGCTGCAGATCAGCTCGCTGGCGGGGCAGATCGGCGCCCCCGGGATGAGCGCCTACACGGCCAGCAAGCACGCTCTGGAAGGTCTGAGCGTCTCAGTGGCCGCCGAACTCGCGCCGCTGGGCATCCGGACGACCATCGTGGAGCCCGGAGCATCCCGCACCGGCTTCCGTGCCAACTGGGCGAGCCGGCTGCCCACCGGCGGTGCCATCCCCGACTACCTTCCCGTGCACGAAGCGCTGGCGCGGTCCGCCGGCGCCGCGGGAGGCCAGGTCGGCGACCCCGTCCGCATGGCCCAGGCCCTCGTCGCCCTGGCCGACATGCCAAACCCCCCGCTGCGCCTCCCCCTGGGCAGCGACGCCCTTGCCGGTATCGAGAACACCCGCAGCGACCAGCTCGCAGAGCTACGCCGATACGCGCCTCTGAGTGCCTCCACCGATCATCCCGGTTCGCGCCTCTGAGTGCCTCCACCGATGACCCCGGTTCGCGCCTCTGAGTGCGTCCACCGATCACCACGTTCCGCGTCCCTGAGCGCGTCCACCGATCACCACGTTCCGCGCCTCTGAGCGCCTCCACCGATCACCCCGTTCCGCGTCCCCGAGCGCCTCCACCGATCACCCCATGGACCTGACATGCACGAGCACCACACCACCGCGCCCCTCGCCGTTGTCACCGGCGGCAGTGAGGGCCTTGGCCTGGCCATTGCGGACGCCTTCGCCGCGGACGGGGCGGATCTGATCCTCGTCGCCCGCAACCGCGACAAGCTCCAGGCCGCCGCCGGGGAACTGGGGCGGCACGGCACCGCCGTGCGGACCGTGGCCGCGGACCTCTCCGCGCCGGACGCCCCCGCCCGGATCGCCGCACAGGTGGCGGACCTGACCGACCGGGTGGACACCCTCGTCAACAACGTCGGCATCGCCCACTTCGCCTCCTTGGCCGACACCACCGTCGACGCGATGAACACGATGTGGCACCTCAACGTCCAGGTGCCGCTGCTGCTGAGCCAGCAACTGCTGCCCGCCCTCCTGAACGCCCGCGGAAACATCATCAACATCAGCAGCTACTGGGCCCACAAAATGGTCGCCGGGCGCTCTTCGGCCGCGTACTCCGCCACCCGCGGAGCACTCAACTCCCTGACCCGGGCCCTGGCCAACGAACTCGGCCCCCAGGGAGTCCGGGTCAACGCCATCGCCCCCGGCGCGGTCCACACCCCCACCTACGAACGCTCCTACCTCGCCCCCATGACCGCGGAGCAACGCACCGCGCACGACCGGCGGATCGAGCACTCCTACCCCCTGGGGCGCCTGGGCACCGCCCACGACATCGCCGCCGCGGCCGCCTACCTGGCCTCCGCTCAGTGGACCACCGGCGCCATCCTCGCCGTCGACGGCGGCCTCACCATCCGCTGACCCCCCCGATGTCCCCACTGGAACGCATGAAGACCTCTTCATGTAATGCTGTGGATACGATGACGTCATGGGACACGGAGCCGACAGTCAGACCACCCCGGCAGCGCATCTGGACGCGGACTCCGCCGCCACCATCGCCGCCACCCTCCAGGCCCTGGCCACCCCCTCGCGGCTGATGATCCTCACCCGGCTCCGCCAGGCCCCCTGCGCGGTGACCGAACTCGCCGAGGCGGTCGGCATGGAGCAGTCCGCGGTCTCCCACCAGCTCCGGCTGCTGCGCGCCCTCGGACTGGTCACCGGCTCGCGCCGGGGCCGCCGGATCGTCTACAGCCTCTACGACAACCACGTCGCCCAACTCCTCGACGAGGCCATCTACCACATCGAGCATCTGCGGCTCGGCGCACGCGATCTGCCGCCGGCCGCCGGCTCCGACCCGGACCGGGGCCGATGAGCGGACCGGCGGACACCCCGCCCGCACCGGGGGAGTTGCGGCGCCGCCTGGGGGTCTTCGACGCGGTCGTGGTCGGCCTGGGGTCGATGATCGGCGCGGGCGTCTTCGGGGCGCTGGGGCCCGCGGCCCGGGAGGCGGGCTCGGGGCTGCTGTTCGGCCTGGTGGCGGCCGGAGCGGTGGCGTACTGCAACGCTACCTCCTCCGCGCGTCTCGCCGCCCGCCACCCGCGCTCGGGCGGTACGTACGTCTACGGCCGTGAGCGGCTGGGCGACTTCTGGGGATATCTGGCCGGCTGGGGTTTCGTGGTCGGCAAGACCGCCTCCTGCGCGGCGATGGCCCTGACCGTCGGCTCCTACGTGTGGCCCGCCCAGGCACACGCGGTGGCGGTGGCGGCCGTGGTGGCGCTGACGGCCGTGAACTACGTCGGCGTGCACAAGGCCGCCTGGCTGACCCGGGCGATCGTGGCCGTCGTGCTCGCGGTCCTGGCCGCCGTGGTCGTCGCCCTCCTCACCTCCGGGGAGGCCGACGCCGCACGGCTGGGGATCGGTCACGACGCGACCCTCGGCGGGGTGCTGCGCGCGGGCGGCCTGCTGTTCTTCGCCTTCGCCGGATACGCCCGGATCGCCACCCTCGGCGAGGAGGTCCGCGACCCGGCCCGCACCATCCCCCGCGCCATCCCCCTCGCGCTCGGCATCACCCTGGCCGTCTACGCGGCGGTCGCCGTCGCCGCGCTGGCCGTGCTGGGCGGCGGCGGGCTGGGCGCGGCGGGCGCCCCGCTGGCCGACGCCGTACGGGCCGCCGGGCTCCCGGGGCTCGCGCCGG
>NZ_BBOX01000213.1 GCF_001553455.1 Streptomyces hygroscopicus subsp. hygroscopicus
CCCCCCGGCCGCCCGCACCGGACGCCGGTGACCGTGCGCGCGGGCACCGCCGTGGTGCCGGACGCCGGTCCCGCGTGGCCGTCTCCCGGCCGGTACGCGGTACCGGCCGCCGCACCCGGGCCCGCGCTCGGCCGCCTGGCGCGGTACGAGGACGCGGACGGCGACGAGCCGCTCATCGCGGAGGGAGCCGTGCGGCCGGGCACCGCCACCAGCCCGACGACCACCGGGTCCGGGGCGCGCCCGCCGCGGACCCCCGCCCCTCCCGGGACCCGTCCGAACCTTTCGTTCACCGGTCCCCCCGATGCCCGACGACCCGGAGGACACCGATGTCCCTGACCCCCGGCCCCCAGCACACCGCCCCGGCGAGCGACGGGCACCGGACGGAGCACGACATGCTCGGCGACGTCGACGTGCCCGCGGACGCCTACTACGGGGCGCACACCGCCCGTGCGGTGACCAACTTCCCGCTCACCGGGGAGACCCTCGCCGCCCGGCCGCACCTGATCGCCGCCCTGGCGGCCGTGAAGCACGCCGCGGCCCTGGCGAACGCCGAAGTCGGCGCGCTGGACGGCGCCCTCGCGTCGGCGATCACCGGGGCCTGTGCCGAGATCCGTGACGGCGCGCTGCACGAGCAGTTCGTGGTCGACCTCATCCAGGGCGGCGCCGGTACGTCGACGAACATGAACGCCAACGAGGTGATCGCCAACCGGGCCCTGGAACTGCTCGGACGGCGTCGCGGGGAGTACTCCGCCCTGCACCCCCTGGACCACGTCAACCTCGGGCAGAGCACCAACGACGTCTATCCGACCGCGGTGAAGCTGGCGCTGGACGCGCACCTCGCCGAGCTGCTCGCCGCCCTGGCCGGGCTGCGCGAGGCCCTGGCCGCCAAGGCCGCCGAGTTCGCCGATGTCCTGAAGATGGGCCGCACCCAGTTGCAGGACGCCGTGCCCATGACGCTGGGCCAGGAGTTCGGGGCGTTCGCCGCCACTCTCGCCGAGGACGAGCAGCGGCTCGCGGAGGCCAGGCTGCTGCTGCACGAGCTGAACCTCGGCGGCACGGCGATCGGCACCGGCCTCAACGCCCGTCCGGGCTACCGGGAGCGTGCGGTGGAGCACCTGCGCGGGCTGACGGGCATACCGACGCTCCAGTCCTCACCCGACCTCATCGAGGCCACCCAGGACGTCGGGGTCTTCGTGCAGCTCTCCGGCGTGCTCAAGCGGACCGCCGTGAAGCTGTCCAAGATCTGCAACGATCTGCGCCTGCTGTCCTCGGGGCCGCAGGCCGGGCTCGGCGAGATCAACCTGCCCGCGCGCCAGGCCGGATCGTCCATCATGCCCGGCAAGGTCAATCCGGTGATCCCCGAAGCGGTCAACCAGATCGCGTTCGAGATCATCGGCAACGACGTGACCGTCACCCTCGCCGCCGAGGGCGGCCAGCTCCAGCTCAACGCCTTCGAGCCGGTCATCTACCGGAGTCTGAGCGCCGGTCTGGACCATCTCGCCGCGGGGGTCGCCGTCCTCACCGAGCACTGTGTGCGCGGTATCACCGCCAACCGGCACCGGCTCGCCGAGGCCGTCGCCGCCTCCACCGGTATGGTCACCGCGCTCAGCCCGGCACTCGGCTACGAGACCGCCTGCGCCATCGCACTGGAGGCGCACCGCACCGGCAGGCCGCCGCTCGACCTGATACGCGAGCGCGAGCTGCTGACCGAGGCGGAACTCCATGTCCTCACCAGCCCCGCCTCCCTCACCGGACGACCCGCCCGCTGAGGGCACGGCGCCCGGCCGCACCCGCACAGCCCCGGCTTGTTCCACCCCATTTCCCAAGGAGGCGCGCATGCCTACTTCTCCCCCCGACGTCAGAACGGCCGAGGCCGAGGTGGCCACCGATGTCGTCGCACTGCGCAGGAGCGTTGCCGCGGGTGCCGTCGGCGTGTTCGTGCACTGGTTCGACTGGGCGGCCTACGCCTATCTCGCCGGCACCGTCGCGGACGTGTTCTTCCCGTCGGAGAACGGCACCACCGGACTGCTCGCCGTGTTCGGCGTGTTCGCCGTGTCGTTCGGCATCCGGCCCATCGGCGCGATGGTGTTCGGGCCGCTCGGCGACCGGATCGGCCGCAAGCGCACGCTGTCGCTGGTCATCTTCATGATGTCCGGCGCGACCCTGACCATCGGTCTGCTCCCCGGCTACGCCGCGATCGGGGTCGCCGCCCCGGTGCTGCTGGTGGTCCTGCGCCTGATCCAGGGGTTCGCCGCGGGCGGCGAGTTCGGCAGCGCGGCGAGCTTCCTCGCCGAGAGCGCCCCCCGGCGCCGTCGCGGATTCGGGGTGAGCTGGCTGGAGGTCGGCTCCCTGCTGGGCTTCCTCGCCGGTTCGTTCGTCTACCTGCTGCTGTCGACGGGGCTGGACGAGCACCAGCTGACGTCCTGGGGCTGGCGCATCCCCTTCCTCGTCTCCGCGCCGCTGGGCGTCATCGGCTTCATCATCCGCAACAAGATCGAGGACACCCCCGAGTACCGGGCACTCGAGGCCAACGACACCGTGCCGAGCAGCCCCGTACGGGAGCTGCTGCGCCGCAACAAGCGGCAGGTGCTCCAGGCGGCGGGCCTGATGGCGGCCATGCACGTGCCCTTCTACATGGTGCTGACCTACCTGGTCACCTACGAGACCGACCATCTGAAGCACTCGGCGGGCAGCGCCGCCCTGCTCTCCACGGTGATCTCCCTGCTGGGGCTGGTGCTGGTCCCGGTGTTCGGGGTGCTGTCCGACCGGGTGGGACGCAAACCGGTCTTCGTCGGAGCCACCGCGGCGCTCCTGGTCGTCTCCACCCCCGCCTTCCTCCTCATGCGGACCGGGCTCGCCGGAACCTGGATCGCCGGTCTGCTGCTCGGCGTGATCCTGGCGGCGATCCTGGGCACCTACGCGGTGTGGTCGGCGGAGCTGTTCCCCACCCGCACCCGCCAGAGCGGCCTGTCCATCGCCTACAACATCACCGCCGCCCTGTTCGCCGGCACGGTGCCGTACCTGATGACCGTGCTCATCTCCGCGACCGGCAGCACCCTGCTGCCCGGCCCCTACCTGATGGTGTTCGCCGTCGGCGGTCTGGTCGCCGCCCTGTCTCTGAAGGAGACCGCCGGTTCCGCGCTGCTGCGCCCCGAGGACGTGTCGGACGCGGCCCCCGAGCAGCGTTAGCGGCCACGGCATAGGGTCGGCGTCGGGCACGGACACGGATCACCAGGCGCAGGGGCCACGTATGACGTCACCGGTGGGTTTCACCCTCGTACAGCTCCGCTACTTCCTCGTCGCCGCCGAGTGCGGTTCGATGACGGAGGCGTCGGGGGAACTCCACATCGCACAGTCCGCCGTGTCCGCGGCCATCCACAATCTGGAGCGCGACCTGCGGGTACAGCTGTTCGTCCGCCGCCGGGGCCGGGGGCTGACCCTGACCCCGGCGGGGGAGAGGCTCCAGCAGCACGCGCGGGAGCTGCTGGCCCGTGCGCGCGAGGTCGAGCGGGAGGCCCGGGGAGACGGTGAGACCATCTCCGGGCCGGTCGCCCTGGGCTGCTTCGTGACGCTGGCCCCCTACTACCTGCCGCCCCTGTTCAGCGAGTGCACCAGCCGCTACCCGGGCATAGAGATCGACGTGGTGGAGGGGGAGACGGATCAGCTCGTCCAGGCCCTGGTCACCGGCCGCGTCGACTTCGCCCTCACCTACGACCTCGGTCTGTCGGCCGAGCAGGACCTGCACAGCGAGACGATCGCGCTCGCCCCGGCCTACGTCATCGTCCCGGCCGGTCACCCGCTGGCCCACCAGGGCACCGTGGAGCTGGCCGAACTGTCCGAGGAACCCCTCGTCCTGCTCGACCTGCCCCACAGCCGCGACTACTTCCGCTCGCTGGTGGCCGCCACCGGCACCGCGCCCGATGTCCGCTACCGCACCCGGAGCTACGAGACCGTGCGGTCCCTGGTGGCCCGGGGACTCGGCTACTCGGTGCTGAACCAGCGGCCGGTGACCAGCCAGACCTACGGCGGCGGTGAGATCGCGGAACTGGAGCTGCGGGACGAAAGCCCCCCGCTCGAAGTCAAGATCGCCTCCGTGAGGGGGATGACCCAGACCGCCCGCGCCCGTGCGGTGATGGAGCTGCTGCGGGAGATCGCCGCCGGCTTCGGCCGGGCCTGAGCCGGGAGCCCCGCCGGGCCGGCCGCGCCTCCCCTCCGGCGGGCTCGGCCGGGCCGGACACCAGCCCCGGACGGGGGCGGTGCCCGGCCCGTGCCGTCACCCGGTCCGGTGGACCGGTCGCGCCGCCCCGGGCCCCCCAACCGCCGTCGTCAACCGCGGGCCCGTGCGTTCACCCTGCTCCCGGGGCGGCCCGCGTCAAGGGGCCGCGAAGGGCCGTGAAGCCCCTTGACACCCGCCGGCGGCCGGGAGCGCCCCGGGTGCGAGCACCGCGCCGGGGACCGGTGCGGCAGCCGCGGAACCCCCGCTGACCTGGGCCCGTGCGGCGCCTCCCGCGCTGTCGCCGCGGGCGCGGGGCACCGCGCGGGCGGGCTCCCACGGGCCCCGTCGCGCGGGTCCCGGTTGCCGGTTCGTCCCTCGGTCGTGCCCGAACGTACTCATGGGGGCGTCCGGGGGAGAAGGAGGTGGGGATAACCCCCCATCATTCAGGGGGCGCGCCGGATCGATGGCGGACCGCTCGGTCCGTAGCGTCGTAGGTGCTGGCGCACGACACATCTCTCAGGGGGGAAACATCCCATGACCACTGACAACCCCAGGTTACGTACCTGCGTCCTGGCGGGCGGCGTACTCGCCGCGCTGGTGGCCGTCACCGGGTGCGGGGGGTCGGCCGACGACAAGGACGGTCCGGCGAAGCGGGACTTCTCGCTGGCCGGTGACCAGCTCACCATCAGCCGGAACAAGGGCGACCTGAAGGTCCGGTCCGCGGACGTCGACAAGGTCGAGGTGACCCGCTGGTTCTCCGGATGGTCCGCCGTCGGCGGCAAGCCCAAGGCGTCGTGGGAACTCGTCGATGACAAGCTCACCTTGAACACCGACTGCGGAGGGCTCATCAGCAACTGCTCCGCCCGGTACGAGGTGCTCGTGCCCAGGCGCGTCGCGCTGGCCGTCGAGGGCGACAACGGCAAGACCACCGCCGCCGGCTTCGAGAAGGCGCTGCGGATCCGCTCCGACAACGGGTCGGTCAGCGTCTCCGGCACCTCCGGCGACCTCACGCTGGAGAGCGGAAGCGGGGCGGTGAAGGCCACGGGCGTCAGCGCGGGCCGGGTCAAGGCCAGTACCGACAACGGGAAGGTCGATCTCTCCTTCGCCACCGCGCCCGACGAGGTGGACGTGACGACGGAGAACGGCGGGGTGACGGTCCAGGTGCCGGACACCACGTACAAGGTCGTGACCAAGACGGAGAACGGAAGCGTGAAGGCCGGTGTGCCGACGGACGCGAACAGCCCGCATGTGATCTCGGCACGCACCGAGAACGGGGCGATCACGCTCCGCACGGTGGACTAGGCCGGGTCCGCCATGAATAGGGAACCGAAGACGCGGTCGTGGGCCGAGGCCGACGCGGCACCGCAGCACGGTACTCCGGGTATCGGATACCCCCGGTACCCGTCGGACTCCGCCGGCACCCGCCCCGCGCAGGGCGGCCCCACGGGGCCCGTGCCGCGCGTGCCGCGGGACGAGGTGCGCCGCCGGCTGCTGGCGGCCGCGGCACAGTCGTTCGCCGAACGCGGCTACGAGGACAGCAACCTGGACGACATCGCGTATGCCGCCGGGTTCACCAAGGGCGCCATCTACTCGAACTTCTCCGGTAAGCCGGAACTCTTCGGCGCTGTCCTCGGGGCCGGCGCCGACACCGAGTTCAACCTGGTGATGAGCGAGCTGAGGGACACCGAGGACCTCGCCGGGACGATCGGCGTGGCCGCCCGGACGGTCGCCCGGCACATCGTGAACGACGCCGAGCGCGGGCAGCTCGGCCTGGAGTTCGCGGCCCGTGCCGCCCGCGACGACAAGGCGCGCGGCATCCTCACGCCGCTGCGGCGCGCCCAGCGGGCGGCGGCGAGCCGCTCCATCGCCGAAGTCGCGGCACGCACCGGTGCCGAGCCGGTCGCGGGACCCGATGTCGTCGGGTTGATCCTGCACTGCCTGTGCAACGGCCTGTCGAACGAACGCATCGCCGACCCCGAGGCGATCGACGTCGCCGGCGTGGAACAGGCCCTGACCACGGCGCTCACGGCGCTGCTGGGCCTCCCCGCCGACTCCCGTACCTCCTCCGACACCTCAGGGGACATGTGATGGCCACCCTTCTCTACTCGCTCGGCCGGGCGGCCTTCCGTCGCCGCGGTCTGTTCCTGGCCGGCTGGTTACTCCTCATCGCGCTGGTGGGCGGCGGGATGGCGACGTTCGGCTCGCATCTCGACAGCGAGGCCACCATCCCCGGGTCGCAGTCGCAAAAGGGCATCGACATCCTGGAGAAGGCGCTGCCGTCCTCCACCGGTGTCACGGCCCAGATCGTCTTCAGGGCCCCGGAGGGCTCGACCGTCAACGACCCCGAGTACCGCTCCGTCATCGAGCGGACGGTCGCGGCGGCGGGGAAGGCGCCCCAGGTCGAGACGGCGGTCGATCCGTTCGAGGCGAAGTCCGTCTCCGCCGACCGGCGCACGGCCCTCGCCCAGGTGCTCTACCCCATCAAACGCGACGCGCTGCGGGACTCCAGTGTCGAGGCCCTGGAGCACATCGCGTTCCAGGCCCGCTCCAGCGGCCTGCGGGCCGAGGTGGGCGGCACGATCTACAGCTCGGCCGGGCTGGAGGTCGGGATCGGCGAGGTGATCGGCCTCGTCGTCGCCGTCGTGGTGCTCATCATCACCTTCGGATCGCTGCTGGCGGCCGGGCTGCCGTTGCTCACGGCGGTGATCGGACTCGTCGCCGGACTGCTCGGGCTGCTGCTGGTGTCCAACATCGCCACGGTGTCGTCCACGGCGCCGAGCCTGGCCCTGATGGTCGGCCTCGCCGTGGGCATCGACTACGCGCTGCTCATCCTGTCCAGGCACCGCACCCAGCTGGCCTCCGGGATGGACGCCGAGGAGTCCGCGGCGCGGGCCACCGGCACCGCGGGCAGCGCCGTGGTCTTCGCGGGGCTGACCGTGATCGTCGCGCTGTCCGGTCTGACGGTCGTCGGCATCCCGTTCCTGAGCGTCATGGGCCTCGCCGCGGCGGGCACCGTACTGATGGCGGTCCTGGTGGCGATCACCCTGCTGCCGGCGCTGCTCGGGTTCGCCGGAACGCGGCTGCGGCCGCGGCCCGGCTCGCGCGCCGACCGCAGGGAGCGGGAGACCGGCTCGGGCCGCCGCTGGAACGGCGGTGCCCGCTGGGCCCGGCTGGTCACCCGTCGTCCCCTGGTCACGGTGGTGGCCGTCGTCATCGGACTCGGCGTGATGGCGGTTCCGGCCGCCCAGCTGTCCCTGGCCATGCCGGACAACGGCACCGCGGCGCCCGAGTCGACACAGCGCAGGGCCTACGACATGATCTCCGATGCCTTCGGCCCCGGCCGGAACGGGCGGCTGCTGGTCCTGGTGCAGACCGCCGACGCGGACCCGAAGGCCGCCGCCACCGAGGTCGCGAAGGGCATCGGCGACCTCCGTCTGCCCGAGGTCCTGTCCATCAGCGCACCGCAGGCGGGCACGGACGGCCGGACGGCGATCGTGACGGTCGTGCCGAAGGCCGGCCCGCGGGCCGAGGAGACGGTGCGCCTGGTACGTGACATCCGGGCCGCCACCCCGGACCTGGGCACGGCCGCGGACGCCGAGGTCCTGGTCACGGGATCCACCGCCGCGGCCATCGACGTCTCCGACCTGCTCAGCGACTCGCTGGTGCCGTTCGCCGCGATCGTGGTCGGACTCGCGTTGCTGCTGTTGCTGCTGGTCTTCCGCTCCATCGTGGTGCCCGTCAAGGCGGCCGTGGGGTTCCTGCTCTCCGTCGGGGCGGCGTTCGGCGCGGTGGTGGCGGTCTTCCAATGGGGCTGGCTCGCCGATCAGCTGGGGGTCCCGACCACCGGACCGGTGTTCAGCTTCATGCCGATCGTCCTGATGGCGGTTCTGTTCGGGCTGGCGATGGACTACGAGGTCTTCCTGGTGTCCCGGATGCGGGAGGAGTACGTGCACACCGGCCGGCACGGGGAGTCCGTGATCGCCGGTTCGCGGCACGCGTCGCGGGTCGTCACCGCCGCCGCGCTCATCATGTTCGCCGTGTTCGCGAGCTTCGTCACGGCCGAGGACCTCACGCTCAAGCCGATCGCCCTCGGTCTCGCCGTCGGCATCGTCGTCGATGCCTTCGTGGTCCGGATGACGCTGGTGCCGGCCGTCCTCGCCCTGGTCGGCAACGGGGCCTGGTGGCTGCCCCGCTGGCTCGACCGGCTGCTGCCCAACCTCGACATGGAGGGCACGAAGCTGGATCCGCCGCGGCAGGAGGCGGAACGGCGGCCGGTTCGCGCGCTGCGCTGAACCCGGCACAAGCCCCCCGCCCCGCCGGCCCCTCGTGTGGGCCGGCGGGGTCCGTTTGTGCAAATACATGGTGCTGCTTCGGTTGTGGAGGTTCTCCAGCGCCCCTTGTGGGCCCGATGTCCCGCCCTGTAAAAGTTTTTCAAGCAGCCATGTGGCTTGATTGCGACGATGGACGGGGGAACATGTCCTTCAAAAGCAGTTCCAGCATCTACGAGATACTGGACGACCGGTTTCTCATTCCCGCCAACGGGGACAAGAGACTGGAATTACTCTATGACGGCGCCCGTTGGGTGGAAGGGCCGGTTTATCTGCCGGCCTGGCGTCAGGTCATCTTCAGCGACGTTCCGAACGACCGGATGATGCGCTGGGACGAAACGACGGGCGCGGTCGGTGTGTTCCGCGCGTCGGCCGGCAACCCCAACGCCCACACGATCGACCGCGAGGGCCGGCTGGTCAGCTGTGAGCAAGGGCGGCGCCGCATCACCCGCACCGAGCACGACGGCTCGGTCACCGTGCTGGCCGACCGCTTCCAGGGCCGCCGTTTCAACGGCCCGAACGACGTCGTCGTACGGTCCGACGGCTCGATCTGGTTCACCGACCCGATCTTCGGCATTATCAGCGATTACGAAGGCGAACGCGGCGAGAGCGAAATCGGCGCCAGCAATGTCTATCGGCTGGATCCCGCGACGCGCAGGGTCCAGGCCGTGGCCGAGGGATTCGGTGCCCCGAACGGCCTGTGCTTCTCCCCCGACGAGAAGCGGCTCATGGTGTCGGACACTCTGACCGGCCAGATCCGCGACTTCGACGTGCGCCGGGACGGAAAGCTCTCGCCGGGTGCGGTATTCACCCAGTCCTCGCTCGACGAGGCTCAGTTCGACGGCCTCAAGTTCGACGACGAGGGGCGGCTGTGGGCCGCCGCGGGCCGCAGCGGACTGCATTGTTACGACCCCGACGGCACGCTGATCGGGCGGATTCTGTTCCCCACTCCGGTATCCAACCTCGCTTTCGGGGGAGCGAAGAACAACCGTCTCTTCGTCTCCTCGGCGTCGAGTCTGTACTCGCTGATGGTGGCGGTCACCGGGGCGCCGCGGTTCGGCGGACGGGGCCTCACCACGCGCGTTTCCCGGGAGGACGAGCTCGCGGTGGCGGCGATCAGGTTGCAGATGTACGCCGAGACGGCGGAACCGCGGTTCGGGAGCTGACGCCGGATCCGGTGGCGGTGCTGGTCGCATCCGTTCGCTGAGGCGGCGACCGGCACCGCCCGCAGCCGTGGTGGCCAGTCCGGCCGGCGTGGCCCGCGTGGGTCAGCCGAGGTCGAACAGGGGGTCGCCCATGGTGACGGCGGCGGTCAACTCCACGCGGGACCGCAGGCCGACGCGGCGGAAGAGGCGGTTGAGCCGGCTGGAGACACTGGTCTCGCTCAACGAGAGGGCCGCCGCGAGCTGACGGTTGGTCAGTCCCTCGGCGACCAGCCGGGCCAGCAGCAGATCCATCTCCTGGGCGGCGCGCCGGCGGTCCGGAACCGTGATCCCGGCGTCCTTCATGGCCATGCGGGTCCGGTGCCGCCACAGCAGGGCGTCCAGCTGGCCGAACCGGTCGTACGCCTCCCGCAGAAGGTGGGCGCCGCGGGGCTTGGCGCGCGGTGCCGCCGCGGCGGCCAGCAGGGTGCGGGCCGTTTCGTAGGGCTGTCCCCACGCCCGCGCCACGGCGACCGCCTCCGGTCCGTCCGAAGCGGTGTCGTCGGACGCCTTCCGCAGCGCGGGGGACAGCCGTACCGCCTCCATACGGGTGCGCAGATACAGCAGCCGGCCGCCTTCGCCGTCCGCGGCGACCGCGCGGCGCAGCCTGCCGAGACATGACACGGCGGCATCGGGCCGTCCCTCGGCCGCCTCGGTGACGGCCAGCGCCGACCAGAGCGGACCGGTGCCCAGCACGTAGCCGCTCTCCGACGCCTGGGCGAGCCCACGGCGCAGCGTCTCCCGCGCGTCGTCGGCCCTGCCGAGGAACAGGTGGGCCGCGGCCTCGTCGGCGTCCAGCAGATGGGCCATGGGCGTGGAGACCGACCGCGCGATGTCGAGCACCGCCTTGGCACGGGACGGCCAGCCCTGGGCGAGCAGCATCGTGGACGCCCTGGCGGGCACCAGGGCGCTGACCGGCACCCGTTCGGTCGGCAGGGCGTTGACCAGCAGCCGGCGGGCGTTCGCCATGGCCTCGCGCCAGTCGCCGCGCAGGAACTGGTACAGGAAGACGTCCTGCGGCGGCAGCCGGTCCACCGTCAGCCGGCGCTCGTCCAGGAAGGCGGTCAGGGTCTTCACGTCCCCCATGGCCAGCAGCGCTTCGCACTGGTGCAGCAGCGCCCCGAAGACGCCGGTGGCCCAGGGCGGGCCGGCGTCCCGTTCCGGCGGATTCCGCAGGCTCTGGTACACGGCGGCCGGTTCGCCGGCCACCGCCATCGCGGTCGCCGCGAGCGCTGCGCCGAACGCTCGCTGGGGCGGGTGCGGGTGCTGGTCCAGTCCGGTCCGCGCGACCAGGTCCCGGACCTCGGACCACAGGCCCAGCAGCGATGCCGACAGCACGGCGAGGACGGCGGAGTCGCGGTCCACCACGGCGGTGTGGGCCCGGTGGCGCGCGTCGAGCCC
This sequence comes from Streptomyces hygroscopicus subsp. hygroscopicus, assembly GCF_001553455.1. GTDB lineage: Bacteria > Actinomycetota > Actinomycetes > Streptomycetales > Streptomycetaceae > Streptomyces > Streptomyces hygroscopicus. The sequence continues at coordinate 11,148 of NZ_BBOX01000213.1, forward strand.
CGCGAGGTCGCCGGTGGCCGCCAGCTTGGTGATCTCGACGGCGGCGAGGGTGTGCCGCGTGAGGGCGTCCAGCGGGTGCGCGCGCACCAGGGTGGTGGCCGTCTCCTCCACGACGTGGCTGTCTCCCCTGTGCACCGCGTCCGACGCGTGGGCGAGCACCGCCGAGATCCCCGGAGCCGGGTCGTCGGCCAGTTCGACGGCGGTCCGCAGCCAGTCCCAGGCCCGGCGGCCGTGGGTGGTCCGCAACCGCTCGGCGACGCGGAACAACTCCCGGGCCGCGCGCTCGCGTTCGAGCAGCGTTCCGGCGTCGAGGATGCGGTCGGCGAGGTAGGCGTCGTGCGCGGCCGGGCCGCCGCGTCCGTTCCCTTCCGGGGCGCCGCCGGCCGCGGTGGAGGGGCGCGCCCACAAGGCGCGGACGGCGATGGCGGAGGTGACGCGGCGTTCGTACGGTCCGAGCCTGGCCTGCATCGCCCGCGCCACCAGCGGTATCCGGAAGGCCCAGCCGCCGGCGTGGGCGGCCCTCCCGCCGTCCGGCCCGATCACGAAGCCGTACCGCACCAGCCGGTGGAGGGCCTCGCCGACCGTACGGTCCGGCAGGCCGGTGGCCGTCGCGATGAGCCGCGCCGTCGTGGCGCCCATGTGCTCCAGCAGACTGAGGGCCTTGGCCACCCGCCACACCACGTCCCCGAGCCCGCGCAGGGTGCGTACGAAACGGTCGTCGTCCGGCAGGACCAGGATCCTGGCGTGGGCGACCAGCTGCGCGTGGCCGATCAGCACCCGCACCATTCCGGACTCGGCCAGGCCGCCCGCCGCCGCCGTCACCGCCGCGGCGTTGCCCCCGCTGAGCCGGTGCACCTCGGCCACCAGGTCCTCGTCGGGCACGGCGTGTAATCGGACGGCGAGGATCCGGGCGATATCGGGTGCGGTGAGCGGAGGAAGATCGGTGATGCCGACGGCCCGGGAGTCGTACAACGGCGTCAGGGCCGCCCGTTCGGCCTGCTGCTCGGCGGGCCATCCGCAGCGCACCGGAGCGACGCTCATCAGCAGCCGCGGCGAACCGAGCCCGGAGATGACCGAACGGAGCAGCGAGACCGACTCGGGATCGGCGTGCTGCGCGTCGTCGATCAGGATGACGGCCGGTCCCCGCCCGCGCAGGGACCGGTCGAACAGGCCGAGCAGGGTCTCCGCGTCCCCCCGCGGATCCGGACGCGGCTGGGGCGGGTCCTGCGGCGGGCGGGCGTCCGCCGCGGACTCGGCGGGGGAGGCCGGGGACGGCGCCGGCTGGTGCAGCGCCAGGAGCAGACGGTGGGCGAGGAGGCCGGGCGTCAGATGGTCGCCGGGCTGACACGCGACCTGGTACACGGCATAGGTGGACCGCAGACGCTCGGCGAGTGCGGCGAACACGGTGGTGCGCCCGGCCCCGACTTCGCCGCGCACCAACTGCACGGCGGGCCCGGTGGCCGAGGTGACCGCCTCCCACAACCGCTCGATGGTGGCGTTCCGGCCAATGCCCGCCGGAGCGGCGCACGGTGCACGGCCCTCCTCCGGGGCTTCCGAATTCTCTGAGAAACTCCAGGTCACTGTCCCTCTTCGGTCAGATACGGATGAAAGTGCCGGTCGGGTTTCCCACGCGGTCGGATCGTAGCGGCCTGCTTGACAGCCGGTGGCGGATCCGCCGACCGTGGGGCGCACGGGTCGCGGGATGCGCGGCCCCAACGGGAGGTGCACACCGTTGCCGACGCCGACCCATCAGCGGAACGCGGCGCTGGTCGGGCGAAGGGATGAGCTTCGCGAGATCGAGACGACGCTCGGCCGGGCCGGATCGGCGGGACGGCTCCTGATCGTGCACGGAGACCCCGGCGTGGGCAAGACCACTCTGGCGCGGGCCGCGCTCCGCGCGGTGGAGCACGCCGGGACCGAGGCGCTGGTGATCAGACTCCACCCGGCGGCGCACGGGGATCCGGGCCTGGACGCCGTGGTGGACCAGGTGTGCGACACGCTGGTGGAGGAGACCAGCAACAACACGCTGGCCCTGGTGACGGCGGTCCGGCGCAGGCAGGCGCAGAAGGCCCGGGACCGGCAGTATCACCTCCCGGTGATGCTGGAGACGCAGCGGGCCGTACGGGAAGCCGCCGGTCCGCGACCGGTGATCGTTCTGCTGGACAACGCCAACGTGGTCGCCGAGCGCGACCTGGGCGCGTTGGGGGCGCTGCTGTACGGGCTGCGGTCCGACGGGGCGTGCGTCGTGGTCTCCGGGTGGATGCCGATGGGGTGTCCGGGACCGGTGAGTACGCTGGCCGCGGCGGCCGACCAGGTGGTGGAGGTGGCGCCGCTCTCCGCGGAGGAGACCGCCGAACTGGCCCGGCAGCAGCTGGGATGGCCGCCCGCCCCGGAACTGGTGGCCGTGCTCCGGCGTGACCTCGGGCGGCTGTTCGGCAACCCGCGGGCGGTGCTGCTCGCGCTGTCCGCGCTGGGGGAGCGCGGGCAACTGGCCGTGACCGACGGGCGGATGTGTCCCACCCGTCCGGAGGCCGTCGTACCCCTTCCCGGCTTCCACGCCGAACTCCAGCGGGTCTGGCAGCCGATGGCCGAACACCAGCCGGCCGGAGCCGACGGGAACTTCCCGGGCGAGGTGCTGGCCGTGCTCACCCGGATGACCGCCGCGGCGGAGACCACGGTGGACGATTTCCTGGACCTGGCCCTGGACGTGGGAAGCCGTCCGGAACACCTGGGGCGGGTGCTCGACATCCTGGTCGCCCTGCGGCTGGTCACCGTCGACGACCGACGGCGCCTCGCGTGTCCGGTGCCGTCCCTGGGGACGGAGATGTTCCGCGAGGAGCGGGACATCGCCCGGTTGCACGCCAAGGTGGTGCTCAACGCGCGGCAGCGGGTCGGCGGGAACGCCGGGGCCCTCGCGCCGAGACTGGCCGACCACGCCCTCGCCGCGGGCTCCGAACTGGCCGTCGGCGTGTCGCGGGAGCTGCTGCTCGCCGCCGCGCGCTGCGGCGGGCCGGACGACACCAGCCGGGCCATGCGCGCCTGTCTGGCGCTGCTGCGTCAGCTGCGGCTGGACGACGAGAGACTGCCCGGCATCCTGCGGACCGCGATCGCCTCGATGCTCCACCACGGTGACGCCGACGGCCTGCTGGACCTCGGCGACCGGCTGCTGCCCCGGCTCGCCGACCTCATGCCCGGGGCCCAGGGCGTCCTGCACGAGCTGGCCTCCGCCTGGGCGCTGGCCGCGTTCCACAACCAGTGGCTGGGGACGCACGTCATCGACGGTGACACCCCGGCTGCCCGGACGGCGATGCGCGTACCGCAGGCCGCGGCGCTGCTGACACTGGCCGCACGGGTACGCGCCGATCCCGACCCGCCGCACGCCGGTCCGCCGGTTGCGCCCGCCCCCCGCCTCCCCGGGGGACCGGGCGGCTCTCCGGCCGGCATGCCCGCCGCCCATCTCCTCGCCCGGCGGATCCCTTCCGCCCCCGAGACCCGGCTGCTGATCAGGGTGCTGGGCCCGCGCGCCGAGCCCGGCGCCGCACGGTCCGGCGGAGCGCGGCGGCGCATCGTCGACGGCCCGGTACCCGCCAACCACGCCGAACTGCACGCGGCACTGGCCATCGGGGACTGGGCCACCTCCTGGGAAATGGTCCTCGGCGACCGCTGTGTGCGCTTCCTGGACAGTCCGCTGCACGGCTACCAGGCCCTGGTCCGTGAGTACCTGGGCGGCTCCTGGGACGCCGCGCTGAAGGCGGCCCGCGCCATCGTGACCGATCCGGCGGCGAACTCACACGGGCCGCTGTACGTCCACAGCCGCAGCATCGCCTCGGACATCTGCCGCTGGCGGGGCGACCCGCGGCGGGCGGCCACCTGGCTGGCCGGCGTCTCCGCCGGCGCGGAGGGCGGACCGCTGCTCTGCTGGGCTCGTCTGGGGGTGCGGCAGGCGCGCGGGGAGGTGGCCGAGGCGTGGCGGCGGGGGTGGCAGGACTTCCGCTCCCTGCGGGCCGAGGGGCATCTCATCGGAGCGGAGCGACTGCTCTTCCGGGTCGTGGAGTGCGCGGTGCGGGCCGGTGACGGCCGCGCCGCCCTGGACGCGCTGGAGGCGCTGGAGGAGCTCGACGCGGCCGTCGGCTCGCGGCTCGTCCGCGCGACGACGCTCCTCGCACGCGCTCACGCCCGGGACGAGGTGACCTGCGCCCTGGACGCGTACGGCCCGCTGGTTAGGTACGGCGGACGGGAGCTGGCCTTCGTGGCCAGTATGTGGCTCCTGCGTGCCACGGGCGCGGAGGAGTGGCTGCTCGAGGCGTGGAAGTGGAGCGAGGGCATGTCGTCGCGGCCGGCCCGCAGGCGGCTGGTGGACCTCGCCCAGGAAAAGGGACTTCACCTTCCGCGCCGGCGACGGGACCGCTCGGCGTTCACCCGGCTGGAGCTGAAGGTGATCGAGATGGTGGTGGCCGGCCGGACCAACCGGCAGATCTCGGTGGCGCTCGCGCGGAGTGAGAAGAGTGTCGAGGCGTACCTCGCCAAGATCTTCGAGCGGACGGGCTGCCGCACCCGGGTGGAGCTCGCCAAGGCGTGGCTGGACGGCGGTCTGAAGCGGTACGTGCCGGACTGACGCGGCGGTGGCGACGGCGTTCCCGCCGCACACCATCCCGGCAAGCGTGCGTGTATGAACAGGCACCGGTGCCCCGATCCGGTTGCCGCGGTACGCGGCGCGGTGTTTCGCTGACAGGCATCCGGTACATCGCCGTGACCTCCTTCCGTGACCGGATTTCCTCCGCGAAACCACTTGAGCGTCCGGAGGACAGGAGAAGCCCGGCAACCATGCAGGAACGAGGGGTGGCTGTGAGCGCTTTGACCGAGGCCGTGTTCCAAGGAGCCGCACCGGAGGAGATCGAGCGAATACCCCTGCCGGCCGAGTACACGGCCGCCTACGTGCGGGAGGAGGACGAGGGTATTTTCTCCGGCCTCACCGACAAGGACGTCCGCAAGTCCCTGCACCTCGGTCCGGTTCCCATGCCGGACCTCGCCCCGGACGAGGTCGTCGTGGCCGTCATGGCGAGCTCGATCAACTACAACACCGTGTGGTCGGCCATGTTCGAGCCGGTTCCCACGTTCCGGTTCCTGCGGCAGTTCGCGCGGCAGGGCGGCTGGGCCACCCGCCACGACCGGCCGTACCAGGTCGTGGGCTCGGACGGGGCGGGCGTGGTGGTACGGGTGGGCTCCGGTGTGCGCCACTGGCGGGCGGGCGACCACGTGGTGGTGAGCCCGGCCCACGTCGACGACCAGGAAGCGGCCACCCACGCCGACGGCATGATGGGCGACGAGCAGCGTGCCTGGGGGTTCGAGACCAATTTCGGCGGCCTCGCCGAGTACGCCGTGGTCCGCGCCACCCAGCTCATCCCCAAGCCGGCCCACCTCACCTGGGAGGAGGCCGCGTGCAGTCCGCTGTGCGCGGGCACCGCCTACCGGATGCTCGTCGGTGAGCGGGGCGCCCGGATGAAGCAGGGCGACGTCGTCCTGGTCTGGGGCGCGGCCGGCGGACTCGGCGGCTACGCGGTCCAGTTCGTGCGCAACGGAGGCGGGATCCCGGTCGGCATCGTCGGATCCGAGCGCAAGGCCGCCGCGCTCCGCGCCCTCGGCTGCGAAGTGGTGATCAACCGGGCGGAGTTCGGGCTCACCGACGGCGCGGCGGCCGACTCCGGCCCGTCGCTGGAGTCCGCACGCACGCTGGGACGGATCATCCGGGAAAGGGCCGGCCGGGACCCCGACATCGTCTTCGAACACACCGGCCGCGCCACGTTCGGCACCTCCGTGTTCGTGGTGCGGCGCGGTGGCACCGTCGTGACCTGCGGATCCAGCACGGGATACGAGCACACCTTCGACAACCGCTATCTGTGGATGCGCCTGAAACGCGTGATCGGCAGCCATGTGGCCAATCTCCAGGAGCAGTGGGACGCCAACCGGCTGATCGAGCTGGGACACGTCGTCCCGACGCTGTCGGCGCTGTATCCGCTGGCCGATGTGGCCGAGGCGGCCCGGGTCGTGCAGACCAACCGGCACATCGGCAAGATCGGTGTGCTGTGCATGGCTCCGGAGCCCGGACTCGGCGTGACGGCCCCCGGGACGCGGGCGCGGATCGGGGAGGACCGGCTGGGCCCGCTGCGGGGCTTTGGTCCCGGGACGGGCGAGGAGTAGCGGGTGGTGAGCATCGGCGTTCTCGGCACCGGGGCGTACGTCCCCGAGCGCGTCGTCACGAACGAGGACATCGCCTCCCTCGTCACCGACGCCACACCGGAGTGGATCGTCCGCAGGACCGGCATCCTCGCCCGCCGTTGGGCGGCGCCCGACCAGGCCACCTCCGACCTGGCGGCCCGGGCGGCGAGGCGGGCGCTGGACGCCGCGGGGTGCCACGCCGACCGCGTCGACTACCTCATCGTGTCCACCTCCACCGGTGACCACCCGCAGCCCCCGACATCGTGTCTGGTACAGCACCTCATCGCCGCGCCGGGCGCCGCCTGCTTCGACCTCAACGTGGTGTGCGCCGGATTCGTGTACGGAGTCGAGCTGGCCCGTGCGCTGGTGACCGCGAACCGGGGCACCCGCGCCCTGGTCATCGGCGCGGACCTGTACTCCCGCATCCTGGACTTCACCGACCGGCGCACGTCCGTGCTCCTGGGCGACGGCGCGGGCGCCGTGCTGATCGGGGAGGTGGCGGAGGAGCACGGAATCATGGCGACCGGCCTCAGCAGCTACGGCCATGCCTCGGACCTGATCAAGGTCGTGGCCGGGGGGAGCCGGTTTCCCGTGTCGGAGCGGACGGTGGCCGACGGGCAGCACTTCTTCACCATGGACGGCCGGGGGGTACGGGACTTCGTGATGCGAGGTCTCCCGGAGCTGCTGGAGAAGCTGGTCGCCGGCGCCGGGCTGGACCCGGCCGACGTGGACTGCTTCGTACCGCACCAGGCCAACGGCGTGCTGCTCCGGGAACTGGTCATGAAGTCTTCCCTGCAGGACGCGTACACCAGCGTCGTCGTCGACCGGTACGGCAACCTCGGCAGCGCCTCGGTACCGGTGGCGCTGGACGACGCGGTGCGGTCCGGGCACCTCGCCACGGGCGACCTGGTGCTGCTGTCCGGCTTCGGCGGCGGCATGTCCGTGGCCAACTGCCTGGTGCGGTGGTCGGCATGAGACCTGTCGAGCGGGTCGGCGTGGTCGGCTGCGGGACCGTGGGAGCGGGGTTCGCGGAAGTCTGCGCCCGCGCGGGCCTCGATGTACTGATCCAGGTGACGAGCGCCGAGTCCGCCGAGCGGGGCAGCCGGCGCATAGCGCGCTCCCTGGACCGGCTGGTGGGGAAGGGGACCCTGACCGAGGAGTCCCGGGACGCGGTGACCGGACGGGTGGAATTCTGCACCGACCTCAAGCGGCTGAGCGACCGGGACTTCGTCCTCGAGGCCGCGGTGGAACGACTGGCCGTCAAACAGGAGATATTCCGCGGCCTCGATCAGATCGTGGAGGACCCCGCGGCGGTCCTGGCCTCCACCACCTCGTCCCTGCCCATCATGAAACTCGCCGGGGTGACGGACGATCCGGGACGCGTCCTGGGGACGCACCTGTTCCATCCCGTCCCGGTGATGAAGCTGGTGGAGCTGATCGGATCGCTGCGCACCGACCCGGCGGCGCTCGCCCGAACGCACGCGTTCTTCACGGACACGCTGGGAAAACAGGTGATCAACGCCAAGGACCAGCCGGGTTTCGTGGTGAACGCGCTGCTCATTCCCTATCTGCTGGCGGCCGTCCGGATGCTGGAGACCGGGACGGCCTCGGCCACGGAGATAGACCAGAGCATGAAGCTCGGCTGTGGTCACCCCATGGGCCCGCTGGAGCTCGCCGATCTCATCGGGCTCGACGTCGTGGCGGCGGTCGGCGAGGGGCTGTACGAGGAGTCGAGGGAGCCCTCGCACGCTCCGCCCGGCCTGTTGTCGCGGATGATCGAGGCCGGGTTCCTGGGCCGGAAAACCGGTCGGGGCTTCCACTCCTATTCCCCCTCGCCGGCGCGGCCATGAGCGTCTGACCGGTCTTCGGCCCCGGCCCGTACCGGCGGCGGCGTCCCGCGG
>NZ_BBOX01000214.1 GCF_001553455.1 Streptomyces hygroscopicus subsp. hygroscopicus
GGGGCGCCGCCGCGCCGTGTGTGCCTGCGGCGGCGCCGGGGGCGCGAGCGGTGGCCCGTACGGGGCCGGGTCCGCGGCCGGGTCCGGCGCCGCGGGCCCGGTGGGCGCGGTGGCCCCGGTGGCCCCGGTGAATCCGGTGGTCCCGGTGAATCCGGTGGCCCCGGTGGCCCCGGTGGGCCCGGTGGGCGCGGACCCGGCGTACCAGGCGGAGGAAACCTTTCACCGACCGGTCGGCCGGACCACTTCACAAGAGGAATCGTGTATATCGCGGAGAAGGATTCCGCAAATACGAAACGAGCGCCTCCGCTCTGCCGCGCCGCGCCCGTTCCCGCGCGCCGCGCGAATCCCGATCACCTTCGTTGACCCGCCATTACCTGCGCTGTTATCCGCGCCAGCTCGCGTTTCCATCGTGTTTCCCGGCCGGCGAGGCCGGGTGCCCCCGTGGATGAACCATGTGACTTTTCCCTAAAAGTAGTCGTTCGGAGGGGCGGGTACCTTGGTCCGCACGGGCTTCGTGCGATTATCAACTACGCGTGGAGCGATCCTAGCTGCTGAATGTGCCGGATTGACGGTGTCGCATGCTCCGTCTGTGCCGTGCAACGGGGATCATTCGATCAGTGGGGGCCCTATGTGTGCCATTCGAGTGGCGGTTCATGCGGAAGATCCAATAACCTCGATCGGGCTTATGAGTTCCATTGAGAAGGCGCCTCAAGTCGCGCTGGCCCGGTCCGAGGGGGGTGCACAGGCGGACGTCGTCGTGGTATTCGCGGACACGGTGAACACGACGACGATGGATCTTCTCGGGAAGTTCGAAAAGCCTGCGGGCGGCTTCGTCCTGATCGTGGGCAACAAATGGAACGCCGACTACTCGGAGGCCGCTGACTTACGGGTCCGTGCGGTGCTGTGGCGGTCGGACTTCTCTCATGCGAAACTCATCAACGCAATCTGCCTGGTAAATTCTGGTGGTGCGTATTTTCCCGCTTCGCTGCAAGGTGATCTGCTGGATCATGTGCAGCGCGTACAGAAAGAGATTCTCGCCCCCCGGGGGCTCACCTCGTCCGGTCTGACGTCCAGGGAAATAGATGTGCTGCGGCTGGCCGCCGAGGGCTACGGCATCGCCGAGATATCCCGGGAGCTCTCCTACTCGGAGCGGACGATAAAGAACATCTTCTACGGGCTGATGAAGCAGCTCAACCTGAAGAACCGGACCCATGTGGTCTCCTATGCCATCCGGGCCGGTGTGATATGAGTTCCGGTTCGGCTGGATAGCTGTGCCCGGCGCCCCGCCGGAGCTGCGGGGGCTGGCCACACGGGCAACGATCGGTAGACGAACAGGCACTGGTGGTCCGTCGAGGTTGTGGCGCGACGGCCGCCGGTGATTCGCTTGGCGAAATCGCGGATCCGATCTGCGGATATGTCTCTGATCCGAGTGATGAGGCACCTGGTCCGGCGTGGTCCGAGTGTTTCGTTCGCCCCAGCTCTTCCAGGCCGCCGACCCGGTGCGTCGGCGATCTGTCAGGAAAAGACCAGCCGCACTCCGCCGACTGGAGACCCCATGTCCGAGCCCCTTCTCCCGAACGAGCCGATCGCTGTCGTCGGTCTGTCCTGCCGATTGCCGAAGGCAGCCGGTCCCCGAGAGTTCTGGTCGCTGCTGCGCAACGGAGGAAACGCCGTCACCGAGGTACCTCCCGGCCGTTGGGGCAGTGGGCGGTTCGATCCGGAGACGGCCCCTCAGGGCACCGCGAGCGCCCGCTGGGGCGCGTTTCTCGACGAGGTCGGCGGCTTCGACGCGGGGTTCTTCGGCATCTCGCCCCGCGAAGCGGCCGGTATGGACCCGCAGCAGCGGCTGGTGCTGGAACTCGGCTGGGAGGCGCTGGAGGACGCGGGGCACGTTCCCGCGACCCTGCGCAACACCGGGACCGCGGTGTTCGTCGGCGCCATCTGGGACGACTACGCCCTTCTGCACGACCGGCGCGGCGGCGAGTCGGCCCCGCACTGGAGCGCGACCGGCCTGCACCGCAGCATGATCGCCAACCGTCTGTCCTATCTGCTCGGCGCCCAGGGCCCCAGCCTCACCGTGGACTCCGGACAGTCCTCGTCCCTGGTCGCCGTGCATCTGGCGTGCGCCAGCCTGCGCTCGGGCGAGGCCACCCTCGCCCTGGCGGGCGGGGTGAACCTCAACCTGGTCGCCGAGAGCGCGTATGCCATGGCGCGTCTGGGGGCGCTGTCCCCCGACGGCCGGTGCCGCACCTTCGACGCCCGCGCCAATGGCTTCGTACGGGGCGAGGGCGGTGGCATGGTCCTCCTGAAGCCGCTGTCCCGGGCGCTCGCGGCCGGCGACCGGATCTACTGTCTGATCCGCGGCAGCTCCGTGAACAACGACGGCCCCAGCAGGACCCTGACGGCACCCAGCGCCGACGCCCAGCGCGCGGTGCTCGCGTCCGCGTACCGGAACGCCGGAGTCGATCCGCGCACGGTGAGCTACGTCGAACTGCACGGGACCGGGACCAGAGCCGGAGACCCCGTCGAGGCGTCCGCCCTCGCCACCGTGCTCGGCGCTCCCCGCGCGGACGACGACCAGCCGCTTCTGCTGGGGTCGGCGAAGACCAACGTCGGGCATCTGGAGGGAGCCGCGGGCATCGTCGGCCTGCTCAAAACCGTCCTGGCGATCAGCGAGGCCGAGATACCCGCCAGCCTGAACTTCGAGGAGCCGAACCCGGGGATTCCCTTCGAGGAAGGGCACCTGCGGATGGTCCGGACGCTCACCCCATGGCCGGACGGGAACGACGGTGAGCGCCTCGCCGGTGTGTCCTCCTTCGGCCTCGGCGGCACCAACTGCCATGTCGTCCTGGCCTCCGCCCCCCGGCGCACCGCCCGGACCGGGCCCGCCCCCACGGCGGGGACGGCGCCGCCGGTACCGGACGGCGGTGCGGTTCCCTGGGTGATATCGGCCCGTACCAGGGCGGCCCTCCTCGCGCAGGCCGGCCGGCTGGAGGAGTTCGTCGCCGACCGCGAGGAGCTGCGTCCGGTGGACGTGGCATGGTCCCTGGCGGCGACCAGGACCGCGTTCGACCACCGGGCGGTCCTGCTCGGCCGGACCCGGCAGGACCTCCTCGCCGAACTCGGCGCCCTGGCACGGGGCGAGTTCGGAGCCCGTACGGCCACCGGGCGGACCCGGGACGGCGCGACGGCGTTCGTCTTCCCCGGGCAGGGCGGCCAGTGGGCCGGGATGGCGGAGGGGCTGCGGGAGTCGTCCCCCGTCTTCCGGGCCGAGCTGGAGGCGTGTGCGGACGCCTTCGCGCCGCACACCGACTGGTCCCTGATGGACGTGGTGCGCGAGGCGCGGGGCGCGCCGCCCGGGGACCGGAGCGATGTGCTCCAGCCGGTGCTGTTCGCGGTGATGGTGTCCCTGGCCGCCGTGTGGCGTTCCCTCGGGGTCGAACCCGAGGCGGTGGTGGGACATTCCCAGGGGGAGGTCGCCGCCGCCTACGTGTGCGGGGCGCTGTCGCTGGAGGACGCCGCGAAGGTCGTGGCGGAACGCGGCAAGGCGGTCCGCAAGCTGGCCGGCACCGGGAAGATGGCGTCGGTACCGCTGCCCGTCGACCGCGTGCGCGAGGACCTGGCCGCCTACGGAGCGGACCTCGGCGTCGCGGGGGTCAACAGTCCGGCCAGGACGGTCGTGGCCGGGACCGCGGCCGCGGTGGACGCACTGGTGGCCGCCTACGAAGCCGGTGGGGTGCGGGCCCGCCTCGTCCGGGCGGTGGACTACGCCTCGCACACACCGCGGGTCGCCCCGGTGCGCGAGGAACTGCTCGGCCTGCTCGCCGGCATCACCCCGCGCGCCTGCGACATCGCCTTCTACTCGACGCTGACCGGAGACCGCTTCGGCACCGAGGGGCTCGACGCCGACTACTGGTACCGCAACCTCGCGCATCCGGTCCGCTTCGAGCAGGCCACGCGCGCCCTGTCGGCCGCCGGCTGCACACGGTTCGTCGAGAGCAGCCCGCACCCGGTGCTGGTGCCCGCCATCGAGGAGACCCTGGCGGGCGCCGGGGCGGTGACCGGTTCGCTCCAGCGCGGCCAGGGCGGCTGGGACCGCATGCTCATGTCGGTGGCACAGGCGTACACCCAGGGCGCACCGGTGGACTGGGCGTCGCACTGTGCCGAACGGGGCGGACACCGCGTCGGCCTGCCGACCTACGCCTTCCAGCGCACCCGCCATTGGCTCGACACCACCCCGGACGCGGCCGGCGCCTCCGGCGACGCCGACGCCGTAACCCCCTCCCGGGAACAAGGGGAACAAGGGGAACGATCCGGGGAACAAGCGGAACGATCCCGGGAACGAGCGGAACAAGCCGGACAGCCGGAGGACACGGCCGCCGTCGCGGAGCCCACGGCTTCCCTGCCCGCACTGGTCCGGGGCGTGATCGCCTCCGTCCTCGGCCACGCGCGCCCCGACGACGTCGAACTGGACCGCACCTTCAAGGACTTGGGCTTCGACTCGATCACCGGTGCCGAACTCGGCCGCCGGCTGGGCTCCGTGACCGGGAGGCACCTGCCCACCAGCCTGATCTTCGACTGCCCCACGCCGGAGCACGTCATCGAACGCCTGCGGAGCGGACTCGGCGGGCCCGCACCGCACGGGACACCGGCCCCCGCGAACGCGGACCCCGATGAGCCGATCGCCATCGTCTCCATGGCCTGCCGGTACCCGGGCGGGGCCGTGACCCCCGAAGCGCTGTGGGAGCTGATCGTCGCAGGGGACGAGGGCCTGTCGGACCTGCCCGAGGACCGTGGCTGGAAGCTGGACCGGCTCGGTCGTCCCGACCCCGAGCACACCGGCACCTCCTGCCCCCGCCGGGGCGGCTTCCTGGACGACGCCGCGGGCTTCGACGCCGACTTCTTCGGCATCTCCCCGCGCGAGGCCGAGTCGATGGATCCGCAGCAGCGGCTGCTGCTGGAGACGGCCTGGGAGGCGATCGAACGCGGGCAGCTGGATCCGCACGCGCTGCGCCGCGCCCGCGTGGGCGTGTTCGCCGGTGTGATGGCGCAGGACTACGGACCGCGGATGCACGAGGTGCCGGACGACGCGGACGGCGGCTTCATCCTGACCGGGACCACCCCCAGTGTCGCCTCCGGCCGGATCTCCTACGCGCTGGGGTTCGAGGGGCCGGCGGTGACGGTGGACACGGCGTGTTCGTCGTCCCTGGTGGCGATCCACCTGGCGAGCCAGTCGCTGCGTTCGGGCGAGTGCTCGATGGCGCTGGCGGGCGGTGCCACGGTGATGTCCACTCCCGGGATCTTCATCGAGTTCAGCCGTCAGCGGGGGCTGGCGCCGGACGGCCGGTGCAAGGCGTTCGCGGACGCCGCCGACGGCACGGGGTGGGGCGAGGGTGTGGGTCTGGTGCTGTTGGAGCGGCTGGGTGACGCCCGGCGCAACGGGCATCGGGTGCTGGCCGTGGTGCGGGGCAGTGCGGTGAACCAGGACGGGGCGTCCAATGGTCTGACCGCGCCGAACGGGCCGTCCCAGGAGCGGGTCATCCGCCAGGCGCTGGCCGGTGCGCGGCTGTCGGGCGCGGATGTGGACGT
>NZ_BBOX01000215.1 GCF_001553455.1 Streptomyces hygroscopicus subsp. hygroscopicus
GGGGCCGTGGCTCTGGTGACCGAGGCGCGGGCCTGGCCGGAGACCGGCCGTCCGCGCCGCGCCGCCGTATCCTCCTTCGGTATCAGTGGCACCAACGCGCATGTGGTGCTGGAGCAGGCACCCGCCGAGGAGCCCCCCGCACCGGTACCCACCCCCGCCGGCGCGCCCGGCCGGGCCACCCGGGGCACGGCATGGACGGTCTCGGGCCGCGGCCCCGAGGCGCTGGCCGCCCAGGCCGAGCGGCTGGCCTCCTGGGTGCGGCGCCACCCGGAGCAGGACCCGGCGGACGTGGCCGTCGCACTCGCCACCACCCGGTCGCGGTTCGAGCACCGCGCGGTGCTGGTCGGTCAGAGCGTCCACACCCTGACCGCCGGTCTCGACGCGCTGGCCGCGGGCCGGGACGCTCCCGGGCTCATCACCGGGACCGGCGCGTCCCGCCGCCGGACGGTGTTCGTCTTCCCCGGCCAGGGCCCCCAGTGGGCCGGCATGGCGGACGGACTGCTGGACGCGTCGCCGCTGTTCGCGGCGGAGATCGACGCCTGCGCCCGGGCGCTGGAGCCGCACACCGGCTGGTGGCTGCTGGACGTGCTGCGCGACCGGCCCGGCGCCCCGGGCCTGGACCGGGTCGATGTCGTCCAGCCCGCGCTGTTCGCCATGATGGTGGGCCTGGCCGCCCTGTGGCGGGCGCACGGGGTCCACCCCGACGCGGTGATCGGGCACTCCCAGGGGGAGATAGCCGCCGCCTGTGTCGCGGGAGCCCTCGGTCTCCCCGACGCCGCCAGGGTCGTGGCCTTGCGCTCCAAGGCCCTGGCGCGCGTCGCGGGCACGGGCGGGATGGCCTCCCTGCCGGTTTCCGCCGACCGGGCCCGAGCCCTGCTCGCCGGCCGCGCCGGCCTCCACATCGCCGCGCTCAACGGCCCGGGAACCACCGTGGTGGCCGGGGACACGGGCCCGTTGGAGCGGCTGATCGCCGATTGCCGGTCGGACGGTGTCGAAGCCAGGGCCATCGCCGTCGACTACGCCTCGCACACCCCGCACATGACGGTCCTGCGGGACGAGCTGCGGACCGCGCTGGACGGACTGAACCCGGTCGCCGCGGACATCCCCTTCTACTCCACCGTCACCGGCGGCCGGTTCGACACCACCGGACTCACCGGCGGGTACTGGTACCGGAACCTCACCCAGCCCGTCCTGTTCCACGGCACGGTCGGCCAACTGGCCCGGGACGGACACGACGTGTTCGTGGAGAGCAGCCCCCACCCCGTGCTGGTGCCCAGCATCGAGCACATCCTCGAAACGGCGGCCGACGACGGCACCGGCGCCGCATCCGACCCGGAGGACGGCCCTGCGGCGGTGGCCACCCTGCGCCGCGACTCGGGAGGGTGGACCCAGTTCCTGACCGCCCTGGGCACCGCCCATGTGCGGGGCGTACCGGTGGACTGGCCGCGTGCCCTGGCCGGATCGGACGGCGGCGCGCACCCGGTGGACCTGCCCACCTACGCCTTCCAGCACCAGCGGTACTGGGCCACCGCCGCCCCCGGCGCCCTCGACGCCCTGGACGTCGGCCTGCACGGCACCGACCATCCGCTGCTGGCCGGCACCACCCGGCTGCCCGACGGGACCTGGCACGCCACCGGGACGCTCCGGGCGAACGGTCACCCCTGGCTGGCCGACCACGCCGTGACCGGCACCCCGCTGCTGCCCGCCACCGCTTGCCTCGACCTGGCCCTGACGGCCGGACACGCCGTCGGCCACCCGGTCCTGGCGGAACTCACCCTGCACGCCCCGGTGCTCCTCGCCGACGACCGGCCCGTCCATCTGCACCTCACCGTCACCGCGCCCGACGAGGAGTCCGACGGGCCCGGCACCCGCCGTATCGACATCCACTCCCGCCCGCAGGACGCCGACCCCGATCTGCCCTGGACCCACCACGCCACCGGCGTGCTCGAACCGGCGCCTCCCACGAGCGCACCGGAGGACGCCTCCGACCGGTGGCCGCCCCCCGGCGCCGCGCGGGTCGGCACCGACGACGCCTACCCCCGGCTGGCCGAACGGGGCTACCACTACGGCCCCGCCTTCCGGAACCTGCGCGCGGTCTGGCGGGACGGCGACACCCGGTACGCCGACGTCCGTCTCGCCCCCGGCACGCCCACCGGCGGACACGGCGTCCACCCGGCCCTGCTGGACGCCGCCCTCCACGCGCTCCTCGTCGCTCCCGAGGACACCACGGACGCCCCGCTGCTGCCCTTCTCCTTCAACGGTGTCCAGCTGCACGCGACCGACGCCGACACCCTGCGGGTCCGGCTGACGCCGACCGCGCCCGGCACCGTCCGCCTCACCGCGACCGATCCGGCGGGCCGGCCCGTCATCACCGTCGAGTCACTCGCTCTCCGCCCGCTGACGGGTCCGCTGACGGGTCCGCTGACCGGGGAGGCGCTCCGGCCCGGGCAGGACGACACCCGGCGCTCGCTCTTCCGGCTCGACTGGCACCCCGTTCCCCCCGGCGTCCCCGGCGACCCGGCGGCGCGCACGGACGTGCCGCGCGTGATCGCCGTACTCGGCCCGTCCGACTCCAAAGCGGCCACCGCGCTCGCCGGGGTCCCCGGCACAGCCGTCACCCGGTACCAGGCACTGTCCGGGCTGACCGCGGCCCTGGCGACCCAGCCGGACGAGGCCATACCCGATGTGATCTTCGCCGTGGTGGCCGCGCCCGACCCCGGACAGCCCGCCGCCGAGGAGCCGCCCGAGCGGGCCGCCGCGCTCACCGCCGACGTCCTGCGGCTGCTCCAGGACTGGCTGGCCGACCCCCGCTTCGTCGCCTGCCGCCTGGTCCTCACCACCACACACGCCGTCGCGGTACGGCCCGCCGAGCACCTCGACCCGGCCCACGCGGCGCTGTGCGGCCTGGTCCGGTGCGCCCAGGCGGAGAACCCCGACCGGATCCTTCTGCTGGACACCGACGGCCTGGACTCCTCGGCGCGGGCGCTGCACACCGCCCTGCTCGCCGCACTCACCGGCAAGGAGCCCCAGATCGCCGTCCGGGACGGACACCTGAGCGTTCCCCGGTTCCTGCCCGCGACCGCCGGGGACACCGTCGTCCCGCCCGGCCCCGGTGCCGACTGGCGGCTGGAGGCGACGGGCCGCGGCGGCACGCTGGACCAGGTGGCACTCGCCGCCGGTGCGGACGGAGCCGCCCCGCTCGGGCCGCGCGAGGTGCGGATCGCCGTACGCGCGGCCGGCCTCAACTTCCGGGACGTCATGGTGTCGCTGGGCCTGGTGCCGGTGAAGGCGCCGATCGGCGGGGAGGACGCCGGGGTCGTCACCGAGACCGGACCCGAGGTCACCGACCTGGTGCCGGGCGACCGGGTGATGGGCATGTTCCCCCGGGGCGGCATCGGCCCGGTCAGGGTCGCCGACCGCCGGCTGATGGCCCGTATCCCCGACCACTGGTCCTTCACCGACGCGGCGACGGTACCGGCGGCCTTCCTGACCGCCTACCACTGCCTCGTCCGGGTCGCCGCCCTGCGCCCCGGGGAGAAGGTGCTGATCCACGCCGCCACCGGTGGCGTCGGCATGGCCGCGGTGCAACTCGCCCGCCACCTGGGCGCCGAGATCTACGCCACCGCCGGCCCGGCGAAATGGGACACGCTGCGGGCCATGGGGCTGGACGACGACCACATCGCCTCCTCCCGCTCCCTCGACTTCGCCGAACACGTCCGGTCCCGGGTCCCCGGCGGACTGGACGTCGTGCTCAACTCCCTCGCCCAGGAGTTCGTGGACGCGTCCCTGCGCCTGCTGGCGCCCCACGGCCGCTTCGTGGAGATGGGCAAGACCGACATCCGGGACGCCGCCGAGGTCGCCGCCGCCCACTCCGGCGTCCGCTACACCGCCTTCGACCTGCTGGACGCCGACCCCGACGACATCCAGGACTCGCTCACCGTGCTCGGCGGCCTGTTCGCCGAGGGCGCCCTGCGCCCGCTGCCCGCCACCAGCTGGCCGCTGTCCCGGGCCCGGGAGGCGCTGCGCCACCTCAGCCAGGCCCGCCACACCGGCAAGGTGACCCTCGACCTGCCGCCCGCCCTCGACCCGTCCGGCACCGTGCTGATCACCGGAGGCACCGGAACGCTCGGCGCCATCGTGGCGCGCCATCTGATCACCCGGCACGGTGTGCGGCATCTGGTGCTGGCCGGGCGCCGCGGCCCGGACGCGGCAGGGGCCCGGGCGCTGCACACCGAACTCACCGGCCTCGGCGCCCAGGTCACCGTCGCCGCCTGCGACGTCGCCGACCCGGACGCCCTGGCCGGGCTGCTGGACACCATCCCCGCCGGGCATCCCCTCACCGCCGTCGTCCACGCGGCGGGCGTCCTGGACGACGCGGTCCTGGACAACCTGACGCCGCAGCACATCGAGACCGTCTTCCGGCCCAAGGCACAGGCCGCGTGGAACCTGCACCGGGCCACCGAACATCTCGACCTGGCGGCCTTCGTGCTGTTCTCCTCGGCGGCCGGTTCCCTGGGCAGCCCCGGCCAGGCCAACTACGCCGCCGCCAACGCCTTCCTCGACGCCCTCAGCCACCACCGGCGCCAGCGCGGCCTGCCCGCCGGCTCCCTCGCCTGGGGGCTGTGGGAAGAGGCCAGCGGAATGACGGGCCACCTCGACGCGGCCCGGCGCGACCGCGTCATCGGCCACGCGGGCGTCACACCGCTGGCGACCGCGCACGGCCTCGGACTGCTCGACACCGCGCTCCGCCTCGACCAGCCCCTCCTGCTGGCCGCCCCCCTCACGCCGCCGGACCCCCCGCCCGCGGTGCTGCGCTCCCTGCCCGGTGCCGCCAGGCGCCGGACCGCGACCAGGGGAGGGGACGCGGGCGGCCTCACCGCCGAGCTCACCGCTCTCACCCCCGAGGAACAGCGGCACCACCTGCTCTCCCTCGTCCGCGGCCACGCGGCCGCCGTACTGGGCCGCCCCACACCGGACACGGTCGCCGCCGGACGGCCGTTCAAGGAGATCGGGTTCGACTCCCTCACCG
This sequence comes from Streptomyces hygroscopicus subsp. hygroscopicus, assembly GCF_001553455.1. Taxonomy (GTDB): domain Bacteria; phylum Actinomycetota; class Actinomycetes; order Streptomycetales; family Streptomycetaceae; genus Streptomyces; species Streptomyces hygroscopicus. Next base: position 5,030 of record NZ_BBOX01000215.1, read on the forward strand.
CCGTCGAACTGCGCAACCGGCTCACCACCGCGACCCGGCTGCGCCTTTCCCCCACCGCCGTCTTCGACCACCCGACGCCGATGGCGCTCGCCGTCCACCTGCACGGCCGGCTCGCCCCGCCGGACCAGGACCCCGGGCCGGCCCGCGGGGTACTGCGGGAGGTCGAACGACTGGAATCGGCGCTCTCCGGCCTGTCACCGGACGACCCGGAAGCCCCGGCGGTGCGGGCCCGCCTCGAAGCCCTGGTATGGGCCTGGCGCCCGGCCGGGAGCACGGCGGAGGCGTCCGACGGCGACGACCTGGACACCGCGACCGACGACGAGGTCTTCGCGGTCATCGAAAACGAACTCGGACTTTCCTGACCTGCCCGGCCGAGCTGAGGATGGTTGAGACCCTGATGTCGGACGAACACAAGCTCCGCGACTACCTGCGTCGCGTCACGGCCGACCTGCGCCGGACGCGTCAGCGGCTCCAGGAGGCCGAGTCCGACCGGTACGAACCGATCGCGATCGTGGGGATGGGCTGCCGGTACCCGGGAGACGTCGCCTCCCCTGACGACCTGTGGCGGCTGGTCGCCGACGGCCGGGACGCGATCTCGGGGTACCCGACGGACCGGGGCTGGGACCTGGCCCACCTGTACGACCCCGACCCGGACGTGCCGGGCAAGAGCTACGGCCGTGAGGGCGGCTTCCTGTACGACGCGGGCGACTTCGACGCCGCCCTGTTCAACATGAGCCCCCGGGAGGCCCTGGCCACCGATCCCCAGCAGCGGCTGGTGCTGGAAACCGCCTGGGAGACCCTGGAACGCGCCGGTATCGACCCCACCTCGCTGCACTCCACGTCCACCGGCGTCTTCACGGGCAGCTACGACCGCGACTACGGCACCCTGCTCACCCGGGCGTCCGGCGAGACCGAGGGCTACATCCCCACGGGGGTCTTCTCCTCGGTGATCTCCGGCCGGGTGGCGTACTCACTGGGCCTGGAAGGGCCCGCGGTGACCGTCGACACGGCGTGTTCGTCCTCGCTCACCGCCATCCACCTGGCCTGCCAGTCGCTGCGCTCCGGCGAGAGCACACTGGCCCTGGCCGGCGGCGTCTCGATCATGGCGACGCCCACCGCCTTCGTGGCGTTCAGCCGGCAGCGGGGCCTGGCGCCGGACGGCCGGTGCAAGGCGTTCGCCGACGCCGCGGACGGCACCAACTTCTCCGAGGGCGTGGGGCTGGTGCTCCTCGAACGGCTCTGCGACGCCGAGCGCAACGGACGCCAGGTGCTCGCCGTGATCCGGGGCAGCGCCCTCAACCAGGACGGCGCCTCCAACGGACTGGCCGCGCCGAACGGACCCTCGCAGCAGCGGGTGATCCGGCGGGCGCTCGCCAACGCCCGGCTCACGGCGGACCAGGTCGACGCCGTCGAGGCGCACGGCACGGGCACCACGCTGGGCGACCCCATCGAGGCCCAGGCCCTGTTGGCCACCTACGGGCAGAACCGGCCCGCCGACCGTCCCCTGCTGCTCGGCTCGTTGAAGTCGAACATCGGCCACACCCAGGCGGCGGCGGGCGTGGCCGGAGTGATCAAGATGGTCATGGCGATGCGGCACGGCGTGCTGCCCCGGACGCTGCACGTGGACGCCCCCACCTCGCATGTGGACTGGTCGGCGGGTGCGGTGGCACTGGTGACCGAGGAGACCGCATGGCCCGAAACGGGCCGGCCGCGGCGGTCGGCCGTGTCGTCGTTCGGCATCAGCGGAACGAACGCGCATGTGGTGCTGGAGCAGGCGCCGGAGGCCGCCCCGGCTTCCGCCACGGCTCCTGCCCCGGCTTCCGCCGCTGTTCCTGCCCCGGCTTCCGCCGCTGCTTCCGCCACGGCGACGGACCCCGCCGTGCGGACCGGCCCCAGGCCCCTGTCCGTGGTGCCGTGGGTGGTGTCCGCGGGGTCGGCCACCGCGCTGCGGGCGCAGGCCCAGCGGCTGCGGAGCTTTCTTCAGGAGCGCCCCGGATCGCGGGCGGACGAGGTCGGATACTCGCTGGCCGTCGGCCGGGCCCGGCTGGGCCACCGCGCCGTGCTGGTGGGCGGGGACCGCGCGGAACTGCTGGACCGGCTCGAGGCGGTGCGGCGGGGCGAACCGGCACCGGGCACGGTGACGGCCGGCGGGACACCCGCGGCCGAGGGCCGCCGGACGGTTTTCGTCTTCCCCGGCCAGGGCGCGCAGTGGGAAGGCATGGCACTGGAACTCGCCGAGGACTCCGCGGTGTTCCGCGACCGGCTGATGGAGTGCGAGCGCGCGCTGCGGCCCCTCGTGGACTGGTCCCTCATGGACGTGCTGCGCGGCGCGCCGGACGCCCCGGGGCTGGACCGCGTCGACGTGGTCCAGCCGGTGCTCTTCTCGGTCATGGTGTCGCTGGCGGCGCTGTGGCGTTCGCTGGGAGTCGAGCCGGACGCGGTGATCGGCCACTCCCAGGGCGAGATCGCCGCCGCGTGCGTGGCCGGCATGCTGTCGCTGGAGGACGCCGCCGCCGTGGTGGCGCTGCGCAGCGGGCTCCTGGAACGGCTGTCCGGCAAGGGCGGGATGGTGTCGGTCGCGCTGTCCGCGGAAGAGGCGGCGGAACGGCTTGGACGCTGGGACGGCAGACTCGGCGTGGCGGCGGTCAACGGCCCCCGGACGGTGGTCGTGTCGGGGGACGCGGACGCGCTGGAGGAGCTGCTCGCCGCGTGCGCCGAGGACGGTGTGCGGGCGCGCACGATCCCGGTCGACTACGCGTCCCACTCCGGGCACGTCGAGGCCGTCGAGGCGGACCTGAAGGAGGTGCTCGCGGCGATCGGACCCCGCCGGGGTGAGGTGCCGCTCTACTCGACCGTCACCGGCGGGCCCGTGGACGGCACCGAGCTGGACGCGGAGTACTGGTACCGGAACCTGCGGCAGCCGGTGCGGTTCGCCCCGGTGGTCAGCGCGCTGACCGAGCGGGGTTTCGACACCTTCGTCGAGATCAGCCCGCACCCCGTCCTCACCGCGAGCGTCGAGGACACCGGGGCGGGTCGGCCGGTGTGCGTGAGCGGCTCGCTGCGCCGTGGCGAGGGCGGCCTGGGCCGGTTCCTGCTGTCGGCCGGTGAGCTGTTCGTCCAGGGCGTGGACGTCGACTGGGCGGCGGTGTTCGCCGGTTCGGGCGCGCGCCGGGTGGAGCTTCCCACGTACGCCTTCCAGCGCGAGCGGTTCTGGCTGGCCGGCGGCGCCACCGCCGGGGACGCGGGGGCGTACGGCCTGGCGGGCCCGGCGCACCCCGTGCTGGGGGCGGCGTTGGAGATCCCCGCGTCGGGCGGGGCGGTGGTCGGCGGCCGGCTGTCGGTGCGGGAGCAGCCGTGGCTGGCGCAGCACCGGGTGCTGGGCCGGGTGTTCGTACCGGGTGCCGCGCTGGTGGAGATGGTGATCCGGGCCGGAGACACGGTCGGCTGCCCGGTGCTGGAGGAACTCGTCATCCAGGCGCCGCTGGTGCTCGAGGAGGACACCGGGACGCTGTTGCGGGTCGTCGTGGCGGAGGCCGGGGCCGACGGCGGGCGGGAGATCTCGGTGCACGCCCGTCCCGAGGCGGACGGGGCGGAGTGGGTGTGCCACGCCTCCGGTGCGGTCCGCCCGCCGGGGCCCGGGGCGGCGCAGCCGCCGGGCTCCGGGAGCGCCGCGGTATGGCCGCCCGCCGGTGCGGAGCCGGTGCCGGTGGACGGGGTGTACGACGGCATGGCCGAGCGGGGGCTGGAGTACGGCGAGCTGTTCCGGGGCCTGGAGGCGGTGTGGCGCCGGGGCGGGGACACGTTCGCGGAGGTGGTGCTCCCGGACGGCGGGGAGGGGGAGGTGACCGGATTCGGCATGCATCCGGCGCTGCTGGACGCGGCGCTGCACGCGCTCGTGCTGAGCGACGTGGTGCCGGGGATGGCGGCGGGTGCTCCCTGGCTGCCGTTCGCGTGGACCGGCGTGCGGTTGCACGCGGTGGGTGCCACGCGGGTGAGGGTGCACATCACGGCCGGTCCGGGTGGTGCGGCGCGGATACAGGTCGCCGACGGTGCCGGTGGCGCGGTGCTGTCGGTCGACGGACTGACCCTCCGGCCCCTGCCGGCCGACACGGTGCCCGGCGGCGGGCACCGGGCCCATCTGCTCCGCGAGGAGTGGCTGCCGGTGGCCGCCGAGCGGACGGCGGAGCCCGGATCCGCGGCCGTGGACTGGACCCTGTGGCCCGACGCCCCCGAGGGCCCGGCTGTTTCCGGGGAGGTGGTCATCTCCGGTGGCCCGGTTGTTTCTGGGGATGTGGCTGTCTCGGGTGGCCTGGCCGTCCCCGGTGGCCAGGACGGCCCCGGTGCCCCGGCTGTCTCAGGTGCCCCGGGCGTCTCCGGTGCCCCGGCTGTTCCTGGGGGCCAGGACGGCCCCGGTGCTCCGGCTGTCTCGGGTGGCCTGGCTGTTCCTGGGGACTTGGTCGTCTCCGGTGGCCCGGCCGTTCCTGAAGGCCCGACCGTCTCCGGGGACCAGGACGTCCCCGGTACCCCGGCCGTCCCCGGTGGCCCGGCCGTCCCCGGTGGCCCGGCCGTCCCCGGTGGCCCGGCCGTCCCCGGTGGCCCGGCCGCCCCCGGTACCCCGGCCGTACCCGGTACCCCGGCCGTCCCCGGTACCCCGGCCGTCCCCGGGGCCCGGTCGGTCACGCTGGTGTGGGCGGCCCCCGGGGGCGCCGACCCGGCGACCGGGCGGCGCGCGGCGTGCGCGGCGCTGGCCACCGTTCAGCGGTTCCTGGCGGACGACACGTGCACCGGCGCGCGGCTCGTCGTGGTGACCCGCGCCGGTGTCGCCGTACGGCCGGACGAACAGGTGGACGTGGGCGGCGCGGCCGTATGGGGACTGGTGCGTTCGGCGCAGTCGGAGAACCCGGACCGGATCACCCTGTTCGACCTGGAGCCGGGCACCGGGCCGGACGACGTGCCGTGGCGCGCGGTGCTCGGTACCGGCGAACCCCAGCTCGCCGCCCGGGAGGGCGGCCTGTACGCGCCGCGGCTGGTCCGGCTCGCCGCCGACGGCACCACGCCGGTCGCACCGAACCCGGAGGGGTCGGTCCTCATCACCGGCGGAACCGGTGACCTGGGCGGACTGGTCGCCCGGCATCTGGTGGCCCGGTACGGGGCGCGGCACCTGGTGCTCGCGAGCCGGCGCGGTGCCGACGCGCCCGGAGCCCGGGAACTGCGGGCGGAGCTGGAAGCCGCCGGTGCCCGCGTGGAGCTGGCCGCCTGCGATGTGAGCGACCGCGCGGCCGTGGCGGAGCTGCTGGCCTCGGTCCCGGCGGAGCACCCGCTGACCGGTGTGGTGCACACCGCCGGCGCCCTGGACGACGGTGTCATCCCGGCCCTGGACCAGCGGCGCGTGGCGCGGGTCTTCGGCCCGAAGGCCGACGCCGCCCGGCACCTGGACGACCTGACCCGCACCGCGGACCTCGCCCTGTTCGTGGTCTTCTCCTCGGCCGCCGGAGTCCTCGGCACCCCCGGCCAGGGGAACTACGCCGCGGCCAACCAGGCGGTGGACGCGGTGGTGCGGGCGCGGCGGGCGGCCGGTCTGCCGGGGACCTCCCTGGCCTGGGGCTGGTGGGAACGGGTCCGGGACAGCGGCGGACTGACCAGCGGGCTGAGCGCGACCGACCGGGAACGGCTGGCCCGCCAGGGCGTGGCACCGCTGACCGCGGCCGAGGGCCTGGCGTCGTTCGACGCGGCCCTGGCGCACGACCTGCCGGTCGTGGTCCCGGTGAAACTCGCCCTCACCGCACTGGCCCGGACCGGCGAGGTGCCGCCCCTGTTCCGGGAGGTGGCCCCGAGCGGAGTCACCGTGTTGCGGGCCGCCGACCGGGGCGGCGCCCGGGACGACGCCGAGGACCTGCGGGGGCGGCTGACCGGGATGCCGCCCGCGGAACGGGACCTGCACCTGCGGGACCTGGTGTGCCGTCAGGCGGCCGCCGTACTCGGTCATGCCCGGGCGGCCACGGTGGACGTGAACGAGCCGTTCGCCGCTCTGGGATTCGACTCCCTGACCGCGGTGGAACTGCGCAACCGGCTGTCCCGGGCCACCGGCCTGCGGCTGCCCGCCACCCTCACCTTCGACCATCCCACCCCCCTGGGCCTCGCCCGTCATCTGCGCGACCAGCTGGTGCCCGGCTCCTCCGGAGACCTCGACTGGGTGCTGGGGGAGATCGACAGGATCGAGGGCGTCCTGGCGCGGCTGGAGCCGGAGACGGCCCGGGCGCGCGTGGCCGACCGGCTCAGGAGCCTGCTGTCGCCCTCGGACGCGTCCGAGGCGGCGGAGACACGCGGGGCGACGCTCGTGGAACACCTGCACGCCTCGTCCACGGAAGAACTGCTCCAGTTCGTCGACCGGCAACTGGGCGCGTGAGCCGGCCCCGGGTCCGCGTTCCGCTCCCTCCCCTCCTCTGCTCGATTCCTCTTCCCGTAACCGGGTGAAAGGCGATCCATGGACGAGAACGGCAAGCTACGCGACTATCTCGTTCGCGTCAGCGGGGAACTCCACGACACCCGTCTCCAACTGCGGGACCTGGAGGCGAGGAACGCGGAACCCATCGCGGTGATCGGCATGGCCTGCCGGTTCCCCGGTGAGGTGACCTCGCCGGAGGACCTGTGGCGCCTGGTGGCGGAAGGCAGGGACGGCATCGCCGAGTTCCCCCGGAACCGCGGCTGGAACGTGCCGGAGCTGTACGACCCGGACCCCGCCGCGCCGGGCAAGACCTACGCCCGCAGCGGAGGGTTCCTGGACGACGCCGACGCGTTCGACGCGGCACTGTTCGGGATCAGCCCGCGGGAGGCCCAGTCGATGGACCCGCAGCAGCGGCTGCTGCTGGAGACCGCCTGGGAGACCCTGGAACAGGCCGGTATCGCCCCGGACTCCCTGAAGGGCAGCAGCACCGGGGTGTTCGCGGGAGTCATCCAGCACGACTACATCTCCTGGGCGGCCACCGCGCTGGAATCCATCGACGGGTACCAGGGCACGGGAATCTCCGGCGGTGTCGCCTCCGGCCGGATCTCCTACACCTTCGGGCTCGAGGGGCCGGCGGTGACGGTGGACACGGCGTGTTCGTCGTCCCTGGTGGCGATCCACCTGGCGAGCCAGTCGCTGCGTTCGGGCGAGTGCTCGATGGCGCTGGCGGGCGGCGCCACCGTGATGTCCACCCCCGGGATCTTCATCGACTTCAGCCGTCAGCGGGGGCTGGCGCCGGACGGCCGGTGCAAGGCGTTCGCGGACGCCGCCGACGGCACCGGCTTCTCCGAGGGTGTGGGTCTGGTGCTGCTGGAGCGGCTGGCTGACGCCCGGCGCAACGGGCATCGGGTGCTGGCCGTGGTGCGGGGCAGCGCGGTGAACCAGGACGGCGCGTCCAACGGTCTGACCGCGCCGAACGGGCCGTCTCAGGAGCGGGTCATCCGCCAGGCGCTGGCCGGTGCGCGGCTGTCGGGCGCGGACGTGGATGTC
>NZ_BBOX01000216.1 GCF_001553455.1 Streptomyces hygroscopicus subsp. hygroscopicus
GGGAGCCGTGGCTCTGGTCACCGAGGCGCGGGCCTGGCCGGTGACCGGCCGTCCGCGCCGCGCCGCCGTCTCCTCCTTCGGCGTCAGTGGCACCAACGCGCATGTGGTGCTGGAGCAGGCACCCGCCGAGGAACCCCCCGCACGGCGGCAGGCCCCGCCCGCGGACGTGGTGCCGTGGGTGGTGTCCGCGGCCTCGTCCGAGGCGCTGCGCGCGCAGGCCGGACGGCTGGCCTCCTTCGCCGGGGCGCGGACGGACCTGAGCGCCGACGACATCGGACACGCGCTGGCGGCCGGGCGGGCGAGCCTGGCGCACCGCGCGCTCGTGGTCGGCACCGACCGGGAGCGGCTGGTGGCGGGGCTGGACGCGGTGCGGCGGGGAGAGCCGGCCGCGGGAGTGGTGACGGCGGACGGGATGCCCGCCCTGGAGCGCGGCCGGGTGGTGTTCGTCTTCCCCGGCCAGGGTTCCCAGTGGGCCGGTATGGGACGGGAACTGGCCGAGACCTCGCCGGTGTTCCGGGCCCGGCTGGAGGAGTGCGCGGCGGCCCTGGCGCCGTACACCGACTGGTCCCTGATGGACGTGGTGCGCGGTGCCCCGGACGCGCCGCCCCTGGACGACGTCGTGCAGCCGGTGCTGTTCGCGATGTCGGTGTCGCTGGCGGCCCTGTGGCGTTCGGTGGGCGTGGAGCCGGACGCGGTGACCGGCCATTCCCAGGGCGAGGTCGCCGCCGCGTGCGTGGCGGGCGTGCTGTCGCTGGAGGACGCCGCGCGGGTGGCCGTCCTGCGCAGCCGGGTGGCGGGCCGGCTGGTCGGCCGGGGCAGCATCGCGTCGGTGGCGCTGTCGGTGGACGCCGTACGGGAGCGGATCGGGGCCGTCGAGGGACTCCTGGAGGTGGCGGCGATCAACGGGCCGGCCTCGGTGGTGGTCTCCGGCGACACCGAGGCCGTCGAGGCACTGGTGGCCGGGTGCGCGGCGGACGGCGTACGGGCCAGGGTGATCCCCGGCACGGTCTATGCCTCGCACTCCGCGCACGTCGAGGCCATCGAGGACGCGGTGCTGGAGGCCCTCGCCCCGGTCAGGCCCGGCCGTGGCGAGATCACCCTGTACTCGACGGTGACCGGCGACGTGATCGACGGGACCCGGCTCGACGCCCGGTACTGGTACCGGAATCTGCGGGAGCCGGTACGGTTCGAACCGGTGACGCGCCTGCTGATGGAGCGGGGCTTCGACGCGTTCGTGGAAGTGAGCGCGCACCCGGTCATCACGGCGAGCATCGAGGACACGGCCGCCGCCGCGGCCGCCGGCCCGGTGGCCACGGCGGGCACGCTGCGGCGTGACGAAGGCGGCCGGGAGCGGTTCCTGCTCGCGGCCGGCGCGCTGTTCGCCCGGGGCGTGGACCTCGACTGGGCCGCCCTGTTCGACGACGCGGCACGGCAGCCGGTGGAGATTCCGACCTACGCCTTCCAGCGCGAACGCTACTGGCTGACCAGCGGGGCCCAGGCGGCCGGCGCCCGCGCGCACGGGCTCTCCGGACTGGACCACCCCCTGCTGAGCGTGGCGGTGGAGGTGCCGGAGGACGGCGGCCTCGTGCTCAGCGGGCGGCTGTCGCTCGCGGACCAGCCGTGGCTGGCCGACCACCGGGTGGAGGGGCTCGCGGTGGTGGCGGGAGCGTGCCTGGCGGAGATGGCCGTCCGGGCGGGCGACGAGGCCGGCTGCCCGGTGCTGGAGGAACTGGCCATCCAGGTACCGCTGGTGGTCGAGGACGGCCGGGCGACCCAGCTGCGCGTCGGGGTCGGCGACGTCTCCGGGGACGGCACCCGCACGCTGACCATCCACGCGCGCCCCGAACACGGTGACGGCGGCTGGACCTGCCATGCCACCGGCACCCTCGCCCCCGCCCCCGGCGCCCCGCCGCACAAGGACGCGGACGACTGGGCCCGCACCTGGCCGCCCCCGGGCGCCGTACCGCTCCCGGTGACCGGCGTGTACGACGACCTTCAGGCCCGTGACCTCGCGTACGGACCGGTCTTCCGCGGCCTCGAGGCCGCCTGGGACCGGAACGGCGAGACCTTCGCCGAGGCCGCCCTGCCGGACGGCGGCCGGGCGGACGCGACCGCCTTCGGCCTGCACCCGGCCCTGCTGGACGCCGCGCTGCACGCCCTGGTCGTCGGCAACGCGCTGCCCGCGGCACGCGACGGCGCTCCGTGGATGCCGTTCGCGTGGTCCGGGTTACGGCTGCACGCCACGGGCGCGCTCCGGGTCCGCGTGCGGATCACGGCCGCCGCCGACGACGGAACCGTACGGCTGGACATCGCCGACTCGGCCGGGAACGCGGTACTGACGGCAGCCGGCCTGACGCTGCGGCAACTCCCCGCCGGCCGGCTGACCGGCCCGCCCGCGCACGCCGACCACCTCTACCACCAGGCATGGCTTCCGCTGTCCCGCGACCTTCTCGCCCCGCCGCCCGGCGCGCCGGGCCAGGACTGGACGGTGTGGGGTGCGGACCGGCACCACCTGGCGGTCGCCACGGCCCCGCCCGAGGCGTCCCCGGGCGCGGTGATCTGGCAGGCGCCCGGCGGCAGCGGAGCACCGGGCGCGCGGGCGGCGGCGGTCCAGGCCCTGGAAACCGTGCGGCGCTGGCTGGCGGACGACGCGTGCGCCGAGGCACGACTGGTCGTGGTGACCACGGCCGGGGTCGCCGTGGCCCCCGGCGAGCGGACGGACGAGGGCGCCGCCGCGGTGTGGGGGATGGTGCGCTCGGCCCAGTCGGAGCACCCCGGCCGGATCACCCTGCTCGATGTGGCCGAGGGCACCGCGCCGGCCGCCGCCGACCTGGCCGCGCTGCTGGCCGCGGACGAACCGCAGCTCGCCTGGCGCCGGGACGGCGCACACGTACCCCGCCTGGTCCGCACCGCCCGCTCCGCGCTGCTGCCCGTGCCGCCGAGCGCGCTGGGCCCGTCGGACGGGACCCGGCCCGCACTCCGCGTCGGCATGCGGTCCGCCGGATCGGCGGACCGCCTCGAATGGCTCTCCGCCGACCGGCCGGACGAACTGCCCGCGGGCCACATCCGGGTGGCGGTACGGGCCGCCGGGCTCAACTTCCGCGACGTGGTCGCGGGCCTGGGCATGGCCGGCGGTGACGCCGGGCTGCTGGGCACCGAGGCGGCCGGCGTCGTCCTGGACGTCGGCTCCGCCGTCACCGACCTCGCCCCGGGCGACCGCGTGGCCGGGATCGGCCTCGGCTCCTTCGGCTCGGAGGTGATCAGCGACCGGCGCGGCTGGGTCCGGATGCCCGAGGACTGGTCGTTCGCCCAGGCGGCGACCGTCCCGGTGGTCTTCCTGACCGCCTACTACGGCCTGTGCGACCTGGCCGGTCTCCAGCCGGGGGAGTCGCTGCTGGTCCACGCCGCCACCGGCGGGGTGGGAATGGCGGCGATCCAGCTCGCCCGCCACCTCGGCGCGGAGGTCCTCACCACCGCGAGCCCGCCGAAGTGGCACGTCCTGCGCGACCTGGGCGTACCGGAGCGGTACATCGCCTCCTCCCGGAGCCTGGACTTCGAGGCGGACCTCCGCGCCGCGACCGGCGGCAGGGGAGTGGACGTCGTCCTCAACTCCCTGGCCGGGGAGTACGTCGACGCCTCGGTGCGGCTGCTCGCCGACGGCGGACGGTTCCTGGAGATGGGCAAGACCGACATCCGGAGCCAGGAACAGGTCGCCGCGCTGCGCCCCGGCGTCCGGTACCACGCCTACGACGCGCTGGACGCCGGGATGAACCGGGTCGCGGAGACCCTGGCCGCGCTGATGGAGCTGTTCGGACGGGGTGTGCTGCACCCCCTGCCGGCGACCGTGTTCGGGGTGCGGCAACTCCCCGAGGCGTTCCGCTTCATGGCCCGGGCCCGGCACACCGGGAAGATCGTCGTCACCGTGGACCGCCCCCTGGACCCCGCGGGCTCGGTGCTGCTCACCGGCGGCACCGGTGACCTGGGACGGCGGCTGGCCCGGCATCTGGTGACCCGGTACGGGGTGCGGCACCTGGTGCTCGCGAGCCGGCGCGGCGCCGAGGCGCCCGGGGCGCGGGAGCTGCGGGCGGAGCTGGCGGCGGCCGGTGCCCGGGCCGAGCTGGTGGCCTGCGACGTGGGCGATCGCGACGACGTCGCGGCGCTGCTGGCGGCGATACCGGCCGAACACCCGCTGACCGGTGTGGTGCACTGCGCGGCGGTGCTCGACGACGGCGTGATCGAGGCCCTGGACGCCGCGCGCACGGAGCGGGTGTTCGGGCCGAAGGTGGACGCCGCCCACCATCTGCACGAGCTGACCCGGGAACTGGACCTGGCGCTGTTCGTGGTCTGCTCCTCGGCCGCCGGCGTCCTGGGCAGCCCGGGGCAGGGCAACTACGCGGCGGCGAACGCCGCGGTCGACGCCCTCATGGCGGCCCGCCGGTCCGCGGGGCTGCCGGGCGTGTCCCTGGCCTGGGGGTGGTGGGGCCAGGGCAGCGGACAGACCAGCGGCCTGAGCGCCACCGACCGGGAACGCTTCGCCCGCTCGGGCGTCGCCGAGATGACCCCGGAGGAGGGGCTGGGCCTCTTCGACGCCGCTCTCGCGCACAACCTGCCGGTGATGGTGCCGGCCAAGCTGAACCTCCCCGCCCTGCTGCGGGCCGGCCCGGTGCCCCCACTGCTCAGCGCCCTGGCCCGGCCCACGGGCACCGGCCGGCGCACCGCCGACAGCGGCGGCGAGACCGGCGGCTCCCGGGAGCTGCGGCGCCGGCTGGCCGGGCTGACCCCTCCCGAACAGGAGCGGCACCTGCTGGACATGGTCTCCGGGCAGGCCGCCACCGTGCTCGGACACGCCCGCGGCGCCACCGTGGAGGCGGCCCGGCCCTTCACCGACCTGGGATTCGACTCGCTGACCGCCGTCGAACTGCGCAACCGCCTCTCCCAGGCCGTCGGCCTGCGGCTGCCCGCCACGCTGACCTTCGACCACCCCACCCCGCTCGCCCTGGCCCGCCACCTCCACCAGCTCCTCACCGGCGGCGCCGACGCGGCCGCCCCGGCTCTCGCGGCGGCGGCGCCCGCCCCGGCCGCGGCGTCCGACGAGCCCGTCGCGGTCGTCGGCATGAGCTGTCGCTTCCCCGGTGGCGCCGACACCCCGGAGCGGTTCTGGCGGAACCTGCTCCAGGGGGTGAACACCGCCTCCGAGGTGCCGCCGGACCGGTGGGACATGGACGCCTACTACCACCCCCGCAAGGGCGTGCCCGGGAAGGCGTACACCAGGAAGGCGTCCTTCGTGCCCGACCTCGCGGACTGGGACGCCGAGTTCTTCGGCTGCACACCGCGCGAGGCGCTCCGGCTGGACCCCCAGCACCGGCTGCTGATGGAGACGGTCTGGGTGGCGCTGGAGGACGCGGGCCTGTCGGCGGAGCGGCTGCGCGCCAGCCGGACCGGGGTCTTCGTCGGCCTCGGCGACTCCAGCCAGTACCAGCGGCGACAGCTGGAGGCGGAGGGCACCGAGTGCTTCGACGACCCCAGCTTCTTCCTCGGGCTGTCCTCCAGCGCCGCGGCCGGACGCATCGCCTACCACCTGGACCTGCGGGGCCCGTGCGTGACGGTGGACACGGCGTGCTCCTCGGCGCTGACCGCCACCCATATGGCGGTGCAGAGCCTGCGCCGGGGCGAATGCGACCTGGCCGTCGTCACCTGTGCCTCGGCGATCATCGATCCGCAGGCGATCGTCCAGGCGTGCAAGATGAGCATGTTGTCCGCCGACGGGCGCTGCAAGACCTGGGACGTGAGCGCGGACGGGTTCGTCGCGGGCGAGGGCGCCGGGGCCGTCGTCCTCCAGCGGGTCCGGGACAGCGAGCGGGAGCACCGGACCGGCCACGCCGTGATCCGGGGGTCCGCGATGACGCAGGACGGACAGAGCAACGGCCTGACGGCGCCGAGCCGTTCGGCCCAGGCGGCCGTCGTGCGCGCCGCGCTCGCCGACGCGGGCCTGCGCCCCGACGACATCGGCTTCGTCGAGGCGCACGGCTCGGGCACGAGCCTGGGCGACGCCATCGAGTTCAGCGCGCTGCGCGATGTCTTCGGCGACCGGTCCGCGGCGCACCCCCTGCTCGTGGGCGCGGTCAAGTCCCACGTCGGCCACCTGCTCACCTCGGCCGGCATGGCGGGGCTGATCAAGACGGTCATGGCGCTGCGGACCGGCGAGGTACCGGCCGATCTCCATCTGGAGAACCCCAACCCCGAGGTGACCCTCGACGGTCCGGTGCGTCCGGCCCGGGAACGGCAGCCCCTGCCGGCGTCGGGGGACACCGACGGCATCCCGCGCCGGGCCGGTGTCAGCTCCTTCGGCTGGTCCGGCACCAACATCCACCTGGTGCTGGAGCAGACCCGGCCGCCGGAGGCCGAGCGGCCTGGGCAGGCCGCCGAGGGCGAACCCGCCGAAGAGATCATCACCCTGTCCGCGACCAACCGCGCCAGCCTGCGCGAGGCCGCGGCCGCCCTCGCCGACCACCTCACCGAACACCCGGAACTCGCCCTGGCGGACGTGGCGTTCACCACCCGGACCGGACGCACGGCCTTCCCGGTCCGCCGGGCCCTGGTATGCCGCGACGTGGCGGACGCCGTGGCCCGGCTGCGGGCGGAGGAGGGCGCCGACGGGCAGGTGTCGCCGGAGCGGCAGCACCGCATCGGCCTCGTCCTGGGCGGCGGCCGGTCCCGGCCGGACGGCCTTCGCGAGCTGTACGACACCGAGCCCGCGTTCCGGGCGGCGGTCGACGCGTGCGCGGAGCCGGCGGCGGCGCGGTTCGGCGTCGATCCGCGGGACACCCTCGCACTGCGAGAGCGGCCCGCCGCGGAGGCTGACGGTCCGGGGCGGACGGCCGCGGAGGCTGACGGTCCGGGGCGGACGGCCGCGGAGGGCGATGGCCCGGGGCGGACGGTCGCCGAACTGGCCGGTTTCACCGTGGACTACGCGCTGGCGCGGCTGCTGGAGGCGTACGGGCTCGGCCCGTCCGTGATCCTCGCGCGAGGCTCCGGACAGTACGTGGCGGCCTGCCTGGCCGGGGTGTGCGGCCTGGCGGACGCGCTGTCCCTGGCCGTGGACACCGGCCACGCGGCGAAGGTCGGCTTCCAGGAGCCACGGGTCAACGTGATCTCCTGGGCGACGGGCGACCTGCTCACCGCCCAGGAGGCGGCCGACCCCGCCTACTGGGCGAAGGCCGCCGCCCAGCGGGACCCGGCCGGCAGCCCGCTCCACGGCCTCGGCCCGTACGCGAGCGTCCTGGTCACGACGGACGCCGACGACGCGGCGGAAGCCGACGTCACGACGGGCGCCGACGTCACGACGGATGCTGACGTCACGACGGGCGCCGACGACGCGACGGGCGCCACGGCGCCGGTCGTGCGGCTGGTACCCCCGCCGGGCGAGCCCCTCGGCCGCGGCGCCTGGCTGTCGGCGCTGAGCGGTCTGTGGCAGCTCGGCTGCGCGGTGGACTGGAGCGCGGCCCGCTCCGACGGGCGCCGACTGCTGCGGCTGCCGTCGTACCGCTTCCAGCGCGTCCGGTACTGGCCGGCCCTCGCCCCGGCGCGGCCCGGCACGGGCACCTCCCGCTCCGGCGACGGCCCGGGGAGCGGGGCCGGTGACCGCGGGACCCGCTTCCTCGCCCCCACCTGGCACCGCCAGGACGCGCTGCCTCCGGTTTCCCCGCCGGAGCCCGCGACCCTGCTGGTACTGGCCGGGCGGGCCGGACTCGGCGGGGCACTGGCCGAGCGGGCCGCCACCGGAAACCGGGTGGTGCTGGTCGAGCCCGGTGCGCGGTACGCGTTCCGGGAGGGCTCCGCCACCATCGATCCCGCGCTGCCCGGACACTACGAACGCCTGCTGACCGAGGTGAGCCGGACGCCCGGCGGATCGGCGGGACCGCTGCGGGTGGTCCACGGTTACGGCCATGAGCACGCGGTGGCCGGCGGACCGGACCGGGACCCGGGCACCGCCCTGGACCACGGCTTCTACAGCCTGCTGTGGCTGGTGCAGGCGATCGGCCGGGTCATGCCGGGCCGCGAGGTGGAACTCGTCGTCGGACTCCCGGGCGCCTTCGACATCCTCGGCGGGGAGGCCGTGGACCCGCTGTCCGCCCCCGCCGTCGGACTCGCCCGCTCGCTCGTCGTGGAGTACCCGCACATCCGCTGCCGCTGCGTCGACCTCGACCCGGCCGAGCGGCCCGGGACGGCCGCCGAGCACCTGCTGCGCGAGTTCCGGCCGTGGCCCCCCGCCGACACCGCCGACACCGCCGACACCGCCGACACCGCCGACACCGCCGACACCGCCGACACCGGCGACGAGGTGCTGAGCGGCTGGCGCCGGGGACGGCGCTGGCTGCCGGGGCTCGCGCCGGTACGGCTGCCCGAGGTTGCCGACGACCAGGTGTGGCGGCCGGGCGGGGTGTACGCCATCACCGGGGGTACCGGCGGCCTCGGCCTGGCCCTGGCCCGCAGGCTCGCCCCGCTGGGGGCGAAACTCGCCCTGATCGGCAGGACGGAACTCCCCGAACCCGAGATGTGGGACTGGTGGCTCGACACCCACCGCTCCGACGACCGGATCAGCGGCATCCTGCTGGCCGTCAGGCAACTGCGCGCGGCGGGCGCCGAGGTGCTCCCGGTGACCGCCGACATCAGCGACCCGGCCGGGGCCGCCGCGGCCGTCCGGACCGTCCGTGAGCACTTCGGCGGCCTGGACGGCGTCGTCCACGCCGCCGGTGTGCCCGGGGGCGGGCTGCTCCAGACCAAGACTGGCGAGGCGGCCGCCGCCGTCCTCGCCCCCAAGGTGCTCGGCACCCTGTCCCTCGCCGAGGCGCTCCGGGCCGACCCGCCCGGACTGCTGGTCCTGTACTCGTCCACCGTTACGGCGGCCGGCGGACACGGCGAGGGCGACTACGCGGCGGCGAACGCCTTCCTCGACGCCTTCGCGACCGCCGAGGACGGGGCGGGACGCGTGGCGCACCGGGTCGTCTCGGTGGGCTGGGGCGCCTGGCAGTTCGACCGGTGGCAGGCCGAGGCGTACGCCGCCGCGCCCGAGCTGCTGGAGCGGGCGCGGCGCAGCCGGGAGGAGTTCGGGTTCACCGAGGAGGAGGGCACCGCCGCGCTCGGTCGTGCCATCGCCGCCGGACCCGCCCACCTCTACGCGCTGAACCAGCCGCTGGAGGACCTCGTGGCCACCATGCGGACGCTGGCGGACCCGTCGGCCCTGGCCGGGGAGGGCGCGGCGGCCCCCGCCGGACAGCGCCACCCCCGGCCCGAGCTGCGGGTCCCCTACACCGCCCCGGGCACGGAGACCGAACGCCGGGTCGCCCACGTGTGGCAGGAGCTGCTCGGCCTGGAACAGGTGGGCGCGCACGACCCCTTTTTCGAACTGGGAGGCACCTCCCTGGTCGGGCTGGCCATGGTCAACCGGCTGGGCGCCGAGTTCGGCACCGAACTGGCGGCGGCGAGCCTCTTCGAACACCCCACCGTGGCGCAGCTCGCCCGCCTCCTCGACGCCTCCCGCCCCGGCGGCGGCACGCACGGCGAGACCCCCGCAACGCGGCACCAGGACACCGAGGAAGACGGCGCGGCACGCGGACGGCGACGCCGGTCCCAGGCCGCCGCCTCGGCCATCAAGCGCAGGAGGACGGGCAAGTGAGCTGGCAGACGAACGAGGACCAGCCGGACGAGCCGCGGACCGGCGAATCCGGGACCGACATCGCGCTCGTCGGCATGGCGGGCAGGTTCCCCGGCGCCGACGGGGTCCGGACCCTGTGGGGCAACATCCGGGCGGGCAAGGACACCATCACCCACTTCACCGAGGAGGAGCTCCGGGCCGCCGGGGTCGGTGAGGAACTGCTGAGGAACCCGGCCTACGTCCGGGCCGGATCGGTGCTGGAGGACATCGACCGCTTCGACGCGGGGTTCTTCGGCTACACCCCCAAGGAGGCGCAGCTCCTGGACCCGCAGCAGCGGCTGTTCCTGGAGAGCGCCTGGCACACCCTGGAGGACGCCGGGACCGACCCGGCGCGTTTCGACGGGACGATCGGCGTGGTCGCCGGCACCGGTGTCAGCTGGTACCTGCTGAACAACCTCAGCAACCGGCCCGACCTCGCCGAAAGCGTCGGCGAGACCCAGATCGGCCTGGCCAACGACAAGGATTCGCTCGCGACCAGGACGGCCTACGCCTTCGACCTCACCGGGCCCTGCTACACCGTGCAGAGCTACTGCTCCACCTCGCTGGTCGCGGTGTCCCTCGCCTGCACGGCCCTGGTCAGCGGCGAGGCGGACATGATGCTGGCCGGCGGCGTGTCGGTGTTCGTGCCCCACCGGGTGGGCTACCTCCACCAGGAGGCGGGCATGTCGTCCCCGGACGGCAGGTGCCGGGCCTTCGACGCCTCCGCCCAGGGCACCCCGGTGGGCAGCGGCGTCGGCGTGGTCGCGCTGCGCAGGCTGGCGGACGCCCTCGCCGACGGCGACCGGGTCTACGCCGTCATCCGGGGCTGGGCCGTCACCAACGACGGCGCCAACAAGGTCGGGTTCACCGCTCCCGGGGTACGCGGCCAGTCCGCCGTCATGGCCGAGGCGCTGGCCAGCGCCGGACTCTCCCCGGCCGACATCGACTACGTGGAGGCGCACGGCACCGCCACCAACCTCGGGGACGCCATCGAGATCGCCGCCCTGCAACGCGTCTTCGACGTGGACGGCGTCACCCGCTGCGCGATCGGCTCGGTGAAGACCAACCTCGGCCACCTGGACCGGGCGGCCGGGGTGACCGGCCTGATCAAGACCGCGCTGGCGCTGCACCACGAGGAGATTCCGCCGACCCTCAACTTCGAGCGGCCCAACCCCCAGCTGGCGCGCTCCGCCGACCGGCTGGAGGTGGTGACGAGCCTGCGCCCCTGGCCCCGGCGCCAGACCCCGCGCCGGGCCGGGGTCAGCGCCTTCGGCATGGGCGGCACCAACGCCCACGTCGTCGTGGAGGAGGCACCCGCCCCCGACCCCGCCCGCCGGCCCGCCCCCCGGGACCACCAGCTGCTGGTCTGGTCCGCCCGCACCGCCGACGCCGCGGACCGGATGACGGAGCGACTGCGCGACTGGCACGGCGAGCTGTCCGGGGACGCGGCGGGAGGGGACACGGCGCGGCGGGCGGCGGACCCGGCCGGGGGCGGCACCGGTGAGCGGGACGCGGACCGGCTCGCCGACATCGCCTACTCCCTCCAGACCGGCCGGGCGGTGTTCGAGCACCGCCGGGCAGCGGTCGTCTCCTCGCCCGACGACGCGGTACGCGCCCTGGGCGAGGACGCCGCGCACCGGGTGTTCGCCCGCCGGGACACCGCCCGGCGGCAGACCGGCTTCCTGCTGGCCGGCGTCGGTGAGCACTACCGGGGCATGATCGGCGGCCTGTACCGCGCCGAGCCGGTGTTCCGCGACGCGGTCGACGCGTGCGCCGAGATCTTCTCCGACCGGCTGGGCGTCAACCCCGTCGAGGGCTTCCTCGGCGAGCGCGAGACCGGCTCCGCGGACCTCGCCGACCTCCTGGGCCGTACCCCGGACGCCGCCGGCCCGGACGGGCTCGCCGCCACCGAGATCGTCCAACCCGCGATGTTCGCCGCCGACTACGCGCTCGGCCGGCTGCTGATGTCCTGGGGGATCGTCCCCCGGGTGCTGCTCGGCTACAGCGTCGGCGAGTTCGCGGCGGCCTGCCTGGCGGGCAGCCTGACCCTCCCCGAGGCCGCCTCCCTGACGGCGGTCCGCGCGCAGCTCATCGCGCGGCTCCCGGCCGGGGCGATGACCGCCGTACCCCTGTCGGCCGCCGAACTGCGCACCCGGTTCGGGCCGTTGCCCCAGGCCGGCATCGACGTCGCCGCCGTCAACGGACCCGCCTTCACCGTCCTGTCCGGCCCCGTGGACGCCGTCGCCGAGTTCTCCGAGCGGCTGGCCGCCGCGGGCGTCCCCGGCCGGGCCCTGCGCACCACGCACGCGTTCCACTCGGCGGCCCTGCGCCCGGCCGCTCCGGAACTCACCGCCTGGGCCCGCGCCGAACTGCGGCCCACGGCGCCGCGCATCCCGTACCTCTCCAACGTGACCGGCGCGCCCGTCACCGAGCGGCAGCTGCGGGACCCCGGCTACTGGGCCGAGCACATGTGCCGCACCGTCCAGTTCTCCGACATGCTCACGCACCTGTTCTCCGGGGGCGACGACGCGCTGCTGGAGATCGGGCCCGGCCAGTCCCTCGGCGCCATGGCCCGCAACCACCCCGCGTGCTCGCGCGAGCGCTGGCCGCTGCTGCTGCCGACCCTGCCCGCGCAGGCCGACCCCACCACCGACCAGGCGGTACTGACCCAGTCGCTGGCCCGGCTGTGGCTGGCGGGCGTGGACCTCGACTGGACCGCCTACCACCAGGACCGCGGCCCCCGGAAGGCCCCGCTGCCCGCTTACCCCTTCCAGCGCGAGCGGTACTGGAT